>JBKGZA010000103.1:0-11438 GCA_046545815.1 Bacteroidales bacterium
AGTCAAATGCCATGAAATAAAAGCTCAGATGAGCGGTCTGGTGGCTACAGTCATTGCAACTGCTCCGAAGAACATGGGGGTATGCTCTACCGAAATGAACCCATATTTTGTAAGCAAACCGGTTAGTTCCTCACGGGTGTAAAAATTACGGGCTGAATAAGCCAGATAATGGTAAGCCCCTTTGGAACCTGAAATTCGCCCTCCAACTCCGGAAACAATATAATTAAAATATTGATGAAACAGAAAACGCATAGGACGGAGATGTGGCTGACTGCTTTCCACTATCACAAACTTACCGCCGGGCTTCAGGATTCGGAAGACCTCCTTTAGATATAAACTGGTATTGGGATTTTTAAAGGTGATGTTCCGGAAGGCAAATGAAATGCCCGCAACATCAAAGCTTTTGTCTTCAAAGGGTATGGCGGCTGCATCGCCTTCGATAAATTCAACATTATCCAACCCATAGCGTGCGGCTTTTTTACGAGCTACCTCCAGCATAGATTTACTGAAATCATAGCCGGTCACCCTGCCGTTTTTTATTTTTCGTGCAAGCCTGACAGCCAGATCACCGGTTCCTGTGCCCATATCCATTACTTCTTTGGGTTGTTCAGAAAGAATTCTTTTCGCAGCCTTTCTTCTCCAAACCTCATCAAGCCTGAAGGTTAACAGACGATTCAAAAAATCGTAACGTTTCGGTACCTTTTCAAACATCTTTTGCAAGGGTTTCCCCTTCGCCTTCATAGACTCCCGGGCAAGAAATTCATTGGTAGCCATATATTTTATCCTTTTTGCATCAAAAATAAACAAACCGGAGAATAGAAAAGTTGAAAGGGCCGATAATTACCCGGCAAAAGCCAGTGGAAGAACCCTACCCAACTGATGTTAACCGCGATACATGCATTATCTGAAAAAGCTAAGCCCGTTCCGGTATTTATACCCCACTGCCAGGTAAAAATACTTATACATCAAGTCCATTTACCCCGGGCTACACCCAACTTTTATGGCAATTACCGTAAGAAATAGATAAATTATAAAATTATGGATAAAGAAAAAAACACAAACAATTCCTATTTGACCTTTCGCCTTGGCAAAGAAGAATTCGGAGTTCATGTAAGTCAGGTACTGAATATATTGGAGATGACACAGATAACAGAGGTACCTAAAACTCCCGATTTTATGAAAGGAGTCATCAATCTTCGGGGTACGGTACTTCCGGTAATCGACACCCGTGTAAAATTCGCCATGTCTGAAACGGAATACACCAGCAAGACATGCATTATCGTGCTTGATCTCGACCTGGATGGCAACCCGGTTAACATCGGTGCCATTGTTGATGAAGTGCTTTCGGTAATAGAAATTGAAGCGGGGGATATTGAACCACCGCCGAACCTGGGAAATCAATACCAGTCGGAATTTATCTACGGAATGGCCAGAGCAGATCATGGTTTTATAATGATGCTGGACATGGAAAAGGTTATCTCTGTGGTTGAGCTTGAACAACTGGCACAAAATACCGAAGAAGAGAAGATCAATAGCTGAAGTAATCAATTATTTTAATATCAAAATTCCATCAAACATCAAATCTTTAGAATCATGAAATTAAACATCAAAGCCAAACTGATCCTGTCATTTATCATCATGATAGTTATTGCAGGAGTTATTTATTTTGTAGGAAGCAATTCGCTTTCCAGGATGAACCAAAGGTTAAACAGGGTAACTGATTCTACCGCCGAGAAAATCAAGCTTGCAGCAAGGGTTAATCAGGATATGCTGAAAATATCAAGGGCAGAAAAGAATCTGATCCTGGCCGACAATCAGGATGAAGAAGAAGACATCCGGAAACACATTCAGGAAACGGAAAGGGAAATGCAAAACCGTTTAACTGAAATGGAAAAATGGGTGGATAACGAAGGGGAAATTAAGCTCGGGCAGTTCAACAAAATCTGGGCCTCTTACGGAGAAAATCTGGAAAATGTCATAAGCCTTATCATTGAGAGTACAACGACAAATGGGGAAGTTATATCGGAGGAAGAAGCCAACAACACGGCCTGGGAAATTTCCAACGGAGAAGGACGTGAATTACTGAACGAAGCTGAAGTATTGATGGCTGATATTGTCAGGCTTAATGAGGATCAACTGGCAACGGACAAGACCACCAGTACCGCAAATTATGAAGAAGCGAGAGAACAGGGCGTGCTCTTGATAATAGCTGGTATATTGATCAGTATAGGAGTTGCCTGGTGGATAGTAAACAGCATTACCAAAGGGCTGGGTAAAGCTAACAAAGCGATAACGAGTGTAGCCAACGGGGATTTCTCCGCAGAAATCACCGATACGACTAAAGATGAGATCGGGGCGATGCTGGATCAGCTCAAAATCATGCTCAGCAAGCTCCGTAACAGCGTTAAGCTAGCAAATACCGTCGCTGATGGACAGCTAACCAAAGCCAATGAAATGGCAAAGCAAACCGACAAAGGCGATTTGGATGACGCCTTAAGGGAGATGGTTACGACCCTGAGAGAAAGCGTGGAAGTAGCTGAGAAAGTAGCCGACGGCGACCTTACCGTGGAGATTGACAAGACCGGGGAACTGGATCAGGCCATGAAACGCATGGTAGAACAGCTCAGGCAAATCGTTGGCAACATTATAACCGGTGCAGACAATATAGCAGCAGCAAGTCAGCAGATGAGCAGCGGCTCGCAGCAGCTATCCCAGGGGGCTACCGAACAAGCTTCATCGGCGGAAGAAATCTCCTCCTCAATGGAACAGATGGCCTCCAACATCCAGCAGAACACGGAAAATGCGCAGCAAACGGAAAAAATTGCCGTATCAGCTACGGAAAACATCAAGGAAGGGAACCGGGCAGCACAGAATTCGGTCGAATCCATGAAAGAGATTGCTGAAAAAATAACCATCATCAATGATATCTCATTCCAGACGAACATCCTTGCACTCAATGCAGCAGTAGAAGCAGCAAGAGCCGGTGAGCACGGCAAAGGATTTGCCGTTGTAGCATCTGAAGTTCGGAAACTGGCGGAAAGAAGTGCCGAAGCAGCAAACGAAATTGATGAAAAATCCAAATCGGGTGTTCGGATCTCAGAGAAGGCAGGCGAGCAACTGGATGAGATCGTTCCGGAAATTGAGAAAACCACACAACTGGTTCAGGAAATCACAGCAGCAAGCAATGAGATGAATAGTGGTGGCGATCAGGTGAACAATGCCATACAGCAGTTAAACGAAGTAACCCAGCAAAATGCCGCTTCATCAGAAGAGCTGGCAACCAGCGCCGAAGAACTGTCCAGTCAGGCCGAACAGCTAAAGCAAATCATTGCTTATTTTACAGTTGACCAGCACAATAGTAATGTTTCACAAAACATCAATCCACTGAATTTTGTTGCCGGGGGGAATGGCAATGGCAATGGCAATGGGAATGGGAATGAAAAACACGGTCAGGTGATGCAGAAAACCCAAACCAACCAGCCAAAGCCTGCTGCTCAAACCGCCGCCGGTGCACAAGGCCAGAAAAAAAAATCCTCTAAAGGCGGCATGGACCTGAAGATGTACAACAATGAAAAAGAGGATAACAAATTTGAGAACTTCTGATAAACCTGTAATAGAGAATGGAAACTTAGCGGAATAATGAGCTATTACAAGGCAATAAGCGGCTACAGTATCTGACTGTAGCCGCTTATTCTTTTTATTTGGGGAAGGGTCAAAAACCCCGAAATGAAGTAAAACAGAAAACTATTCTATATCAATTTAAATACTGAACTGGCATTTTCTACCCGATCATGCTCAGCCGCCTAAGTAAATTTGGTTGCTTTAAGACTTTGTTGATACAACCATTTCAACTCCTGTTCTGTAAGATTACAATTATGCATACCCAATTATCAAGTTCTCCGTTACGTTCTATGGTTTAAATTCACAATTTCCTGCGGACGAATGTTGGCAAACAAATCATTCTAATTTCTGCAAAATTTTGCCCGAAATGCGGGACAAAATTAATAAAATCAAACTGTATCATATGTACCGTGGGTTTAACAATCTTAACTTATTCTAAATAATCAAAAAGTGAATGCCCATAAGGTTAAAATTGTCTATTTTAGATAATATTTTAAATGTTGTCAAATTCCTTAAAGATTAAAAGCCTATGGACACACACGTACAAAAAAAATTCATGGATCTCTGGCTAAAGTATTTCCCCAAAGCCGAGCTTCCCATTACCTTTTACTACACCGATGACCCACAAGATGCACAGTCGGATGCAGAACCGGAAGGACATCACTGCATCATCGCCGAGCTCAACCAGGTCAGAAATGGGAACACCCTGGTTTTCAATAAAAATAATATAAGATGCATGGGTGGCAGGCGTTATACAGGATTTTCCCATAAAATGTCCAAAAATTTTCCGTACTTTCTGTCTTGTGGAATTCCTGATAAAATGGAAGGAGAACGTTATAAAAAAGACCCCGAGCTGGTAGAGGAAATGATGCGCCATATCCCTCAGATTGAACCCCACGGACAAAGCTTGGTATTTAAACGCTGGGATAAGCTGGATGAAACCGATGAACCCGAAGTGGTGATTGTTTTTGCTGATCCGGATGTGCTCGCCGGCCTGTTCATGCTGGCCAACTTTGACTATGCCGAACCCAACGGAGTAAAAACCCCCATGTCTTCAGGTTGCGGGGCAATTATCATGTATCCGTATTCGGAAAAAGAGAAGGAAAACCCGTTAAGCATTGTGGGCATGTTCGATCCTTCAGCCCGTCCGCATATCGAACCCCGGAAACTGACCTTTGCAACCCCCGTCAAACGATTCTACCAACTGATCGGACACATGGAAGACAGCTTCCTGATAACAAATACCTGGAAAGCGCTTTCTAAGAGAATGCAATGACTGGTACCTCGGGGGCTGTCTCAAGAAGGAAAAAAGTTTGACTTTCAAATTGATTTACATGCCAAATTTGTGTATTTTGCTTGTTGGAACCCGCATGCTTTATTCATTGGCTTGTTGTGAAAGTTCCTGTATGCGGGTTTCATACGGGAAATCCGCCAATATCAATACAATGACTCAGCGTCATGAAGATTCCCAGTTGACGCTCAGGAGCCTCTGGATCCAACCCATTAACTCCTCCACATTGATAGGTTTGGTCACATAAGCATCACAACCGGCGTTTAAAGCTTTTTTTCGATCTTCTTCAGAATAATAGGCCGTTTGAGCAATTACCGGCAATTCAGGCCGGGCTTGCTTAATCGCCCTGGTGGCTTCATAGCCATCCATTACAGGCATCTTAATATCCATCAATATAAGGTCATCTTTTGAAAGGTCATTCAGTTTTTCAACGGCCTCCTTACCATTTTTTGCCCTCAGAAGGGTGATTCCCGTATCATCCATTATCTCCCGGATTAACATATAACTGGTTTCATCGTCTTCAACCACCAGTAATTTTAAATCTCCGGGCAATTGCTGCTTTATTGAAGCAGAGGCATTTTCACCCGGTGTAACATCTTCGTCCGATGACTGATGGAATATGGTAAAATAAAAGGTACTTCCCTGGCCGGGTGTTGAATTCAGCCACATCCGGCCACCCATCATTTCCACATAAGCCCTGGCAATGCTAAGTCCCAAACCTGCTCCGTCATATTCCCGTGTAGTTCTTAATTCCACCTGTCTGAATCTTTCAAATATCTTCTTCTGCATATCATGAGAAATGCCGATGCCGGTATCGCTGACGTAGAATTGTATGGCTCCGTCATTTCCCCTATAACCAAATGTTATCCGGCCTTTATGGGTGTATTTTACTGCGTTGTTGAGCAGATGGGTTAATATTTGCTTTAACTTATCCCCATCAGTTACGATCTCATCTTCATGGTCATGAAAACCTTTTTCGGTAACAAGGGAGAGGTTTTTCTTTTCAGCCTCAAGCATAAATTGTGATTGGAGAATATCCATCAGTGTATTCAGAGCAGTTTCCTTTTTCCGTATCTTTGTTTCTCCGGATTCAATCATGGCAATGGCCATCAGGTTGTTGAGCAATTCCAGCATCCGGTTCCCGCTTTTTTTGATCATCTCTACATACTCGTCCACCTTTTCGGCTTCCTGATGATCGCACTCAAGCAAACTGGCAAAACCCATGATACCATTCATGGGCGTACGGATTTCATGGCTCATATTTTTCAGAAAAGCCGATTTAAGCCGGTCACTTTCCTCAGCTTTTTCCTTCGCTCTTTCCAGGTTCTCCTGTATTTCTTCCTTATGGCGAATTTCTTCCTTTAGGCTCTGATTCATCTTTCTGAGCTCTTCAGCCTGAGTTTTCGAAATGCGGGTAATATGAGTAAAGTTCTGTTGAATAAAGCTGAAACCAACAACCACCAATATGCCCAGGAGAAACATTATAGAAGTAGCAGTTACCCATGATACGGGCAAGGTTGAGATGTGCATTAAATTCACGTCGAGTGACATAATCCCCTGAACCATCAAATATCCAATGACAGCCATCGGGATTATGCTGGCCACTATGGAAAGCAACCCCGCTTTCCGGCCATAAAAAACAGTCATCAGAATAAAAAATGTCAGAAAGATGGGTATGCCCGCACCACTGAATCCGAAAACCGTAATGTTATGTACAGCAAAAATGAACAGGCAGGATAATACAATGGCAGCACCCCATTTATGGTGCAGCCGGTCTTGTAAAACTGCCACAATGACCAGAGGGGAGAAAAATATGGCATAAAGAATTGCAGTGTGGACCTGCTCAAGCCTAATGGCTTCTATAATTCCTGTAGTCACGCTGGGCAATCCTATGATGATCAAAACAAGTATCACCCATTTTAAAACTTGTGCCAGAACAGATTCATAATCTTCAAGGGGATCAATCTTATAATGAAACAAGGTCCTGAAAAAAGCTCTCATAACCAAAGCATTTTAAATGTATTATGCCGGCTCAGCCAAAGGAGCCAACAACCTCTCACCGGCCAGTTCAATAGAAAACAAAGATACCACAAGAACAAAAATGTTTTTTTCTTTCGGATTCATTTAACCGATGATATATCTCACCTCTCCTGATTTGAAAATAATTTTGTTATCGTTCATCCAGATATTTCGACATGATATCAAACAATACCTTCCAGTCAATTGGTTTTGCCAGATATTCATCAACTCCTGCCTCCAGAATGCTCTTTTTGTCGTTCGGTTTAACCAACGCGGTCTGAGCAATGATGGGGACATGTGGATCAAATGACCTGATCTTTCGGGCAATTTCCCTCCCGTCGATATCGGGAAGATCAATGTCCAAAAGCACCAGATCAATACCAGAATGTTTCTGCAAAGCCTCCAGCGTTTCATTTCCATTGGCACACGAAATAATATTTTCAAAAGAAGGACTTAGCATCTCTTCCATGAGTCTACGGCTGGAAACATCATCCTCCACAAAAAGAACGGTCTTATTCTTCAGGTTATAAGCCAAGGGTTCATTGTTCTCCTGATCCATCTCCTTTTCACTCTCCACATCCTTTGCCAATGGCAAAGTAAATCTGAAGGCAGTTCCCTTCCCCTCTTCCGAATCAACCCATATCCCGCCTTGGTGCCCTTCCACAATTCTTTTTGCGATATTCAATCCCAGACCGGTACCTTTTTCTTCAGTTGCGCTGCTCTCAGCGGACTTTTGAAAAGGCTGAAAAATATCTTCCTGCCTGTCCGGAGAAATTCCGGCGCCCTCATCTTCTACGGATACATGTGCATAATTGTTACTGGTTTCCAGCAAAACCCGGATTTCAGAATCAGAAGGGGCAAATTTGATGGCATTGCCGATCAAATTATTAAAAACCTGTTCCAGCTTATGCCAGTCCCCTTCTATATAGATGGGATCAACGGAATATTCCATATGAAGCTGAATGTTTCTCCTGTCAGCCAATACCTGATTCAACGCCTGATTGTTTCGGGCAAGTTCGACCAGATTAAAGGTTTGCAGGTTCAGGTTCAGCCTGCCCGATTCAATTTTGGACACATCCAGAAGGTCTTCCACCAGATGGAGCATAAACTGGGCAGTGGAATAAATGTTATTAAGAAATTTCTGATAATGGGGCGGTAAATTACCTGAGGCCCTCTCAATCAAAAGTTGCGACTGAGTATGTATGATGGCCAGGGGGTTCCTAAGGTCATGGGCAGCCATACCGAGAAACTGATTTTTCAGGTCATTGACACGTTTCAGCTCGGCATTCTTTCTGGCCAGTTCACGCTGAAGATTAATCAGCTCATTATTCAGGGCGCTCATATCGTCGTAAGAGAAATCCTGATCCCGGCTTCCTTCATTCTCACGGGCCATTTTCTCTTTCATCAGTTTCCGGATGGTATTGGCTTGCTCGTTGTGAATATGCTGAAGGTCGCGGGTAAACTCCATGGCCTCTTCCTGATCATTTGCCGCAATAACAAGGATCTTATTTTTCAGTATTACTCCGACAAATGACAGGGTTTTCACAACATCCCCGACCCACACATTCAGTTGATGATCATAGGCTACATCTTTTGTTTTGATGTCGAACAAAAAATTCATGGACTTGATGCGGCTGCCGGAATCCATCAGATCAATAAACAATCTGCCTTCCGGGGCCATATCTCCAATACCGAGGTCATCCCTTATCACTTGTTCGGTGACGCCCTCCTTGCTGCATAACAGGGCAAAACCGCCAGAATTATTTTTGGAATTTGTCATATCTGAAATTGGTTGACTGAAATTTATTGCCTCGTCATATTTCGGGAGAAGACCTACCTACCGAATTTTTGATCATCACCTTACCAGCTTACCGACCATTTCTATGGCTTTTTGTGCATCAGGTGCATAACCGTCGGCACCAATGGTTTTCCACAGGTACTTTTTATTATTGATGCCATTCCCACCCACCAGTATCTTAACATTTTTCCCGTATGCATCCTGCCTGATGCGGTTGACAACCTCCTGAAGCGAGCTGATATGATAGGGCATGGTAATAGAAAGCCCCAGTACCTCAGCCTTATTTTCTTTAATGGATTGGATCAGACTTTCGGTTGGTGTATTCGCTCCCAGATACCAGGTATCCCAGCCTTCCATCTCAAAAAAATCGCTTACCATGCGTATGCCGATTTCATGCAGCTCACTGCCAATACAGGCACCTACAAAGCTGTGGCCGTTACGTTCAGTAGAAAAGATGTAAGGATACAACTGCGACATGATCATCTGAGTGGCGGCAGAGACAAAATGCTCCCGGGCCACGCTGATGTCGTTTCCCTGCCACAACCGTCCCACCTCCAGTTGTGATGTCTGAAATACATGTAAATAAATATCCTTGATTGGCGTTCCTTTCTCCACCTCATCCAGAATCATTCGGCTTGCCTCACGCCGGTTGCCCTGAAGCAAAGCTTCGTTAAAAGCACTGGCCAGCTTACCAAGAGGTTTAGATTCATCTATATAGGAATGGACTTCTTTAAATGGTTCATGCATTTTACGTATACCGGCATCCAGATACTTAGCTGCCGTATGGTATAAATCTCCGGGTAAAAATTCCTTTAAAACTTCATGCATGGATTTTAAACCACTTATAATGAATTGGGGTGAATAGCCATGCCCTTCGAAATATAGTCTGACCCAATCCACATAATCGGTGAAGATTTCCGGATCCTTCAACGCAATGGCTTCAGTGAGGAAAGAGATGTGGTAGTCCGCATCCCGGATCCTGATTTGTTCACCTTCCGAACCCAACTGCTGCCAATAGGCCGGATTCTGCTCATATTGCTTGTGCACGATCTTCGTGCCGATCTCGTTCTTATTCCCGGAAATGACTTTCCTCGTCTGTTCAGTATTCTTATCCATAAGGCAACATGCTTGCATTAAATTTTACATTCTAAAAAAGCCTGCCTATAAAATACTACTATTTATCATAAATCTATAAGATATGATTATCAAAAAAATGTGTGGACAGGAAAAGGTTCAGAAATATAAAATGCTGTTTTTTTTTCAAAATAGACGCCTCAAAGATAACCAAAAACAAAATAACATCTAAAAATTGGATAGAAAGTCATTTTTTTATATTTTGATCCCCTGATTGGCCGCTTATATGTTTTTCTCACTTCTAATTTTCGCTTCATGGAACCATATAAATATCTGAATATCCCGGAAGAAGATCTTAAAGAAATCGAAAAGGCGCTGGACACACTCGACAAGAAACTCCTGCCCCATCTTACAAAACTTACGAATAAAGAGCGTCAGTTCCTTCCCAAAATGGGAGACCGAAACTTTAGTTTTGTAAATAATGCCATCTCCTATGCTAAGAGTGATCCCGCATTGCGACCTCCTTATATTAACATGAAGGATCTCAATAACCAGCGTGAAGCTGTGAATACCCTTCGCAGATTCTTTTTTACCATTGAAACAGTACGAAATGGGTTGGTCGATAGTATTATATTTGCGGGTAGTCATTTGTTGAAGAACTCGTTGTTGATATATGATTATATGAAAAGTGCCAAAAGGGCAAAAATTTTTGGTGCCCGTGAGGCTTATGAGAAGTTAAAAGACAATTATCCGGGGCGAGGCCCATCTAAGGAAATCCAGGGAAACAACCAGTAAGAATCTTTTCAAGCTCCCATAATCCTATTTATTAATATATCTAAGAATATCATTCAGGATTTATCCCGCAAAACCGAATGGCAGGGTGCATTCCCAATATTTACCAACCATCTTCTTTTTTTGTTTCATTTAACCTCATCATTGCTGTTCGAAACACCTCTATTAATGCTCAGAATTCCTAATTTAATGTTTAAATCACTATAATTACTGTTTTTAACAGTATTATTGGTCTTTAAAGCAGAATTAATACTGTATAAAACGGTATTAATATAGTATTATTTAGTATTGTTGTTGTCATTAACAGTATAATTACTGTTTTGAACAGTAATTTTGCTGTTCAGAACGGCAATTGAGAAGTCCGGTAAGAGAAAAGGGTACCTCCCTGAGGCATTTGATACTAAAAAAGCATCGAAACCGGGGCCGGAAAGGGGAAGACAGGGGAAATCAGAGTCAATGCCGGACAAATAAAGATCAAAGCCAAACCCTGAAGAATAAATATAACTTTATAAGCCATCCGGTGCCGGTGAAATGGACCCCTATTCTGCACCCTTAGCTGCTGAAAGGGAAGATCAGAAACACGGCAATGTCCCATATCACATGGCTGACGCTGTTCATCAGTATAGACCGGTATCTCATATACATCCAGCCCCAGAAAATACCACCGGCCAGTGCAGCGAGAATGAGCACCAGGTTGCCTGTGGCCACATGGATAGAAGTGTAAAGGATTATAGCCCAAATAAAACCCTTGATTTTTCCGTATTTTCGGGTGAGATTCCCCTGCACATAGCCTCTCCAGAGCAATTCTTCCCCCGGTCCGATCACCAGAAGCATTAGCAGACC
>JBKGZA010000104.1:0-11421 GCA_046545815.1 Bacteroidales bacterium
AGGTTTTGGTTTTGAGCACTTCATTCTTCACCAGATGCACATCCTGACCCCAGGCTATCAGTTTGATGTCCTGCGTGTTCCCATTTATGTTGAAGATCACTGAATCTTTAACGATCAGGGGATTGTTTTCGTTGTTGGGCTCGATGGTAACTTCTGCAAAAATGTAAAGGCTGTCATGGGGATTAAGTACGACATCAGACATTGAGTGGGTTGGGGTGCCATTGATATTAAGTTGATAATCAGAACCCTTACCTCCGGCGAGTTTGATGGTGCCTATATTGATTTTTTTATTGTACGGATTCTTAGCAGTGAATCTTTTAGTTGCTGAGCCGATGGTGGTAAATACCGTATCAAACATTACCGTATCAGTAGAAAGGCTCAGACTGGCGGAAGGATCATCAACAAATCCCTGCTCCTCGCAGCCAATAAAAAGGCCATAAAATACTGATGCGATTATCAGCAGAATGATCGTGTTTTTGCTGTTCACTTATATTATATCTTATTGGGTATGAAAGTAACGAATATCTCTAACAAATATTAGATAAAATTTTCAGAAAAGGAAACGTGTCAAGTGAGTTTTTAAAAATTCAGGGAATTGCCCTGATCTGCGCATTTTTGCTGTCCTGTATGATGGTAAATCAAGGTTTAGCGCACGATCAGGGAAATTCCTGAAGCTGCCATAAGAATGACCAATATATTTTTAAAGAGCACTTCGTTGATTTTTCCATATATGCGGTTCCCGAAGAAAAGAGCTATTGTGAAAATCGGGAGAATATAAAGCGAGTGAATCAGAATATCAGTCGTTAGAATTTCGGAAGCAATCAGCATGGGTATCCTTAAGATATTGGTAATACTAAGGATTCCAATAATTGTGGCTCTGAATACGGATGCGGAATTTATTTTATTATAAACATACATTACATACGTGGGG
Source organism: Bacteroidales bacterium (assembly GCA_046545815.1). Taxonomy (GTDB): domain Bacteria; phylum Bacteroidota; class Bacteroidia; order Bacteroidales; family UBA12077; genus JAGXLC01. Next base: position 932 of record JBKGZA010000104.1, read on the forward strand.
CCTCCTGCAGAGAAAACACCGGAGAAAAATCCTCCTGCCAGTCCAAAAAGTATCCCCAGTTTTCCCGGTAGCCGGATTTTCTTATTGCTGATTAAATGATAACCAATGAAAAAGAGTATAAAAACGCCCAGCAATTTTTTTAATACTAAGGGATTTCCTGTTTTCAGTATGAGTACACCCAATCCCAGACCGGCAATAATCCCTGCCGCCAGTTCTTTGACGGTGGTTTTATCGATTTGGGTCCAGGTTTTGAATACCATCAGAATACTGAAAATGCAAAGAAAAATGGATAAATAAGCCACAGCATCCTGCATAGGGAATGCCTGCAGGATAATAGGGAGTGCAAAGAGTCCGCCTGCAAGGCCCGCCACAGTTTGCACGAAAAATCCCAGACCCACACCGAGCATTAATATGATCAGTTGAACTGTTTCCATACTTTTAGTAAAAAAGAATATCTACAAAATTAGTGGGAAAGTTCTTGGGTTTTATTAAAAAATAAAAAGTATTTTGTATATTTACTTTAAAAGTTTAAAAAATTAAAATGTTTAATATGGAATCTAAAGTTTACGATGTTTATAACCGCAAAATTTTGGTGGAGCTTCAGAAAAATGCCAGAATATCTTATACAGAACTGGGAAAAAAAATAGGGCTTACCGGACCTGCTGTAAAGGAAAGGGTTCAGAAATTAGAGGAGAATGGTATTATAAAGGGATATCAGGCGAAACTCGACCTGGAAAAGATCGGATATTCACTGATGGCCATTATTCATTTTAAAATGAATCCGGGGAGTATTCAGCAATTTGTTGAACAATTGCATGACATTCCTGAGGTCATTGAAGTAAATCGCATAACAGGAGGTGATAATATGGTAATCAAGGTTGCACTGAGCGAAAGTTCGCAACTGGAGAGGCTCATTAATCGGTTTATTGAATATGGGGTGCCCAATACTTCCATTGTTTTGTCGACCCCGATAGAAGACCGGATACTGGAGCCAAGATGAGGTGACGCATCACGTTTCTCGCGTCTCGGGATACCATTAGCAAAGGTTTGTTGGATGTTTTCGATTCAGTGTTTGTCACCATTCACTACACGCAACTCATGCCTTCTTTCTCACTCCTCTTAAGCTGCTTCCTCGTCTTTGGTGAAAAATAAATGGAACACAATACCCGCCTGACGGCAGGCGGGCCTGCACGCAACAGACGGGGGTGCATAAGAAATAAAATGCCTGCCCAACGGGCTTTGTGTAATGCAGGAGCTTCATTTTCTACCATAATGCCGTCGCTACGCGACTTTCCTTTTGCGGATCGCTCGCCTCCTCGTTTTTTCGCCCCTCGTTCTTTCGTGCTGTCTTACCCTCGTTGCCTGTTACTAGTTGCAAGGTTCCGACCTCTGACCTCTGACTTCCGACTTCTGATCTCTAATCTCTGACCTCTGTTCTTTAATTCATCAAAAAAGCCACCAGACATGAAATCATGCTAGCGACTTTTTAATAAATAGCACCCATGGGAAAATCATTTCACCTTGATCTCCATGGAATTTTCCCACAGTCCGTGAATGTTGCAGTAGGAGGTAGCAATCAGTGTGCCGGACTGGCTTGTTTTAAATTCAGAAACTACGGAGTGATTGGTGTAAACCGGTCCCTGGTTTGCACCGTCAACGGATTCTCCATGGGCCGCGAATTCAAAAGAACCAATGTGATAAGCAAATTTGGAACCCTCCGGTTTGAAATAAAGCTGTATCCACCGGATGTGGTGTTCTGTGGTATTCGGATGAGCAATTTCTTTGCCTAAAGATGCCTTTACCTGGAACATTTCATTGGCATTTACTTTATCAGGACATTCAATCACCGGAACATGCTTTTCTTCTTTCCAGTTTGCGCTTTGGAACATTTCTCCTATTGTTGCCATAATTTCAATTTTTTTTTGTTTTATAATGCTGAATAATTTCCTTTTCAAAAATAGAGAATCCTGAGAAGAAACGAAAGTCCTGGTCCGGTTCATTCTTATAATGTGCTTAATTTTTATTGGGTCTAAATAATTATATCTTAATAAGGCGTTTGATCCTCTTCTGCAGGATGTTCAGTATTTTCCTTTTCCAGGAACCGATTTGTTTTTTCATTTCTTTTTCAGGCTTCCCTTCTTCTTCAGGCCTCGCTTCCTGTTGCGTCTCCTTAAGAATCTTATCTGTCTCTTCTCTTCCTTTTTCCCGGGTAGCTAAAATGACATCCCTCATAAATTCAACCTCTTCAGCAAAATCCGGGTCTGTCTTTATCCTTTCCTCTATTTGTCTTTTTGCTTCATCCGTTATTTTTCCAAGCAGATAATCTTCTATTTGTTCGATGTCTTTGTCAGTTAATGCCATAATTTATACCGGTACATTCGCTGGTTTCTTTATATTTGTTTATATCGCTGCAAACGTAGTCATAAATCTCAGTAAAAACAACCCAGACAGCCTATGGGGACTGGTAAGTATTTAAAAATCAAATCATTCAGTCTGTAATTGATCTTTTGGGCATCAGAGATATTCTTTTGTTCCTGTCAGTATTTGGTTTGCTCAAAAATATCGGTTTGTCTCTTTACGTTTTATTTAAAACTGATTTTTTATACATATAGTATTAGGGAGGCGGGAAGAATAGCGTGGGAATTATTTGTGAATAATCTGGTTTCAGAGAAAATATAATATCTTTGTTGGAAAAAGCAAAAATATGAGCAAAAAAGATAAAAATAGTGCCAACGAACCCTTATCCGAATACGGCGAACCAGTTTCTTTCAATGATGTATGGAAGATGTTCCGGGAAACAGATAAAAAATTTAAGGAAACCGACCGCAAGATTGACAAGCTGGCGAAACTTTATGGCGGGGTATCGGAGAACAGTAAGGATGTTGCGGAAGAATTTTTCAGGAAAGGGTTGGAATCCCGTAATTCTGTTTTTGGAATAGAATATAACGAAGTGGATCATCTGGCGAGAAAATCCAGAAAATTACAGGGGGAATATGATATTGTGCTTCATAATGGGGAATATATAATTGTGATTGAAGTGAAATACAAACTTCATCCCGGTGATATAGAGGATTTTGTTAACCGGAAACTCGCCAGGTTCAAACCATTGTTTACTGAGTACGAAGATAAAAAGATTATAGGGGTAGTTGCAGGCATGAGTGTCCCGTCTGCCAGCTATGAACTGGCAGAAAAACATGGGTTGCTGGTGCTGACGCAGTCCGGCGAAAACATTACCGTAATGAATCCGGAGGGATTCAAGTGGAAAACCTATTGATATCAATAAAAAAGTACAGCCAACACTATGACTATTCAACGAAGCCATTATAAATCTTCCTCCCGGAGGAATTTTCTGAGACGCCTGGGGGTGATAACGTTTTTTCTTTTCCCGTTAAACCGGTTATTTTCCTGGTTGTGGTACTCAAAATCATCCGGTTATCCAAAAAAAAATGCAGGTGTTATGGCTACATCAGTATCTTCTCAATCCCGTGAATCTTCCTTCGAGCCTGGATATGTAAAACTCCACCGGTCAGGGGAGCTGAAGCGCAGGGGTGAAATTCTATGGGAAATGATGAACATTTGCGATATATGTCCGCGGGAGTGTGATAGCAACCGCCTTGACGCGCAAAAAGGGGACTGTGAATCCACGTCTCAATTGGAAATTTCTTCATTCCATCCGCATTTTGGAGAAGAACGACCTCTTGTTGGTGAGGGTGGTTCGGGTACCATCTTTTTCACCCATTGCAGCCTTCGATGTGTTTATTGTATCAATTGGGAGATAAGTATGGGAGGCAGAGGAAAGAAGCGAAGCATTGATGATCTGGCTTCCATGATGCTGCGTTTGCAGGAAATGGGGTGCAAAAACATTAATGTAGTTACCCCTACGCATTATACACCCCATATCTTGCTGGCTTTAAATAAAGCTGCGGAGAAAGGCCTCCGGCTTCCATTGGTGTACAATACCAGTGGATATGAGAAAGTGGAAACCCTTAAATTTTTTGATGGAATAGTAGATATTTATCTTCCGGATTTTAAATATTTCAAGAGCAGCATGGCTGCCAAATATTCTTCAGGTGCCCGTGAATATCCGGAAATGGCAAAAGCAGCCCTTAAGGAAATGCATCGACAGGTTGGTGTGGCCAGGTCTGCAGACGACGGCCTGATGTACAGTGGATTGATGATACGGCATCTTGTGCTTCCCAATGGTGTGAGCGGAACAAAAGATGTTATTGAGTGGGTTGCCGGTAATCTGCCAAAAGATACGTATATTCACCTTATGGCTCAATATCAGCCTAACTATAAGGCCGGTGACTATCCTCAGATCGACCGCCGGATTACCAGAAAGGAGTACCAGGAAGCCGTCCAGTATGCCCAAAAAACAGGACTGACCAATGTGAATGTGCAGGGAAGCTAATGATGGATGGCCAAAGGTTGTTTGTCGCCTTTAATCAAGCACCAAGTCTTAATTCCCAAATAACAAAGATTTCCAATAATCAATTTTTCAATGCAGGGAATTTTATTTATGGAGTGTTTAGAATTTCGGTAATTGGAATCTGAATATTACCTGTCAATTGCCGGGCGAGTTCTGTAATTTGATGCTTGAAATTTGGGATTTAGATTTTTAGGTAACAATTCCCCACCTCGTTATATTAGAAATAAAGATGGGGATTTGTTGCCTGGAATACTTTGTATTTCCGAAATAATTAATACTGATTCTAATGTTCATGGGAATGGAAATACGAATCTTCAAACTTGTCCAACGTCTCCCGCATTTTGTCAACAAAAGTTAGATCAGTGGTCTGTTTGGCTTGCATGGCATAAACCAGCATTTCGTGCAACAGCTTAAGATGGGTCACATACCGCTCGTATGCCTCTTCATTGGAAGGCTCTACGGGCTTAATCCTTTGATGCAGGAAATATTGACTCACGATGTCCTGAATCTTTTTGGCATGCTCTTCTTTATTGGAAATCCATCTTACCAGTTGATTGTAATTTTTATCGCCTTCTTCCGAAAGCGCCGTGATCTGATTCATTGATTTTTCAATGGTCCGGATGTGCTCTTCTATTTGTTCAATACGCAGAGAATCGCCATAAATGCCACAGGGGATCTCACAATGTGCATAGGAAGATTTGGCCTGTGTCATAAATAAAATGGCTGTAAACATGATTGATAAAACAATACTTTTTGACTTCATAATTCTAGCTTTTTTAGATTAAACAAGGTTTTCTGATAAGGTAACAACTTAACAGCAAAAAGGTTTGATAATAATAAAAAAAACTGCCCGGAGAGATTCGGGCAGTTTTTTTTATTTATTCAGGTAAGTCGGCTATTTTTTATTCGGAATAGCTGGCTTCAACATAGTCGGCGTCAATCAGGAAATCATAGCATTTTTCCACGCTAACAATAGGCTCAAAATTGTATTCTTCAATTTCTACAATGTGGTATTGCATGCCGGATTGCTCGGCTTGTTGAAAGTACTTTTCGAAATCCATCATACCACTGGCTCCCAGTTCTGCTTTGTCTTTGACGTGCCACAGAGTAAACCTTTCGGGATATTTTTCAAAATAATCGACCGGGTCGGCACCGCCTTCAACGGCCCAATACAAGTCAATCTGGAAAAAGACATTTTCCGGATCAGTATTCTGAATCATATAGTCATAAACGGTATTTTCCTCCAATTCAGTAGTAAATTCCTGGTCATGGTTGTGGTACCCGAACTTGATCCCGGCTTCCCGGCATTTTTCTCCTACTGTATTGAAATATTCACAATAGTCCTGTAATCCTTCCAGGCTTTCATAGGCTTTTTCACCCATGGAAGGCTGAACGATATATTCTGCACCTACCGCTTTATGGGCCTGTATGCATTCATCCCACCATTCCATTATTTCATCCCAGTCTTCATCATCAGGCAGAGGTCTCCCGGTATGGGAACTGATAATGTCCATTCCGGCATTATTTACAACTTTTTTGAATTCAGCCGGTTCCATTCCGTAGAATTTTCCATCTCCGTATCCTGCCGGTTCCACAAATGTATAACCGATATCGCCAACTTTTTTGACGGTTTCTTTTGGCGCATCTCCCATGGCGTCCCGCAGAGAATACAACTGGATTCCGATTTCCTTTTCCTGACTCTCCGGTGCGCAGGAGCTTAAGGAACTCAGGAAAAATACTGCCACTGCTGCTATAACTAGCTGTGTGCTTATTTTTTTAATGTGTTTCATAAGGTAAAAATTTTTTGTTTTTCAGGACATGAAGTTAACATTTTACCGGGAATTAATCAAAAAAATCGAAAAAATTTTGTTTTCTACAATTCGGGGAATTTTTCCGATGAGGAGCCCATTTCAACCGTATCTCAGGCAGGCAAAGGGAAATCCCGGGAGCCTGACCCGATGAATATTTTATTTTCTTATATTTAACCATTCTTAGACTTTACCTATTACAACAAACACAAGATCATACAATAAAATTCAAATGAGTAAAGACTCCATAGTACCTTTCTCCATTTTCCTGGCCGTTATTCTCAGCATGCAAATGGCTGTTGGCCAGCAGATGAATGTGTTGAACTGGGAAGAATTGCCTGAATTGCCTCCTGTTTCAGGTCAATCGAATAATTATGGGGTTGCTGGAGCCTTTAGCGGTATCCATAATGGAGCGCTCATTGTTGCAGGCGGTGCCAACTTTCCTGAGCCCAGGTGGAAATCAGACAAAGAATGGCACAGTGACATCTGGGTGCTACCCCTCGGGGAAGAAAATAATGGCTGGATGAATGCCGGAAATCTGAATCATCCCTTGGCTTATGGTAGCTCAGTAATGACCGAATACGGTTTGCTCTGTATGGGCGGAAACAGCAGGGACTCGGTGTATCGTGAAGTTTTTCTTTTGCAATGGAACCCGGAAGAGAAGCGTATTGCCCGCATCGATCTCCCTTCCCTCCCTGAACCTTGTGCTTACGGCGATGCTGCTTATTTCGAAGATAGAGTTTACCTTGCAGGAGGCTCCAGTGGACATGACCCCGCTACAGCCATGAAAAATTTCTGGATGCTGGATATAAGCGATCTTACAGGTTCCGGTTTGGATACTGAATGGAAGGAGTTGCCACCCTGGCCCGGACCACCCCGCGTCCACAACATCACGACCACACAGCATAATGGTCAGGATCAGTGTATTTATGTGGTAAGTGGCCGACGTATGAGAAATGGCAACCTTCATTTTATGAAGGACCTTTATGAGTTCAATCCGCGAAAGTATTTCGCCGGCACAGAAGAAAATTACTGGAAGAAAAAGAAGGAAGCACCTGTACCCCTCAATGCTGCTCCGGCTGCTCCCATTGGTCAAAGCCACATTTTTATGTTTGGCGGGGCTACAGGTGAATTGTTCGACAAAGCCGACTCACTGAAGGATGATCATCCGGGATTTCCTCAAAATATTTGGTCATACCACACCATAACCAATTCATGGGTTAAAGCAGGCGAATCACCGGTTAATATGGTTACAACCAATGCAATGAAATGGAATGAGTCGGTCATAATACCGGGAGGCGAGATCAGACCGAGGACAAGAACCCCTGAAAATTACCGCATCGAAATTGAAAAAGAAGAACCCCGGTTCGGAGCGATCAATTTTGTCACCCTGGGCATTTACCTGTTGGCCATGTTGCTGATCGGTGTGTATTTTTCATTCCGCAACAAAAATACCAATGATTATTTTCGCGGCGGACAGAATGTTCCCTGGTGGGCGGCCGGCCTGAGCATTTTTGCAACCATGCTGAGCGCACTTACCTTCATGTCCATCCCCGCGAAAGCATATACCACCGACTGGACCTTCTTCATCATCAATATGTGCATTATATTGGTGGCACCCTTTGTTATTTATTATATCCTTCCTTTCTTCAGAAAAATCGATGCCACCAGTGCCTATGAATACCTGGAGAAGCGTTTTAACCTGGGCACACGACTTTTTGCCAGCCTGGTCTTTATCTTTTTTCATATCGGACGTATGGCCATCGTGATGTTTCTACCGGCCCTGGCCTTATCCACAATCATTCACCTTTCGATTGAGGGCTGCATTCTGCTCATGGGTGTCCTGAGCATCATTTATTGTACACTGGGTGGTTTGAGGGCAGTGATCTGGACCGATGCAGTCCAGAGCGTCATTCTGTTGGGTGGGGCTTTTTTGAGTATTGTCCTTATTTTTGCAAGCATAGACGGAGGGTTAACCGAATTTTTTACCACTGCAGCCGCTCACGATAAGCTTCAGATGATCCATTGGGATTGGAAATTATCTGGGATTACCGGTACAACAGCATTCTGGGTTGTACTTCTGGGTGGTCTGGGCCAGCAAATCGTACCCTATTCAGCCGATCAGGCTGTTATTCAACGTTACATGTCGGTATCCAACATCCGGCGATCCAGAAAATCGATCTGGACCAACGCGGTCATCACTTTTCCGGCCAGCATACTATTCTTTGGTGTGGGAACAGCCCTTTTTGTGTTTTATTCCCATTTTCCTGCAAAGCTGGATCCCACCTACCAAAACGATGCCATTTTTGCCCTGTTTATTGCCCGGGAGCTTCCTGTTGGAATATCCGGGCTGGTTGTTGCCGGCATCTTTGCTGCTGCCCAGTCAACCATATCCACAAGCATGAACAGTGTTTCCACCATTGCCGTTACGGACTTTTTCCGAAGATTCAGCCTTTTGAAGACAGAAAAAAGTTACTTTCGTCTTGCCTGGGGCATTACTTTTACAGCAGGTGTGCTGGGAACTTTCTTTGCATTGCTGATGGCGAATGCGGATATTAAATCGCTTTGGGATTCCTTTATGCGGGTGTTGGGTATCTTTGGCGGTGTGCTCTGTGGTCTTTTCTTCCTGGGAATATTTACCAAAAGGGCCAATGGGAAAGGAGCTTTCATCGGGGCTATAATAGGCGTTGGAATTGTAGTGGCCATAAGGTACACCTCCGATATCACCTTTGTCCTTTATGCTCTCATTGGGATTGTAGTCAGCTTTATCGTTGGCTATATGGCCAGTTTGTTTTTTAAGCAAGATAAGGACATCATTGCACATACCATTTACAGCAGAAAATACCGTGAGTGATAAAGAACAAAATTCAATGATATGAAAAAAATGCATCTTAAATGGGTTACATGGCTTTTTGCAGCAATCATAATGTTATCACAGCCTTTAAAGGCGCAAAACAGGTCAGCTCCTTCCGGTGAACCGGCAGGCAAACCTGTCTTTAAAAGCGGAACCAATGGGTATCACACCTATCGCATCCCATCCATTGCTGTTACAAATAAGGGTAGCGTTCTGGCATTTTGTGAGGGCCGGATGTATAGCAGAAGAGATCATGGGAACATCGACCTCCTGTTGAAGCGTTCAACGGATGGTGGCAAAACATGGTCACAACAAAAAATAGTATATGAAGAAGGAGATACGGCAAAAATAACCATTGGTAATCCCTGTGTTGTGGTGGACCGGGAGACTGATCATATCTGGCTTACATTTTGCCGGAATAACGACCGTGTCTTTGTAACTTCAAGTGAAGATGACGGCATAACCTGGAGTGAGCCCCGGGAAATTACATCTAAAGTAAAAAAAGACAACTGGGGATGGTATGCCACCGGGCCTGGCAGCGGCATTCAGATACAACAAGGTGAATATAAAGGGCGTCTGGTCATTCCTTGTGATCATGTTACAGAAAAGACGGAACGTCGTTATTCCCATGTGATCTATTCCGATGATCATGGAGAAACATGGGAGCTGGGAGGTATAAGTCCACAAGATCATGTAAATGAATGCGAAGTAGTAGAACTTGCTGATGGACGCCTCATGCTAAACATGCGCAACTACGACCGTTCACAGTCAGCCCGGCAGGTAGCCATCAGCGATGATGGGGGTATCACCTGGAAAAATCAACACTTTGATAAAGAACTGACCGAACCCGTCTGTCAGGCTGCCATTGAACGGCACACCTGGCCGGAGAAAAACCAACAGGGTGTGATCCTGTTCAGTAATCCCGATCACCCGGAGAAAAGGGTGAACATGACCGTAAAGGGCAGCTATGATGAAGGCCATACCTGGAGCAAACCTGTGGATACTCCCTGGGGATTGACCGGCGATCGACATATGGGAGTATATACACCCGATGGACGATTGGTAATCGCATTTCGCGACCGTGCATTGAACAGTCCGACTTATGGTCACTTTGTAGCATGGGTAGGCACCTATAAGGATATCAAACAGGGAAACCAAGGACAATATCGCATTAAGCTTCTGCACAGCTATGCCGATGCGGATTGTGGTTATCCCGGCATGGAAATCTTGCCAGACGGCACCATCGTGGCAACTACCTATATCAAATACCGGCCGGGAAAGAAAAAACATTCCGTGGTGTCTACAAGATTTAAAATCGAAGAAATAGATTTACTTTATAACCAGGAAGATTTTTCCATTGATAAGGATATAAATGAGAAAGCTTTTATCCGGTTTGTTC
>JBKGZA010000105.1:0-11420 GCA_046545815.1 Bacteroidales bacterium
AGCGGTGGACGGACCATTATAACAAAGCCCTGGATTATGCCAATCAGGGTTTGGATCATTATCCAAACGATGAAAACATGCTTTATAAAAAGGCTGAGATCCTGGCTCATTTAGAAGAGGATGAAAAGGCGTCACAAACCCTGGAATATCTCCTGACAATCAAACCCGCGCATAATAAAGCCAATGTCCTCTATAAAGAGCTTAATCAGGGTTTGCTCAAGCAGGCAGGCGTAGTTCATCGTTTTAACTTTTTCAGGAAACCCTGGATCAAAAGATGGCATGTAACCTCATTACGGACAGATCTGAATCTCAAGAACTCCCTGTTGCTGGGTATGATCAATTACGGCAATCTGATCGGAACAGATCATCCCTATATAGACAACCCCGATAAAATCAACTTACAATTTCAACTGGACGCATATCCCCACATCACGCCATCAGATTATCTCTTTCTTAACCTGGCCTACAGCGGATCCCAATTATTCCCGGAACAGCGATATGCTGCCGAATGGTTTCACAATTTCGATAAGGGATATGAACTTTCAGGGGGATTCCGCGGATTGAAATGGAACGAACCGATATTCTTCTATACGGGCTCTTTAGGTTGGTATTACCATAAATACTGGTTTGCCCTGAGAGCCTATATTACTCCGGAGGAAAAAGCAACCGGCCACACCTATACCTTCAGAGCGAGAAGATATCTCGCCACCAGTGATGATTATGTCGGTGTAAAGCTTGAATATGGTACTTCACCGGAAAGCCTGGCTTATGTGATAGACTTCGCTGAGATCAACAGGCTCAAAACCATGGGAGTTCATCTGGAATACCAGGAAAACATCAAACACTGGATATTCAAACTGGGATTGATCTACCGAAACGAAGAGTTTCAGGATAATAACTTCAGAGACCATATAAGTACTGAATTGCGCATTATGTATCAATTTTATAACTAACGGATTGTTATGAGCCGATTTTTATGTACGCTGCTTTTGATTGTTTCAGTATTGCTTTTTACGGACCAGGCCGTTTGCAATAGCCCTGCTTCCGTTACAGAAAAGATGGAATCCGAACAAAAGGATTCTTCCCGGTTAGAAGAATCAAGGATTGACAGAAACCAAAATAACAGGGGTTTTTTGGAGAAATTGAATGAACGGCTGGACAGGCATATTGCCAGGAAATCGAGTGATGCATTTACCAGGAATTCTTTATTCCATAAGCTGATCCCTGTTTTTACCTTCCTTATGGTGCTTTTTATTTTATCCGTTATCGTAATCACGCTCCTGGTATTCAGCATTAAGTTTTACCGGCATTACAGGCAAAGGAAGCAAAGAAAAGTCTGGGAACTGTATAAGGAAATTCTGATAAGTTACCTCAATGAGCAGAATGAGTTGGATGTACCTCATTTTCCCAGCCTGAATTATACCACCAACAGGAAAATTCTCATTGAACAACTTTATGAACTTGCCAATATCATATACGGCAGAAAACAAATCAAACTGCGATATGTATACAGGGATAACAACCTACAGCCTTTTTTACTAAAAAAAATCAAAAAAGGCCCCTGGCCCATCAGGGCTTTGTATCTTAAATATCTCTCAATTCGTCCTTTCAGGGGAGAAATGATGATCAATCTGTCCAAACTGACAGAAAGCCCCAACCCTGAAGTTAGATTATACAGCCAACTGGCCTATATTAGTCAATATTCAGATCAGGCACTCTCATTTCTTGAAGGTTATCATCATACCCTCTCCGAATGGGACCAGATGAATCTTTATGAAGCCATGATTCAAAATTCCATTCCCATTCCTGATTTGTATGAATACCTTCAATCCGGTAACGACTCGGTCGTTGTTTTTGCATTGCGTTTGATTCGTTGGTATTACCTTAAAAACAAAAATTCAGAGAAACTCTTACGGCTCATTGATCATCCCAATGAACAGATCAGGCTTGAAGCCTATAAAACAATTGTAGAGCTCAAAATACGGGGAGTAGATGATATCTTTCGCTATCATTATCTTAACGAAACCACGGCGGTTAAAAAAGTAATGATTGACTATTTTGTGGCAAGAAAAAATCTCAGAAAGCAAATGTATCAGGAGATTCTTGAAATAGAAACCGATCCTAAAATGCTGTTTTATTTGCTGGAATCATATTACAATCAAAGTTTAAACAATCAACAGGAGATTAAAACCTTAAAAGATCAAACGGAATATCCGGCCATTCGTTCCATGTGTCACCATATAATTGAAAACGCGAGCTAATATGGAAAATTTTTTACAAATCTTTACCAATACCATTGACAACCTGATTTTATTATATTCATTATTCATTACGGCATCGTATGTTTTATTGTGGCTTTTTGCGGGATACTATCTGAACAGATACATGAGAGAGACCCGGGCAACAGAATACCACAAAATAATCAACTCCCCGATTGCCCCGGAGATATCTGTCATTGCGCCCTGTTACAACGAGTCTTCGAGTATTGTTGCAAACATCAGGGCATTGCTCAATCTTCAGTATAACAATTACGATGTGATCATTGTGAATGACGGAAGCACTGATGACAGTCTGGAAAAAGCCATAGCCGGCTATGAAATGAAGAAGGTCAACTATCATATCCATGAAAGGCTAAATACTCAACCGATCAGGGGAGTTTACAGATCTACCAACAAGGCGTACCACAATTTAATGATCATTGACAAAGAAAACGGAGGTAAGCCCGATGCACTGAATGCCGGGCTGAATGCCTCCAACAAACCTTATGTGGTATGCCTGGATGTAGATTCCATCATAGAGCACGATGCCCTGTTGAAACTATCCCGCCCTTTCCTTCAAACCCATAAAAAGAAGCTTATTGCTGTAGGAGGTGTCGTTCATGTAGCCAATTCCTGCAAAGTGGAAAAGGGCCGGTTGATCAAGCGACGGGTTCCCCGTAAATTTTTACCGGGCATACAGGTCGTTGAATATACGCGGGCATTTTTAATCGGGCGGATTGCCTGGAGCCACATGAACGGGCTGCTCATTATATCGGGTGCCATAGGAATGTTCGACAGAGAAGTGATGATAAGATGCGGTGGATACCTCAAAGATACTGTCGGTGAAGATATGGAGCTTGTTGTGCGGATGCGCCGCTACATGTATGAGAAAGGCCTCAAGCATAAAGTGATATACCTTCCCGATCCATTGTTGTGGACAGAAGTACCCAACGACCAAAAACAATTTGGACGTCAGAGAAACCGATGGATACGTGGGACAATGGACACCTTGTTTCTTCACCGGAAATTGTTTTTTAACCCCAGGTACGGGGCTTTGGGCATGCTTGGCTACCCATATTGGTTTTTCTTTGAATGGCTTGCCCCCATTGTGGAAACCTTCGGATTTGCCTATTTCCTGACCATGGCAGTAATTGGCCTTGTAAATTGGCCCCTTTTCCTCACCATACTGCTTTTTATCTATCTTTTTGCACTGTCATTCTCTTTCTTCGCCTTATTGTATGATGAACTGACATTCCACCCCTATAAACATCCCAGGGAGAACTTACGGCTTTTCCTGGGTGCCATGGCTGAACCTTTTCTTTATCATCCTTTGGTTGTATATTGGAACATCCGCGGAAATATATCATATCTGAGAGGCAACCGTGCATGGGGAGACATGAAGAGAAAAGGCTTCGGGGAACATCAAAACTAAAGTGTTTTATTTTATGCTTTTATTTGGCATTTCCAGATTTCATATGCGTATTTTCACCTAACGATGGCCATTTATTAGGTATTTTCACCTGATTTTGTTTTTTACTTCCTGCTATTCAACAAATCACGAATGCACAAAATTCAACCATGGATTTTCCCTTGCTTGGTCAATCTACGAATCAGTCAATTATCATTCAGCACATTACAAATAGCTCACGTAATATTCTGGTAGTTAAAGGTAAAAATACCTTTTTTTCCTATGTTTGGTTTTCTATCTCCTTAAATTCAATAATTTAAAAAAAGACTTAAAATAAATAGGGTAAAAATACGCCATTGCAAAATCAGGTATTTTTACCCTATTCTTTATTCCTCTCTTACCGTAGAGGTTGGTTACAGTATAATTTAAATAAATAATTTAAAAAAGATCAATATGAAAGGAAAAGAATCAGAATCCAATTCTTATCTCACCTTCAAACTGGGGGAGGAGGAATTCGGAGTACATGTCAGCCAGGTTCTGAATATCCTGGAGATGACCAAGATCACAGGAGTGCCAAAAACTCCTGATTATATGAAAGGAGTGATCAATCTGAGGGGCATGGTCCTGCCGGTTATCGATACCCGTATAAAGTTCGGTCTGCCTGAAACCGAGTACACCAGCAACACGTGCATTATCGTAATGGACCTCGACCTGGACGGCGATACGGTTCATATTGGTGCCATTGTAGATGAGGTACTATCGGTTCTCGAAATTGAGGATCACCAGATTGAACCTCCGCCAAGTTTAGGAAATCAATACAAATCCGAATTCATTTATGGTATGGCCAAAGTGGACGACAATTTTGTCATGCTTCTGGATATGCAGGAAGTTCTGAGTAATGAAGAAATTTCAGAGATATCTGGTAAAGCTGAAAATCAACCCGTAAAAGATAACGCGTAATAAAATTTTAACTGATAAATCAAAAATTGTAATAATTAACTTGAATTAGGAGGAAATATGAATTTTAGAAATTTAAAAACAGGAACAAAATTATTGTCCGGCTTTTCGCTGGTAGTATTAATAGCTGTAATAATTGGTGTTATTGGCCTGGTAAGCCTTGATAATGTTGGGAATTCTTTCCACGAAGTATCCGACGTAAGAATGCCCAGCATTGAATACTTAGGCAAAATGGAGAGCAATATGGAACAAACACAAAAAGGTTATGTTGAATTGCTTGATAACAATTTAACCCGTGCGCAAAGAAGAGAAATCCTTGAGGATATTGATGAATACAGATCGCAATATCAGCATTATAATGAGTTATTTGCTCCCCTCGATCAAACGGAGGAAGAAGCCAGGGTGTATGATGAGTTGTTGAATGAGTTGGAAAACTGGAGAGAAACTAACGTACAGGAGGTTGAAAACCGACATGAAGATTTCATGGAAAGGGATATTATGGATCCTAAGACCATACACAAAAATATTGAGCAATTCATGAAAGACCACTATGCACTGCAGGTGGATGCAATGAGTGCAATAGAGAACATGGAGTCTTTTCGGGGCGGCGATGACCATACTGCTTGTAATTTTGCGCAATGGCTGGATGAATACAATACGAATAATGACGTAATTAACCGGGTAACCGCCGATATGGAAGAAGCACACCGGAATTTCCACGATGCAGTAGGTACGGTCAACCAATATATTCAACAAGGTGACCAGGAAGCCGCTATGGACCATTATGTTAATGAGTTGGTTCCGGCAGAGGAAGAGGTGTTTGATTATTTTCAATCCATCAATGAAGAGGCAGAAGCGGCAGTAGCAGATTTTGAAAATATGAGTGATGCGCTTCGCAATGAATCCAAGGAAGGAGAAGAGAAAACCATGGCTATATTTGATGAATTACAGGATATCAATACGCGGGTTGCGGAGCAGGAAACGGAAAATGGCGATGAGGTGATTGCCAACAGCAACGCAATGGTTTATGGAGGTATTATACTTGGGGTAATCATAGCTATGGTATTAGGCGTTGTTATTACAAGAGTTATTACATCGGGTATAAAACAAGGTGTAGGTGTGGCAGAAAAACTTGCTGACGGCGACCTTACTATAAATGTTGATAAAGAGCTTGTTAACCAAAAAGATGAAGTAGGACAACTGGCTAAGGCAATGCAAAGAATGGTAGAAAAACTGAGAGAATTGATTTCAAATGTTAAATATGGTGCCGATAATATAGCTGCTGCCAGTGAACAGATGAGCTCGAACTCCCAGGAAATGTCACAGGGATCCAGTGAACAGGCCTCTTCTGCCGAGGAAGTTTCTTCTTCTATGGAGCAAATGAAATCCAACATTCAGCAGAATACGGACAATGCCCAGCAAACGGAGAAGATTTCACAGAATGCAGCTCAGAGTATTAAGCAGGGAAATGAGGCTACGCAGACTGCTGTAGAGTCCATGAAAGAGATTGCTGAGAAGATTTCGATTATCAACGATATTGCCTTCCAAACCAACATTCTGGCATTGAATGCTGCTGTTGAGGCTGCCCGTGCGGGCGAACACGGAAAAGGTTTTGCCGTCGTGGCATCAGAAGTACGTAAGCTTGCTGAAAGAAGCGCCGAAGCTGCCAGCGAGATCGATGAGAAATCCAAATCCGGTGTGGATATTTCGGAACAAGCCGGAAAACAACTGGGTGATATTGTACCCGAAGTAGAAAAGACTTCTCAACTGGTTCAGGAAATCACCGCGGCCAGCAATGAGATGAATAGCGGAGCAGATCAGGTGAACAATGCCATACAGCAGTTGAACCAGGTTACCCAGCAAAACGCTTCTTCTTCGGAAGAGCTGGCGTCCAATGCGGAGGAATTGTCCAGCCAGGCCGAACAGTTGCAGCAGGTGGTTAGCTTTTTCAAACTGAATGGTGAGGCCACAAAGAAATATGGCTCCGAGGCAAAGAAAAAGGTTCAGTTTGAGCACATCAATCAGAAGGGCCATCAGCAAAATACCGGGCAGAAACAAGAAACAGTTCAGAAACAGCCATCCGGTGGTAAAAAGCAGGACAATGGCAACGGCGTTGACCTGAAGATGTACAACCAGGAAAAGAATGACGGCGATTTTGAAAATTATTAATGGGTCTGGTCTAAGCAGGCGCTGGCACCTTATCAACATGAACTGTTGAGATTGTCTTTATAATAAAAACCTGGATTTTTGCTTCACTTGATCGCAAAAATCCAGGTTTTTTTATGATGTCAGAATTAATTAGTGTTTGTTATAAAGTCAAAGAGATTTGAAAGAGTCTCGTCTAGAATCTTCGCTGGCAAGGCTTGCGAGTTTTGAATGCCAAATGTAGAGACGTACGGCCGTACGTCTCTACCAGATATAATTGACTGGCATGAAAAACGAGCGTAACGCAGCCAGCGGATATTATAGACAGACTCTAATTAATACTGAGCCAGTATTTCCCTGAACGGGCCATTGGGATAGATACCTTCTTCATCTTCGGAAAATCCAGGCTTTAACCGGTTAACAAAATACATGTCGATATCCTCCGCGGTATTTTTAATCCTGATCTTTCCCCTGTAGGTAAATTCGAAATAATCCCCGAGATATTCATAAGTCGCACTGGAAACATTGACCTTTCCTACCTCACTTGTTTCCTCCATCCTGCTGGCTATATTCACGGTATCACCCCATATATCATAGGCAAATTTTTTGCTCCCTATCACTCCCGCCATCACTTCACCGGTATGGATTCCTATTCGTAATTTCCAGGGTTGTTTACCCTGTGACCTTTTTTTCTCGTTGAATTTTGCCACACATTTTTGTATTTCCAGGCACGCCAGGGTTACATCGAACGGATTGCTGTAATTTTTTAAAGGCAAACCTCCGGCACACATATACGCATCCCCCATGGTTTTGATCTTCTCGAGGTAATGATTTTCAATGATTTCATCGAATTCCCGGACATATAGATTCAGCTCGGTAATGAGTTCATCCACCTTCATGGATTTGGTAAGCGTAGTGAAATTTTCGAAATCAGCAAACATGACGGTGGCTCGCTTGTACTTTTTTGCCTTCGCTTTTCCTTTTTTCTTCAATTGTTCGGAAATCTCGAAAGGAAGTATATTGGCCAGTAATTCCTCTGTTTTTTTCTTTTCTATGAAGGATTCCGTAATATCTGTTTCAACGGAAAAGATTTTATTTATTTCGCCGTCTTCTTTGTAAATGGGGGTTAGGGTAGTCTGAATCCATTTTTTAATCCCTGATGGAGTTTCTATCTCATGTTCAAACGTCAGTCCTTTTTCCCCTTTCTCAAATTTATCCAGTGCCATTTGAAAACCCTTGCTGGACGGGGAGAATATATCGTGTTCAAACCTCGATAAATAGACCTCAAAAGGATACCCATAGATTTCCTCAAAACCCTCATTTACCCATTCAGCCTTACCATTGGGATATAGCGAGAGTATCGCGTTGGTGGTAGTGTCCGCTTCCGGTTCTTTTTCAATGGGATATTTCCTGTTTATATATGCCTGCTCAACCATAACATTTATATATTGATGCGTGGTTAAAAATACGTTGGCTGAGCCGGAATTCAAATCCTTTTTTTATGAGTATTGCCGATTATTTGATGATCGTAAAATATCGTGATGTAAATGCCTTCAAATATCTGAACTTTTGACTAACAGAGGGATTGAAGTTAATGATTATTCAGATGATTATTCAGATAGTCAGCAAACCGTTCGCTGACTCCTTCTCTCTGGCTGATATATGCCTGTTTAACCTTGCCCTCATTTCCGTCATGCCATCTGCATCCCTTATCGACATCAAATTCCAGCCATCCCTTTCCTTCATGCTTCAGGTAAATTCCAGGGCCCTTAACCGCGAAGTACACTGCAGCCAGATCCCAGCTTGGCCGCTGATCGTCGAGGGTTTTTCGGCCATTCCTCCATAGCCAGTCACGGTAGGCAGTTCGCACGATATTTCCCGGGGGCGTATGCTTTAATGATTTCCCGGTCATCACGTTGTTTCCGGCATCGATATAATACACCGGTGCCGGGAAGTTTTCCACCAAATATTTGGTGTATTGCGCTGTACCATTAAAGAAAAAATTCCAGTCCTTTGTATAGCGTTGTTCCTTATTTTTGGCTCCAAGTGCGCCGAGAGCAACCCAGTGTTTTATCTTCTTTTTTATAAGTTCTGCTCCTGTCAGGGGAGAAATATCGTCTGGTTCGGAAGTTAGCAGATCATAGAGCCCTTTCGTATGACCGACCGTGATGTATGTTACGCTGTTTTTTTCCTGCTGTACCAGCAATTTGCGGTTTAGTCTGGTTTGTTCCATAGCATCCCGGTTGTTTACGATGGTGTTATGAAAAGCTGCCGTATCTTTTGCCAGTTTCTCTGCACCCATCTTATCGATGGAGTCGCCAACCTGATTTTCATGGGTTGCACCTACCGGAATATTACCCCTGCCATATTGGATGTTAATGGCCTGAACAATTCCTGCTCCATAGGGCACTTTGCCCGAGCTGTAAATGCAGCCCAGAATTTCAGCCTGCTCCATATCCGCATAAGCATGGAGCAGCGCCAGAGCACCGGCATCGTCGCAGTCGGAACCCATGTCCGTATCGAAGATGATCTTTACGGGTTCCTCCTGATCAGAAGATGGACGCTCCGATTGACAGGATAACAGGAGCAGAATGGCAAAAAAAGTCAGTAGGGCAATGGTTTTATTCATGGTAATTTATATAGAATACGGTTATGAAGAAGATGAACTTCCCTTTAATTTTTACAAATATAACCAATCTGTTTAAAAATTCTCCTGACAATACCCCCCTGTCTAACGATATTTTGACTTTGTATTTTAAAGAAATATAATAGTCTAACAATTCTGAAATCATATATTTTCAACCGACTATGATATCATATTGCGTATTTTTACCTGATAGAACAATGAAAATACAGGTGATTTTACGCTATTTTTTTTGAATTCCTGCATCTATATTTGCTCACTGGCTAAAAATAATCTACTGAATAAATTCAATTTGATCATTGATTAACATGGTCATTTAACTAAAAATTAGATATATGAAGAAAATATACGTGGTGATTGTTTTTGTAATTGGTTTTTGTCTCACGGCTTTTGCACAGGAGGAAGAAAGTCAGGATTTTGGCATCCGTTTCAATGGCTATGTTAAGAACGATGCATTCTTTGACAGCAGACAGAATGTAACCGCCCGTGAAGGACATTTTCTTCTATGGCCAAAACCTGAAGCGCCGGATGTCAATCAGCAGGATATAAATGCCCGGCACAATTTTAATATCCTTGCCGTCCAATCCCGTATTTCAGGAGAAATTACGGGTCCGGAAGCACTTGGAGCTGAAACTTCAGGAAAAATTGAAGGTGATTTTTTTGCCCAGGCCAACGACAACATCAACCTTTTCAGGTTGCGGCACGCCTTTGTACGTCTTTCCTGGGAGAACACCCAATTGCTGACCGGCCAGTTCTGGAATCCCATGTTTGTCACTTCGTGTTTTCCCGGTACTGTATCCTTTAATACGGGGGTTCCCATCCAACCTTTTTCCCGTAATCCCCAGCTCCGATTGACACAAAATTTTGGAGATTTTGAAGTTATAACCGCAGCACTGGCACAGAGAGACTATCCTTCCAGGATTGATGAGGCCGTTAGCTCAAAATTCCTGAGAAACTCAGGCACTCCGGATATGCATCTGCAAGTGCATTATAACCGGTCTAAATTAAATACGGGTGCCGGAATGGCCTATAAAACCATTGTGCCCAGATTGGTCACAGAAGAGGAGATTAAAACCAACAACGCAGTAGGTGGTTTATCGGCCATTGCATTTGCCAGGCTTTCTCTAAACCCCATAACAATTAAAATTCAGGCAGTTTCCGGGCAAAATGCAACGGATGTTTTACAAATATCAGGATTTGCTGTAGAGTCGATTCAAGACGATACGGATAAGCGTTCCTATTTGCCGCTAAGGAATATGTCATTATGGGCTGATATCCACACCAACGGCGGTCCTTTCCAATTTGGCTTGTTTGCAGGTTATACCAAAAACAGGGGCACAAAGCAAAATATAATAAATGATCCGGACCTTATTATGGGATTTGGCAAAAACATTGCTTCGCTTTACAGAATATCTCCCAGAATACTTTATAGTTCCGGGAAGTTGAAATTTGGACTGGAAGGCGAATATACATCGGCCACATTTGGTGATGGCTATAATCAAAAAGCTATACCCATTAACACCCATACCGTCGGTAATATGCGTGTTATGCTATCAACTTACTATCAATTCTGATTGTGATTGACTCTTGATCAGGAAGTTCATTGTCAGGCTCAACACATCATCTTATAGCCAATACTGATAATGAATGCATGGAAACGACGACTTAGGTATTTTTACCCAATATCCCGGTACCAACCAAGTATTTTTACTTAATTTTATTTTTAATTTTCTTAATAACAACAAGTTGCATTTTGCACATTGAACATATAACAGCTCGGGTCAACTGCTTGCACATGTCACATAATATCCTTTAAATGAGCCTTTAATTGAATTAAACCCGATATTTGGATTTTTGTTTCATCCGGGACAAACATACAACATTGTCATTTTTGTTTCTTACTTACATACAGTAAATTAATATTTAAGGCCAAATTCGGTTACGTAAAAATACCTGATCCCAAAATCGGGTGATTTTACTCAATACTTTCATGAAACATCTCCGTATG
>JBKGZA010000106.1:0-11373 GCA_046545815.1 Bacteroidales bacterium
AAAATTCAAGAGCTATATATGCCGGATATTCTGCTAATTTATTAACCAGGGAAAATCCGGTTTATTTTTAGCTGATCAGAATATTGAATAGCGTAGCTAGCTTGTAAAACAAAAAGTGGTGTTTGATGTTTCACAAATGAATTTTATTGCTAAAACATAAAAAACAAAATGCTGGATAAATACGAGCAGGAAAGCTCTGCATATTACAGCACATCAAGCGTGTGGGATGGCGGCATCATCGACCCCATGGATACCCGCAAAGTGCTGGCCATAGGCATTGCCATGTCAAGAAACAAACCATACGGTGAACCACGAAACGGAGTATTTAGAATGTAAACAAAGTAAGATGAAAACATTCCAAACCATAGCTATAGAAACAATTAATGACATTCAATATATTTTCCTCAACAGGCCCGAGGTAAAAAATGCCTTTAATGATAAGATGATCGAAGAATTAAATCAGGTATTGGGGGATATTCAGGATGATCCGAAGGTAAAAGCGCTTGTAATACAGGGAAATGGTTCTGTTTTCAGCGCCGGCGCCGATCTGAACTGGATTAAAAAAGCAGTCAATTATGCTTATGAGGAAAACCGGAAGGACAGTGAAGAGGGGCAGGAGGGCATGAAGGCCTTACTGGAAAAAAGAAAACCACGTTGGCTCGAAAACCAATAAAAAACCACTATGAAACCGGTCAAAAAATTACTTATAGCCAACAGAGGGGAAATAGCGGTCAGAATTATACAGACTGCCAGAAAAATGGGAATCCATACCATTGCAGTGTTCTCAGAGCAGGACAGAAATGCCTTACATACCTCCAGGGCACATAATTCCTGGTCACTGGGAGAAGGGAACATAAGAGAAACGTATCTGGATATTGATAAAATTATGAATATTGCAAAGGAAAGTCAGGCAGATGCCATTCATCCGGGTTATGGCTTTCTTGCGGAAAATCCTGACTTTGCAACGGCGTGCCAGGAATATGGGATTACCTTCATTGGGCCGTCGGCTGAAGCCATCCGGGTAATGGGAAATAAAACAGAAGCAGCTGATGAGGCTGTTCAAATATTTGGAGGTTATGGACTGATCGGAGAAAATGACATTGAACGTTTCTACCGTGACCAGCGGATACTGCAGATCGGAGAAGGAACCTCAGAAGTATTAAGATGGCTCATTTCAAAAAAAATTGGTGTTTAAATTAAAAAACCGTATATTTAGAAATTAACTTAATATCATTAAGATATAAACAACCTTTTTACACAGGTGACAAAATAACCATTATATGCAAGACAGAAAAAGTGATCATATTTCCTTGGCTTTAAATAATCAAACAAGAACACCGGAAAAAGATCCCAGGTTTTTCTATGAACCGATGCTCTGGGGTCATCCAGATGATTCTCTGCCCGAAATCATGCTGGGCGGGAAAACAATGAAAGCTCCCATCTGGATATCCAGTATGACAGGCGGTACCCCTCAGGCCCGAACCATAAATCATAATCTTGCCTCTGTAGCTGCAGAATTTGGTCTTGGAATGGGTTTGGGCTCCTGTCATATACTTCTCAAAGAAGAAAAGCATCTCCCCGATTTTGACCTCCGATCCGTGATTGGCGATGATCTTCCTTTTTACGCAAACATTGGCATTGCACAAGTAGAAGAATTCTTAGAAAAAAATGATATTCAAAGCCTTAAGGACCTCATTGGGCTGCTTAAGGCCGACGGGTTGATTGTTCATGTCAATCCCCTGCAGGAATGGCTTCAGCTTGAAGGAGACCGCATCAAAAATCCGCCCCTGGACAGCATCAAACAATTATTGGAAAAGGTTGACTTCAATATAATTGTTAAGGAAGTGGGTCAGGGAATGGGCAAACAGAGCCTCGAAGCCATGTTACAGTTACCCCTTACAGCGATAGAATTCGGGGCTTTTGGTGGTACCAACTTTGCCAAAATAGAACTTATGCGCAATCAGTATGCGAATTCGGAGCTTCTTGAACCCTTGTCCTATATTGGTCAGTCTGCAGAAGAAATGGTTATTCTGGTCAACCAGCTCATTGAAGAAGAAGTTCCCGTGCAAACGGATAACCTGATCATTTCCGGAGGTATCAGGAATTTCCTGGATGGATACCATCTGATCAAAACCAGTCAGATGCCTTCTGTTTACGGAATGGCATCCACTTTTCTCCGCCATGCCGGTTCCGATTATAAAAACCTGAAGCAATTCACAGCAGGTCAGATCAAGGGCTTACAGTTTGCATACAGTTATTTGAATGTTATCTAGTGTTTGTCCATAAAATCAATAAATAACAAATCATTATGTCAAAAAAACAATTTCTTGAAGGATTCAGCAAGCTTAGCAGTGATGAAAAACTGAAAATGCTTGCAGGTACAATGGATGATCCCGAAGCCTTTATCAATGAATTAAATAGTTACCGCTATCAGGATCCTTCATTGCAGAAAAAATTTGAGCAGTTCAGTGAAAATACGATTTCAAATTTTCACTTGCCTTATGGTATTGCCCCCAACTTTCTTATAGACGGGAAGCTTTATCATGTTCCCATGGTCACCGAAGAAAGTTCCGTTATTGCAGCAGCTTCCAAAGCCGCTAAGTTCTGGTACAATCATGGAGGATTTCAGACAGAGGAATTGGGAACCGCCAAGCGGGGTCATGTTCACTTCCTTTGGCGCGGAGAGCCGGAGGAACTGGAATCGCTTTTTAGTCAATTCGAACCGAAGCTTAAAAGCAGGCTTGCCGACGTAACTAAAAACATGGATGCACGGGGAGGGGGAATAACCGAATCCTGGCTGTCAAATATGACCAGTGAGATGGAAAACTATTATGTTCTTGGTCTTTCGCTTGAAACCGTTGATTCTATGGGAGCCAACTTCATCAATTCAGTACTGGAAAAAACCGCCGAAGAATTTAAGAAATTTACCGATGAGTATCTTCCGGGAAAACTGGAAATATTGATGGCCATTTTGTCAAATTATACTCCCCGCTCTTATGTAAAAATGAAGGTAGAATGCGCGGTCGAAGAGCTGGTAGGTCTCAATGACTCAATAAAGGGAGTACAGTTTGCTAAAAAATTCTGTAAGGCCATTCAGATAGCCAAAAGTAATGTGTCTAGGGTTGTTACCAATAACAAAGGCATTATGAACGGAGTAGATGCAGTGGTCATTGCCACGGGCAATGATTTTCGTGCCGCCGAGGCCGGATCACATGCCTACAGTGTCAGCCACGGTAAACCGGCAACCTTAACCGATTGTAATATAGAAAATGGTATATTCACCTTCCGCATTACCATGCCCCTTGCACTGGGCACGGTAGGAGGTATCACACGGCTGCATCCATTGGCATCCAGCTCTCTGGAAATATTGGGCAATCCCGATGCAAAGGAACTTATGAAAATTACAGCAGCCGTAGGGCTTGCCAGCAATTTCAGTGCCATAACCTCACTGATTACAACAGGGATCCAACAGGGGCACATGAAACTGCATCTTGAAAACATCCTCATGGCTTTTGATGTTGATGAGGAAATGAAGAACAAGATAAGAGCCCATTTTAAAGATAAAAAAGTATCGCACGAAAAAGTTAAAGAATTTATTAAAAAGAATTTATGATTCATGAATACCATTCCAACGGAAAACTACTTTTGACGGCGGAATATTTGGTTTTACTGGGAGCGGAAGCCCTGGCCCTACCCCTTCTGAAGGGACAGAGGCTCAGAGTAAAACCCCTTATTGACAACAATAAGCTCATCTGGAAAAGCATATATCAGGATACAACATTCTTCGAAGCTGTTTTTAATACAAAGAATATCCATATCATTCAGACGAACAATGAGGAACAGGCGGCTTATCTTCAAAATCTGCTGCAAAAAGCCATGGGATATCTTCCGGATTTGTCATCTATTCCTGGATTTTCTGTTGAAGCCCATCTTGATTTTCCGTTAGAATGGGGATTGGGAAGCAGCTCTACCCTGATCTCAAATGTAGCAGAATGGCTGAATATCAATCCATTTAAGCTAAATCGGGCAATCACGAAAGGCTCAGGCTATGACATTGCCTGTGCGAATAGTGAACGGCCCATTCTCTTCCAGATACCAAATAAATATCCCGATTACCAGGAAATTAACCTGAACCCGCCTTTTAAAGAAAGCATCTTCTTTATCTATACAGGAAAAAAGCAAAGCTCATCCGATGAAGTGAATAATTTCCTGAAGAATACGAAAGACTACACCCATCTTTTCCCGAAAATAAAAGAAATCAACAAGCGAATAATGCATAGTCAATCGCTCCGTGAGTACGAAAAAGCGCTGGAAGAGCACGAAAAGCTTATCGCTTCTGTTTTAGAGATTCCCCCAATACAGGAAAAGAGATTCACAGACTTTCCCGGAACGGTTAAATCGCTGGGAGCATGGGGAGGCGACTTTATAATGGCAACCTGGGAGGGCCAAAGGGAAGATCTGGAAAAATACTTTAGCCACCACAACATGGACATTATTTTTTCATGGGATGAACTGGTGAAAAACAGGGCTGGACACCGGGAAATATTACCTTAAGCTTTGCGGATCAGGAGGCGGTGGTTTTCTTTTGGGCTTTACCAATTATTTTCCTGCTGTTCGGAAAATAATGGCAAAGAAAGACCTGGAGGTTGTCCCGGTTTATGTACATCAGATAAAATAAAACAGACTTTAATTATTTTTTGTTTCTCACCTGATAAATTCCAACTGCTTTTCTTTTACCATTCAATTGAACTTCACCAATATGCTTAAAGCTGAACCCCTCCTTAACTTCCAGAGAATCATATAAATCTCTGGAGATAAGTATCTCCCGCTTATACTCGTTGCACTTCGATTCTATGCGGGCAGCCGTGTTGATTGTATCCCCGTTGTATGAAATATCCCTTCTTATCTGACCAACCTGAAGCACCATCACTTTCCCGGCATGCACACCGGCCTTAAATTTTGGTTCCTGACCGTATTTTCGCCTGTAATACCTTCTTCTGAGATGTATAACCTTTTTAAAAGCATAAAAAGCTTTCAGAAAATTGTTTCTGTTCAGCCCATCCTTCAAATTCCAGGATATAATGGCTCCATCTCCCACATATTGATAAATTTCACCCTCATAATTATCAACAACTTCCAGATCATTAAAAACATCCTGGATTAAATGACTGAATTTTTTATGATCCAGCTTTTCTGCAATGGAAGTGGATGATTTCATGTCAACAAACATAAATATCCGCTCCTGTTCCATAGGTTTGTTAAGCATCCCAAGCATCCAGCTTCTGAAATTCCCTTTGCCCACTTTTCTCATCACCCCTTTTAAAAAATTGATGAAAAAACCACACAGGTAAAAATATACCAGAAATCTGACAAAGTGGATATTCATCTCAGGCAGTTGTTGGTATATGGCACTATAATCTCCTTCAGTGAAGGAAGCAATGGAGGGTCGTGCTGTCAACAGGGCCAAAATAAAAGCAGAAACAAAATATACCAGGGATTTAAGGAATATCATCAATCGTCTTGGGAAAAACCGCATGATCCGGTCGGAAAAGATACCATCCAAAAAAGTAAACAGCAGGGAAACACCCACGCTTAAAAACAAAATGATCACATAGATGTTTTCCAGATTCAGTATATTCAGATGAACTTTAAAAATTTGATCTTCACCGGAAAGAAATATAAAAAATAAAAAACTGATATACCAGAACACAAAATGATTCAACAGGTTCTGTAACATCTTATTGAACCGTATAACAAGCTTATCCCATGTGACCATTTGATTTTCGTCTTTTTAAATTCCTGATCTTCAAAAACCCCTCATTCCCCATAAATTCCCAATATATTTAAATGCTACAGCAGTCAATATCAGAGGAAGCCCCCGCCATTTCATACGTTGATCAACAGAAAAATGTTCCAGCAGATAACCTTTCAGGGTGGGAAGCTATAGACCGGCACGACAAAAATATTAGCAGCAGCTTTAAACACAATTTTCTTATATTTGTTATCTAAATAAAACGGCAAATTATGGGTACAAAAGAAAAAATAAAATTATGGCTTGCTGAAGTGAGGGCTCCTTTTTTGATTCTTGCGGTTTTACTGGTAGCCATTGGTCTGGCATTCGGATGGAAATATCACCCACCGGGAACAACATTCAATCCGTTATACGCCGCACTCCTGGTAATTGGGGTCGTATCCTCCCATATCTCCGTAAATCTCTTCAATGAATACTCTGATAATAAAACAAAAATTGATCACAATACACCGCGTACCCCTTTCAGCGGAGGAAGCGGAGTGCTCAGCTCAGGTCTGCTTTCCCCGTCCAGTGTATTTAGAGCTGCGGTAATTACCCTGATTGTTGCCCTGGCCATTGGTATTTACTTTGCCATTACCATTCATTGGTTCATTTTTATACTGGCCGGGTTGGGAGCTTTCAGCATTCTTTTTTATACCCCCTTTCTTGCCAAACTTCAATTGGGCGAATTGTTCTCAGGCCTGACGCTTGGAACATTTGTAGTACTGGGCTCTTATGTTGTGATGACGGCCAGTCCGGAAATGGCCATTGCAAACCTTTTCCCTCGAGATGTTCTGCTCATGTCCATACCTCCGGGAATTCTGACCGCCTTATTGTTGCTTATCAATGAATTCCCGGATGCTGAAGCCGATAAGCAGGGAGGAAGAAATCACCTGGTGATCTGGCTGGGAAGGAAAAGAGCAGCTTACGTTTATGTTGCAGGTATGGTAGCCACATTTGGTGTGATCATTGGTGCTGCGCTCTTCAATATCGTTTCCCCCTGGTTCATGCTGGCGCTTATTCCCCTGCCTTTTGCCTATAAAGCATCTATGGGAGCCCTGAAGCATGGCAATAACATCCCCGAACTGGTACCGGCACTCGGTATGAACGTACTGACGGTATTGTCAACCGATCTGTTGATTGCTGTTGCCGTAATAATGGAAACTTTCTGATATGAAAAAATTCCTGAAAAAAGAATATAACAAGTTCAAAAATAAATCATGGTTTGGCAAAATAACCGATTTCTTATTTATCCTCCTCCTCATTCTCCTTATCATTCCCGGCAGCAGGAAGGAACTGATGACTTATGGTTCCAGGGTCCGAATGTATTTGACCTCTGTAGAAACAAAAGACCAGACCTCCGGCCTGGAGGGCAAAAACAGCGTGATACTTCAGGATAATAACGGCAACAGGTATACACTCGATGATTTTTTGGATAAGCCTGTCTTCATCAACTACTGGGCCACCTGGTGTCCGCCCTGTCGGGCGGAAATGCACACCATAGAAAAATTATATAAACAATATGATAAGGATATCAATTTTCTGATTGTATCCAACCAGCCCTTATCCAAACAAAATGAATTCATTGAGGAAGAGAACTATGATTTTCCCTATTACAGGCTGGTATCCAATCCGGAAGGCTCCTTTGCATATTCTGTGCTGCCTACATCCATGGTTATTTCGAAAGACAACAGAATAATCCTCAGAAAAGAAGGAGCTGTTAACTGGCAATCCAAAAAGGTTAAAGAAATATTCAATGAATTGTAAAACCTTCAATAATCATACAACAAGCTAATAGTATTTTATATACACAACCTTTGAATACAAAATTGTATATCTATATCAATCTTTATTCATTTTTTTATCATTTTTGTTGTTTCATTATGTTGGGAATAACATATACAACAAAATGATCATATATTAACATAACAAACATATTGTAAAGAGCGCCATGCAAAAGAATTACTATTCTGTCATAAAAGGAACCGGAAGTTGCATCCCCAATAAAGTAGTAAAAAACAAAAATTTTTTGCAAAATGAATTTTATGATGAATCGGGTGTAAAAATGGACAAAGAGAATGAGGAGATCATTCAGAAGTTCATGGAAATCACCGGTATTCAAGAAAGAAGGTACATGAAAGATGACCAGGTGACTTCCGATCTGGGATTTTTAGCTGCCAAATCTGCTTTGGAAGATGCGCAAATAGACAGAGAGGAACTGGATTACATTATCGTTAGTCACAATTTCGGAGATGTCAAAAAATCAACTGGAAGTGTAGATATCTTACCCAGTCTGGCTTCCAGGATCAAACAAAAGCTGGGTATTGAAAATCCTTTTGCTGTAGCCTATGATATCATCTTCGGTTGCCCCGGCTGGATTCAGGGACTAATACAGGCCAATTATTACATCAAATCCGGAGATGCCCAAAAGGTGCTCGTTATTGGCTCCGACGCCCTCTCACGAATATCGGATCCCCATGACCGCGACAGCATGATATTTGCCGACGGTGCCGGTGCTACCATACTGGAAGCTCAGGAGAACGATAAACCCATTGGTATCCTTTCACATGTTACCCGGTCCGACGCCCTGAACGAAGCTTATCTGATGTGGATGGAACAGTCAAACAATCCCAATTATCCGGGCGATGAAATTTTCCTTAAAATGAACGGCAGAAAGCAGTTTGAATATGCCCTGAATAATGTACCACCTGTTGTTAAGCAGGCTGTAGAAAAATCAGGAGTAGATGTTCACGACATAAAAAAGGTACTGATCCATCAGGCCAATGAAAAAATGGATCAGGCCATGCTGAAAAGATTTTTTAAATTATATGGTATCAGAAATATTCCCGAAGACATCATGCCCATGACCATTTCCAACCTTGGGAATAATTCAGTGGGCACCATACCCATTATGCTTGATCTCATACTTAAGGGAGAAATGGAAAACCAAACACTGAATCCTGGCGATTCCATCGTTCTCGTTTCGGTGGGTGCAGGCATGAACATCAATTCAATCATTTACCAGTTCCCGGAAACCGACTAGAAGGCAATTCTTGTTTCGGGTCATTAAAGGGGAAAAATACCATAATAAATGCCAATAATGCACGAATGAACTTTATTAAAAATCTGACGTGAGCTTATAGTTATTTATCACTAGATCGTATCACTTTTCTGAGGGTTCGGGCATGGACATGTGAAGCAAAGCATCCACAAGTCCGTCGTTCCAGGTGTCCTTGTCCGGATTATAAATCCCAAAACCCGAACAGAACTCCCAGTAGGCCCAGCTAAAGCCTTTTTCTTCAAATAACCGGGCACAATAGTTGGTCCAGCGCACCCGCGATTCCATGGGGGCTTTGCTGTAAGCACCAAATTCCCCCATATAAACCGGTACATTGTGCTTTTCAGAATAGCTGATAACAGCTTCAAGGTCTTCTTTCACCTCCCCTCTTTCTTCTTTGGTATTGTTCCACTCCGTGCCCAGCCATTCATCGGAACCGTCAACCCATCCTGCTCCCTGATGGGTAAAGTGAAAAGGATTGTAATAATGTACCGTGAGAATGATATTCTCGTCATCAGGAGGTAGCTCAAGCTTTTTCAGGCCTCCTACCCCTCCGTATTCTGCAGTACCCACAATAAGCGTTCGATCCGGATGCCGATCACGGATTACCTGATGCGCTTCCTTTAAAAGCGAATTCCACTTTTCGGCTGTCAGGTTCCCATGGGGTTCGTTAAGTATCTCGAAGAGGAGACTGTCCGGGTAGCCCCTGTAACGTTCACTCACTTGCTCCCACAAGGCCAGAAACCGCTCTTTTTCCTCTTCCGGAGCTTCATAAAGCGGTTCGTAGTGATGGAAATTGATCACCACATACAGTCCATTCTCCAGGCTGTTCTCTATGGCCCAGTCAACGGTTTCAAAGAAAGATTCATTGATCTGATAAGGCTCTTCTTTTTTTGCATGGGCATTCCAGCGGATGGGTATACGCACCGATTCGAATCCTTTATCTGCTATCATTTCAAAATACTCCTCTTTAAGCTCTACGCCCCATTCCCCTATGGATGGTGCTTCAAGGGCGTTTCCCAGGTTGATCCCCCGGCCCAGCCTCTGGTTCTGTTTTTCGGCTTTATCCGGTTCCGGAGATTGGGAATTGGAAAATTGAACGTTTAGTACAACGAAACCGGTAAAAAGCATGATAAAGAACAGATGGTGAAAAAATTTAAAATGATTCATGAAATTCAATTTGTTATGTTGTTTATTGTATTTTATTTTCCTGCAGTTCATCCAGGTTTTGAATGAACCGGCAATTGCACTTCTGTATTCTCAAAAACCGCCAAACATACCAATCTTTATCAAAAGTAATTATTTTAATGCTTTTTGCAAAGCGAATATTTGCTATATTTGTTAAGGGATGAACATCTCTGTAAGCCATTCGGATATCAAACTTTAAAATACATGCTTATGAAAAATATCTCAAAAATGAGCGGTTGGGAACAACTTATTGATTGTTGCCTCCATAAGCAAAACCCATTCTTCAACCATTTCCATGAATTCATCCTGGTATTCCTGATCGGCCTTGGTATTACCAGTTGTAAGCAGGAAAAGCAAAAAAAGAAAAGAACCAGTGAAAAGCGCCCCAATATTGTCATCCTGTTTGCCGATGACATGGGCTACGGCGATCCTTCCTGCTATGGCAATGCCACCATTCGCACCCCCAACATCGATTCGCTGGCCAGTGACGGCATCCGTTTCACCTCCTTTGTAACAGGAGTGGTGAGTGTTCCTTCCCGCTGCCAGCTGATGACCGGTCGCTACAGGCAGCGGGTGAACTTCGGCGGTGGAACCGGTTCAGGTGGTCAGGGCGGTCTGCCTGAAAGCGAGCTTACCCTGGCGGAAGGACTTAAGGAAGCAGGATATGCAACAGGCATGCTGGGTAAATGGCATCTGGGCTATGCCCAAAAGAAGTATCTTCCGGTCAATCAGGGCTTCGATTCGTGGTTCGGACTCCCCTACTCCAACGACATGCGCAAGCCGTGGGTGCAAACCGATGTACCGCTGGGCATTTATGAGGATACTAGCATGGTGGAACATCCGGTCAACCAGAACACCCTTACCACAAGGTATACGAAAAGAGCACGTCAGTTCATCAGCTCACATGCCGGAAAGGAAAAGCCTTTCTTCCTCTACCTGGCCTATAACATGCCCCACCTCCCCATTCATACTACAGAAAAATTCAGGGGCAATGAACTGCAGGCCATGCGTAAGGGCGAATGGAAACTCAGGGAAGTGGATGGGAAAACCCAACTTTTCAACCTGCAGGAGGACCCGGGTGAACGCTTCAACCGCGCATCGGAAAAGCCGGAATCTATGCTTTGGGAAAGAAGGTGTTTGAACGTTTGATTGTTTGACGGGAGTTTGAATGCCTGGCCGTTAAGAAGGCTGAAGTTGGCAGATGTCTTAGTCATGGACTCATCATCATGTGACTGTTACTAAAGTTACCGGCAGTACCGGTGAGATGAATGGTTATACCGATCTCATTACTGATATTACCGGTAAGATGAATGGGCATACCGATCTCATTACTGAT
>JBKGZA010000107.1:0-11285 GCA_046545815.1 Bacteroidales bacterium
GAAGGAGGAATCTGTATTTTGAACGACATTGGTAATTCCTTGAGCAACCAGATCCGGTTTTATCCTGCCATCGGAGGTAGGGCCGGTGGAACTGAAAAAGGCGTAGTTCCCGCTGGGATCTACTGACCCAATAGTGATGATACTGTCGGCATCGGCAGGTGGTGAAATGTACTTCCAGGAATCTTCACCCTGGTTTCCTGCACTGGATAGCACGAGCATGCCTTTTGATGCTGCGATGGCAGCAGCTTGTGAAATGGGCGTTGTATCACCGTCCAGGTCCGGGAATTTGTGATTTTGGGTGCTGTCATCGAAAGTGGTATACCCCAGGGAAGAATTGATAATGTCTGCTCCTGCACTATCGGCGAATTCGGCAGCAGCAATCCAGTTATACTCTTCAATAAGATATTCCGAGCCTCCGACTTCGGTTCGGAGGAGCCAGTAATCGGCTTCAGGAGCTGTACCAACATATAATTCCGGGATGTAACCGGCCATCAGAGAAAGAACCATCGTGCCATGAGCGTGGGTATCATAAACCTGGCGGTCATTCTCCTCAAAATCCCTTACACCAAGAATCTGATTATTTTGACGTATATGTGAGAATACGGGAAGTTTGTCAACGTTTTTAAAGCCCGCATCCAGCACGGCAATAACCATGTTTTTTCCCCTATGGCTGTTTTTATGAAGGAGCTGACCATTCAACATGTTGATGGGTTCCCATAAATAGCCATAATAAACTGAATCATCAATCATGGTTTCTGCGGCCAGTTCTGAAGTGTCATCGATCTGGATGCCTTGATTTTTGTTTTTTGTTGGGGCAGGTAAATCAGGGGCCAGGGATTTTATACTTTTCACGAATTCAAATTTCTGAATGCTGTCGAGCAATGTGGAATCAACCTCCGCCACCACGCCATTCATCCATTTCGATTTATTCTGGATGGTGTGGATAAAAGGTTTGATGCTGTCGATATATCGGGGTGAGATCGGTAGATCTATAAGTTCAACCGGTATATTGTAACGGGTTCTTCTGGCAACTGCCCTTTCTGAAAGGAATTCTTCCGGTTTCTCAATGTTGTATGGATTGTTGGTGGTGTCTTTTCCTTTGAAATCAATAAAAAATCTGGCTCTTTGAGCATGGGATGAAGTAACCAGTAATAAAAACATAAAAATCAGTGTATAATGATTTTTTTTCATAGTTTCCGGTATTGCTGAAATTATCAGTGTGCAATTTACGAAGAAATACCAGCACTACCCAGCAATTTATAACCATAGTTAAATAATTCCGGGTGAAGAGTGGCTTATATTAAAAAGAAATTCAGTATAACCGAATGCAGGAGTTTTCAATACAAAAATCTGGATTATTTAAATTCCCTCAACACAACCTAGTAGTTATGGGATAATCAATATCTCCATTTATAGACGGAAACACTTATCCGAATGGCCTTTAATGTCTGCGTTGTCTTCTTCTCGGTGGTGTCAATTCGTCTCTGGGATCTCCGAACTTGTCTTCATTGTTTTCCAGACGGATGATTTCCCGGGTCTCCTGCAGTTCAATGGAATCCTTATTCAAAGGTTCACCATTCTTATATTCTACAACCCGGGCTGTATCGGTAGTATTCTCATAATATATCCATTTGTTTTCCCTCAGGTTATCTCTGTAAAGGCCTTCTATTTCTTTATAGCCGTTTGGTGAGAATATGGTAACATTCCCATCCAGTTCGTCATTTTGGTAACGGGCAAGAAGTTTTGTGTTGCCATTGCGGAAAAATTGTTTGAACATACCGTGTTTTTCTCCATCACGGTAGTGGGCAATCTGGGAGGTGTCGCCATTGAGATAGAATCGTACTGATTTGCCCACTTTTTCTCCCTTATTATAATTTTCTTTTAGAATGACATTGTTTTCAGTCCCATAAAATATCCATGTGCTATCCCTTTCCTTGTCGATGTATTTGCCTTCGGCCCTTTTCTTACCTTCTTTATTAAAAAGCGTGGCGTAAACTTCTCCCTCGCCACGATGATTCATAATGGCCATTAACTCTCCGTTTGGGAAATATCTTTTGAGTTCCCCGGCCGGCTTTCCATGTCTGAATTCACCTTTATATTGTATCTCACCGTTGGAATATTTTTTTATCCACACTCCGTGTTTGTTTCCATTCTCGTCATATTCGTTAATATCTTGATTTTCCTGCGAGAAACCTTGCAGGCTGACTATCAGAAACAGAGTGATACAAAGCTTTAATTTTGTCATAGGGGTCAATAATTTTTACAAAATTATAAAACATTGTATAAAAAATTGAAGATGTAAATAAAAATAAAGGGCTGCTTTTTCAAACAGCCCATTTATCGTGTGAGGGTTATGCTCTTTTATTTAACCTCTTCAAAGTCCACATCGGTTACTTCTCCGTCGTCATTGTCATTTTTACCGGAGGAGGAACCGCCTTGTTGACCTGAGGTCTGCTGATCGTCTCCTGTGGTTTGCTGACCTTGCTGACCACCGGAAGTTTGTTGCTGTGCGTTGTATATTTCCTGAGAAGCTGCGTGCCAGGCGTTGTTCAGATCTTCCATTCTCTGATCAAGCTCATCGTATTTTTCATTCTTATGAGCTTCTTTCAGCTTTTCAAGCGCATCCTGTATTGGTTTTTTCTTGTCTTCGGATATTTTATCTCCGAATTCATTCAGCTGTTTTTCAGTCTGGAAGATAAGGCTATCGGCTTTGTTATACTTCTCAGCCTGTTCTTTCCTCTGTTTGTCTTCTTCTTCGTGTTGCTTGGCTTCTTCCTTCATCTTGTTAATTTCTTCTTCACTCAATCCTGAAGAAGCTTCAATGCGGATGCTTTGTTCTTTTCCGGTGGATTTATCCTTAGCCGAGACATTCAATATACCGTTGGCGTCAATATCGAAGGTCACTTCGATTTGTGGTACGCCTCTTGGTGCCGGTGGAATTCCATCCAGATGGAAACGCCCGATGGACTTGTTGTCTTTAGCCATGGGTCTTTCACCCTGCAGCACATGGATCTCAACAGATGACTGATTGTCTGCCGCTGTTGTGAAGACCTCAGATTTTTTGGTTGGGATGGTTGTGTTGGCTTCGATGAGCTTGGTGAATACACCACCCATTGTTTCAATACCCAGTGAAAGCGGAGTTACGTCAAGCAGGAGTACGTCTTTTACATCTCCACCTAATACACCGCCCTGTATAGCGGCTCCGATGGCCACAACTTCGTCGGGATTAACCCCTTTCGAGGGTTTCCTCTTGAAGATTTGCTCCACTGTTTGCTGAATGGCCGGAATCCGTGTTGAACCTCCGACAAGGATGACTTCATCGATGTCTTTGGCTTCATAACCGGCATCGCTCAATGCCTTCTTACAAGGATCAACGGTTTTTTGTACCAGATGATCCACAAGTTGCTCAAACTTGGATCTTGAAAGCTTCTTGACAAGGTGTTTGGGAACCCCTTCAACCGGCATGATATAAGGCAGATTAATTTCTGTTTGGGTAGCGCTGGACAGTTCAATTTTTGCCTTTTCGGCAGCTTCTTTAAGGCGCTGAACTGCCATGGGATCCTGTTTCAGATCTACGCCTTGCTCATTTTTGAATTCCTCTGCCAGCCAATCAATAAGTACCTGGTCAAAGTCATCGCCGCCCAGGTGGGTGTCTCCATATGTGGATTTTACTTCAAACACACCTTCTCCCAATTCAAGAATAGAGATGTCAAATGTACCGCCACCCAGGTCAAATACGGCTACACGCTGATCTTTGTCCTGCTTGTCCAGGCCGTATGCCAATGAAGCAGCAGTTGGCTCGTTGATAATACGTTTGACTTCAAGTCCGGCAATTTCGCCAGCCTCTTTGGTTGCCTGTCTTTGTGAATCGTTGAAATAAGCGGGTACTGTAATGACGGCTTCAGTTACTTCCTGCCCCAGATAATCTTCCGCAGTTTTTTTCATCTTCTGAACGACCATAGCGGATAACTCCTGCGGTGTATATTTTCTGTCTTCAATCTTAATCCGGGGCGTGTTGTTGTCACCTTTCACAATCTCGTATGATACCTGTTTGATTTCTTCATGCACTTCATCATAACTTCTTCCCATGAATCGCTTAATGGAAGAAACGGTATTCTGTGAATTTGTTATAGCCTGTCTTTTGGCCGGATCCCCGATTTTTCTCTCCCCATTTTCCACAAATGCTACCATGGAAGGGGTGGTCCTTTTCCCTTCACTGTTGGGAATAACAACTGGTTCGTTGCCCTCCATTACAGCGACACATGAGTTTGTGGTTCCTAAGTCTATTCCTATAATTTTACCCATTTTTTTCTATTTATTTTTGATTCAACTTTTTAATTTCTGTGAAACCTTTATTCAATGATTGTGCCATATTTTTATTGAGTCCTTATTTTTTGTATAAAAAGTTGATATATAATAAAGTATGGCTTAATCTGCGTTTCTGTGACAAACTGTCATAAGATCAATGGGAATATTCATATTATGGAATGGTTTTATTTATAGATTTGTCGAAAGATTTGAATCATAAATTTTACGCAGTATGTCCACAAAAAAGGTTAAAAAGGTAACCACCCATGTGTTGCATGAGATGAAGCTTAAAAAGGAAAAGATATCCATGCTTACAGCCTATGATTATTCCATGGCCCGTATTCTGGATAATGCTGAAATTGATGTTATACTTGTGGGGGATTCTGCTTCCAATGTGATGGCAGGTAATGAAACCACCCTTCCGATAACTCTGGATGAGATGATATATCACGCAAAGTCAGTTGTAAAGGCTGTAAAGAGAGCTTTTGTTGCCATTGATCTTCCTTTCGGTTCGTATCAGGGCAATTCCAAGGAAGCACTTATGTCAGCCATTCGGATAATGAAGGAAACCGGTGGACATGCTGTTAAGATAGAGGGAGGCAGTGAGATAGAAGAATCGGTTAAACGCATACTCTCGGCAGGTATACCTGTTATGGGTCATCTGGGTTTAACCCCTCAGTCCATTCATAAGTTCGGAACCTATGTTGTCAGAGCAACGGAAGAAGATGAAGCCGAAAAACTTATTGAAGATGCTCATATTCTTGAGAATGCGGGGTGTTTTGCACTTGTGCTGGAAAAAGTTCCCGCCAAACTTGCAGCACGGGTCGCTGAAGAATTGACAATACCTGTTATCGGAATAGGGGCCGGAAAATATGTGGATGGTCAGGTCCTGGTGCTGCACGATATGCTTGGTATCAATCAGGATTTTTCCCCCAGGTTTTTACGCCGTTATCACAATTTGTACGAAGAAATACTTGGTTCTGTGAAGTCCTATATCCGGGATGTAAAGAATAAAGATTTTCCGGGCGAAAATGAACAGTATTAATAAGCCTCTTTCTTATGGAAGTATTGTATGAGGACAATCACCTGATAGCCATCAACAAACCCAATAATGAGCTGGTTCAGGGTGACAATACCGGCGATGAATCCCTGGATCAACAGGTCAAGAAGTATTTGAAAGAAAAGTACAACAAGACCGGTAATGTTTTTCTGGGAGTAACCCATCGCCTGGACAGGCCGGTTAGCGGCACGGTGCTCTTTGCCAAAACCGGCAAGGCATTGTCGAGAATCAACCGTCTATTCAAGGAAAAGGAAATAGAGAAGGTTTATTGGGCTATAGTGAAACAGCCTCCTGAATTATCCAATGGATATTTGAAACATTATCTTGTGCGAAATTCCCAAAAAAACAAATCCTTTTCATTTGATCAGCCAAGGACAAATTCCAAACCAGCGGTGCTTACCTATAAGATTCTGGGCTCTTCAGACCGATATTATTTGCTGGAAATCCGACCTGAAACCGGAAGGCATCATCAGATCAGAAGCCAGTTATCGAAAATCGGCTCTCCCATAAAGGGTGATCTTAAATACGGTTTTCCCCGAAGCAATCAAAATGGCGGTATCTCCCTTCATTCCAGGCAGATAAAATTTGTTCACCCGGTTCAGAAAAGGTGGATATCCATCATCGCCGATCCCCCTCAGGATAATTTGTGGAATTTTTTTCTTCAAAAGATGAAAGAAGAATATAAATAACTGAATATAAACACCTTAATATTAAAACAACAATCTTGGTTTCGGAACGCCCATATCATCAATGATATAAGTATTTTTTTCTGCTGGATGACGAAAACCACCACTGTATTTTTGATGAAAAATTAAGTTTTCAACATAAAATAAGGGGGTTGTTGAAAAAAAAATTATTGAATTTTGATGTAGCAAGACGTTCCGATATTTACCAGAAAATCAAATAATTATAAAGATAATTCAGGTTTAATTCGCTAAAAATGAGAATTTTTTTTGTGTTTTTATTTTGAATTTTAACAAAAAAATTTGCATCTTTATCCTATTAATTCGTAAATTAGTCACCAGATAAGATTTATAGAAGAGGAGATTTTTTTAATCAAGATATAATGCTATTTTTGTATAATCTTTAATTACTAACCCTAAAAACGGTTAATTATGAACAAAGCAGAATTAATTGATTCAATCGCAAAAGAAGCCAATTTAACAAAGGCCGATGCAAAGAAAGCTTTGGACGCTTTCGTAAACTCAACTACTAAGGCTCTGAAAAGAGGTGAAAGAGTAGCTTTAGTTGGATTTGGTTCTTTTTCAGTAGCAAGAAGAAGTCAAAGAACCGGTAGAAATCCTCAAACCGGCAAGCCAATTACCATTAAAGCGAAGAATGTGGTTAAATTTAAGCCTGGAGCTGACCTTTCTGAGTCAGTACAGTAGTGAGGTGAAAAGAATTTTTTTAAACGAAGAAAAGGGGGTACATTTGTACGCCCTTTTCTTTTTAGCAGCTTTTGGGGTATGGAGACGGTAAAATTGGTAAAATATCTGTCAGAATATGTGACTCCTGAACGTTTAGCTCTGTTTGAAACGGTGCTGGAACATAGGACGCGATTTATTACGGTGGTTTTAGAGGATATTTATCAGCCCCATAATGCCAGTGCTGTGCTCAGGTCAATGGATTGTTTTGGTGTACAGGATGCCCACATTATTGAGAACAGCAATGAATACCGGGTGAATCCGGATGTGGCTCTGGGTGCTTCAAAATGGCTGAATTTAATAAAATATAATCAATCTGAGGACAATACACGAAGTGCCATCCATTCATTAAGATCTAAAAATTATAGAATTGTGGCCACAACCCCCCATAAAAAAGAGGTGGAACTTCCGGATTTTCGGATAGAAGATGGAAAGATAGCCCTGCTTTTCGGTACTGAGATGCGCGGACTTTCTCAGATTGCCCAGGATATGGCAGATGAATTTCTCAGTATCCCAATGTATGGTTTTACGGAAAGTTTTAATATATCTGTTTCAGCTGCCATCATTCTGTATCATTTGAAAGAAAAACTCAAAAAATCAACCGTGGATTGGAAACTTACAGAAGAGGAAAAACAGCATATTAAACTGGAATGGCTAAAAGGGTCGATTAAACGCTCTGATTTGATTATCAAAAAATTTTTATCCGATTCACGGAACCATTAGTCAATTTTTTTCGTAGTTTGATAAAATCTATTATTTTTATAAGTTCGAAAAAGCAATGTCTTATGAATTGTATTATTATTGATGATGATCCCCTTTCTCTGAGAGTTGTGGAAGAATTTGTTAACCGAACCGATTTTCTTGATTTGAAATATACATTTCACGATGCGGTTGAGGCAATAAATACCATTAATGTAAGCGAAGATGATATTGACCTGATTTTTCTGGATATTGAAATGCCTGAAATGTCAGGAATCGATTTTCTTAATACGGTGAAAGATCTACCACAGATTATTATAATTTCATCTCAGGAAAAATATGCCCTTCAGGCTTTTGATTATGATGTGGTAGATTATCTGTTAAAGCCCATTACCTTTAGCCGCTTTTATAAAGCGGTCAAAAAAGCCAGAGACAATATCAGTGTTTCAGGAGAGCAGAAACAAGAGAGTGACGAAATCTTTATAAAGAAGGATTCAGCGCTTGTTCGCCTGAAGTATGAAGATATACTGTGGGTTGAGGCTATGGAAAACTATGTAGTCATTAATTCCTACGACGAGAAGTTTACAATACATTTTACCATGAAATCCATTATCAATCAGTTGCCTTCCGATCGATTCAAAAGGGTGCACCGGTCATATATCGTGAATATAAGAAATATCGACCGCATTGAGGACAATTATGTGATAATCAATTCTAAGCGAGGAGAAAAACATATTCCCATCGGGAAAGCTTATAAGGAGAAATTCTTGAAAGAACTTAACCTTATTGGCAAATAGAACCTTTCCTTAATGAGATACCCGGCCCAGGGGCCGAATGGTCTTCGGGCTTGTTTTTTTTATCTTTGGAAATTTATTATTGATCCAACACCCATCAGGGTCATTTTGATGGGGGTTGAATATGAATTGGTAAAGTTTTTCGTAATAAAAAATGAATGTTATGGAAAATAAAAGGAACTGCTTATGATTTCATTGGAGCGCATTCATGTGGAATATGAAGGGAAATTGTTGTTTGGAGATGTATCTTTTATGTTGCGCCAAAAGGAAAAGGTGGGACTGGTTGGTAACAATGGTTCAGGGAAAAGTACGCTTCTGAAGATCATCCATGGAGATATAACGCCTACAGCGGGAAATGTGAATATAGCCTCGGATTTAAAGATTGGGTATTTGCCCCAGCATATGATCCACCAGGAGGATCAGACCGTATATTTGTCAGTTTTCAATTCACTGAAGCAAATTGCTGCACTGCATAACGACATTCAAAAGTTGAACCGGCAAATTGCTGAGAGGGATGATTATCATTCTGGTGAATACAGCCGGATGTTGGATGATTTAAAAATAAAAACGGAAAAGTACCATTTGTTGGGTGGAGATAAAGTAGAGTCGGATATTGAAAGAACCTTGACGGGTCTGGGTTTTGACAGGGAGGATCTGAACCGGCCTTTATCTGTTTTCAGTGGTGGATGGAAAATGCGTGTAGAGTTGGCAAAAATTTTATTGAATGCCCCTGATGTGCTACTTCTTGATGAGCCTACCAATCATCTGGATATTGAGTCCATCCGATGGTTTGAAAATTATCTGAACAATTTTCAGGGGGCAGTGATCCTCATTTCCCACGACCGGGTATTTCTGGACAATGTCACCAGCCGGACGATGGAATTGTCCCTTGGCAAACTCTATGATTTTAAGCTTCCTTATTCCAAATACAGGATTGAGAGAGAAAACCTGCGGCAGCAACAGATGGCAGAATTCAAAAATCAGCAAAAGAAAATCAAAGAGACAGAGGAATTTATAGAGCGATTCAGGTATAAGGCGAATAAAGCTTCCCTGGTTCAGTCGAGAATCAAGCAAC
Source organism: Bacteroidales bacterium (assembly GCA_046545815.1). GTDB lineage: Bacteria > Bacteroidota > Bacteroidia > Bacteroidales > UBA12077 > JAGXLC01. Next base: position 9,361 of record JBKGZA010000107.1, read on the forward strand.
TTGAGAAAATGCAGGAAGTACAGGTAGATGAAGAAGACAATAAGCAGATGCATATCCGTTTTCCCGATCCGCCCCGGTCGGGCAGGGAGGTACTGAAAGCCGGGAATATTGTAAAATATTATGGAGACAACCTGGTTTTGGATGATGTAGATTTTTTGATTGAAAGAGGGGAGCGTGTGGCTTTTGTTGGCAGAAACGGAGAAGGGAAAACCACTATGGCCAAAGTTTTATTGGGAAAAACCGATCATGAGGGAAGCGTTAAAGAAGGGTATCATGTAGATATTGGATATTATGCACAAAATCAGGATGAACTTCTCGATGAAGATTTAACAGTATTTCAAACGCTTGATAATATTGCAGAGGGTGAAGCACGGAAAAATATCCGTGGCATTCTGGGTGCTTTCCTTTTTGAGGGAGAAGCAGTGGATAAAAAGGTCCGTGTTTTATCGGGCGGGGAAAGATCGCGTCTGGCACTGGCCAAATTGTTGTTGCATCCTTACAATATGCTGATTCTGGATGAACCCACCAATCATCTGGATATGCAGTCAAAGGAGGTTTTAAAACAGGCTCTGGAAGATTTTGGAGGCACACTGTTAATCGTCTCTCACGACCGTGATTTTATGGATGGGTTGGTTACTAAAGTATATGAGTTTAAAAACCGAAAGATAAAGGAAAACATCGGTGGAATATACGATTTCCTGGAGAAAAAACAGATGGAGGAACTCAGCGAGCTGAATTCACCTTCATGGGGAAGCAGTACCACATCAAATCCGGGAAGCAATACCCGTAAAAAGAAGGATTATGAAGAAAGAAAAGCACATAACAGAAAAATAAAAAAAGTGGAAAAAGCAATAGGCGAGTGTGAGGAAAAGATTGAAGAGATAGAAAATGAGATGGTGGATATGGAAAAAAAGCTGGCTTTCCCCAAGAAATTGGAAAATCGCGGGCTTTATTCGGAATATGATGAGTTAAAAAAGGCGCATGAACAGGAAATGAACAGATGGGAGAAACTGAATGAAGAGTTGGAACAATTGAAGAAGTGATAAAAAGGTCATCCGGGTTGCCCGGATATATAATAATTATTATGGGTGCAAAAAGATCTCTTATATATGGTATAAGGCCGGTAAAAGAAGCCATTGAATCCCGACGTTCGTTGGATAAGGTGCTTATCAAGGATGGACTGAAAAGTGAATTGTTCCGGGAATGTTTTTCAGTGATACGGGAATACGGAATACCCTATCAGTTTGTTCCTCAGCCCAAACTGGATAAAATAACCGGGAAAAATCATCAGGGTGTAATTGCTTTTCTGGCTCCCATTGAATTTCAGAATATCACTGATATTTTACCGGGTATATTCGAAATAGCTGCTACGCCTTTTATTTTGCTTCTGGACAGTTTGACAGATGTGAGAAATTTTGGAGCTATCGTTCGCACAGCAGAAGGTGCGGGAGTTGATGCCATCGTGATCTCGCAGAGGCATTTTGCCCGGGTTAGCGAAGATGCGGTAAAAACCTCAGCGGGGGCTTTATATAAGGTACCGATCTGTCGCACATCAGATATGCTGGATACAGTGGATTACCTGAATCAAAGCGGGGTGGAGGTGACGGGTGTTACTGAAAAAGCAGATCAATGTTATTATGAGGCTGACTTTAAAAAACCTGCGGCATTGGTGATGGGCTCTGAAGATAAAGGAATTTCAGGGAATTTATTAAAGAAACTCCATAGGACCGTTCGTATTCCTCTTGCCGGAGATATTGAATCTCTTAATGTATCGGTAGCTGCCGGCATTCTTTTATATGAAGTGGTACGACAACGGAATTTATTGCCTTCCGGCTGAACCTTTAAATGGATGCATTAATTAGCTTCAGATAAAGTTTGATTATATGTTTGTAATTCAATTAAATAGAACCTCAAAATTCGAGCCT
>JBKGZA010000108.1:0-11275 GCA_046545815.1 Bacteroidales bacterium
TAAGTTGGCAGTTGTCAAAACTGCTATATTTTCATATCTTCAGAGAGTAACTCTTTTATTATTTATAATCCAAACACTTCATTCGTTTTAATTTAGGGTTAAACTGAAATTAAGGTATTAAAAACTAATACATTTCACTTTTTCATAATTATTCCTCCTATTCAATTTTTTTCATAATAAATTCAGCACTTTTAATTGAAGTATACTAAAGTTGAGACTTTATCGGTCTATCTCCGGCGCCGTTATATACAAGCTGATCATGATGTTGCCCACATCCGCGATGCTTTCATTGACCAAGGCTTTCTCCAAAATAGTTAACCCGTGGTTGTAAGACGGTGTTCTGAAATGGGCCCGATAGGGTTTGTCCCCGCCATTGCTCACCAGATAAAGCCCCAGCTCACCCCTGGAAGATTCGCATCGGACATAGGCCTCTTTCTCCTGAATAGTCCACTTAAAAGGATTGGGCACTCTGTTGTACACTTCTCCACCGGGCATCTTATCCAGCAGTTTAAAGATCAGGTGAACGCTTTCAATCATCTCATCACGCACCACCCAGATGCGTGAGTAAGCATCCCCGTCTTCCCTGGTGGGTATTTCCCAGCCTACCTGATCATAGGCAGCGTAGGGTTCTGTTTTACGGATATCCTGTTTTAATCCGGCAGCCCTGAGCACCTGCCCGACAGCACCCATCTTTTTGGCTTCTTCACGGGTGATTTTTCCGACATCTTTGGCACGCTGCTGAAAGATTTTGTGATTGAAAAAGGTATCGTCATAATCCGGAACATGGCTACCAATGGTATGAAGCGTGTTGATCATCTTGTCTTTAAAGCCTTCAGGAAAATCCCGTCTCACTCCGCCCGGCCATATATAGATGTGATAGGCCCTGCCTCCTGTGAGTTCTTCGAAAAGATCAAGAATCAGGTCGCGATGATACATGGCCCAGTTGGCCACAGTATCAAAACCCAGCATGTTGGCATAAGCCCACAGGCCAAACAAGTGGGAGCCCACCCGGGCAAGTTCCAGATAAATGCTTCTTATGAACTGCGCCCTTTCCGGAACCTCTATATCCGCTAATTTTTCTACTGCCATGGCATACATCAGCTCCATATGATCGGGTTCCACCACATTGATCCGGCAAACCAGCGGAAAATTCTGTATCCATGTTCTCTGCTCCATGAGCTTTTCGAATCCGCGATGCAGGAATCCGGGATTGGCGGTTGCCCTGACAACACGATCTCCTTCAACATTCAGCGTGATGCTAAAGTTGCCAACCATTCCAAGGTGCTGCGGTCCGAAATATAGTTCAAGTTCTCGCATGATTTATGTTTTTAGGCTAAGACTGAGGCAGAAAAAGAAGGCTAAGGTTAAGGCTGAGGCTAAGATTGATACATAGCAGCAGAAAGCAGATGCCCTTATATTTGTTACGAGCCTAATCAATCTTTTTTGTTTTAATTCATTCATTTCTACTTAAATTTGGCTTTATATCTGATTCACTTTTTCTTCATCTTTCTTTGCCTCAGCCTTCGCCTTAGCCTAAATTTAACAATTACCCACAGCTTCTTTTCTTCCTTAGCCTTAGTTCTCAGCCTTAGCCTTAATTTGCCTTGGCCTCAACCAACAATGTAACAATGTAACAGTGTATCAATTCTTCCTCAACTTCCTTTTTTCTTTCCTTTCTCAGCCTCAGCCTTCGCCTCATCCTTATCCTCCACAAAAGGAACCTCATCAAAAACCTGCTGCACGTATTTTCTGGTATCAAAGTCTTTTCTGAAAGGAGGTATTTCATATTTCCGCTCAAGCAAAAGGGGCGTTAGCCTGGGATGCCCATTAAAATGGATCCCGTAAATTTCGTGCAATTCCCGTTCATAAGGCTCCGCATTTTCAAAAATGTTCATTACCGTCTGAAATTCTGATTTCTCCCTTGATATCCTTGTTTTAATCAGTATGTTCATCCTGGCCTGCTCTTTATCCTCCGTATATGCAGAGAGTATGTAAACAAGTTCCAACTCATTTTCTTTTATCCAATCTACACATGATATGAGCGCCAGGTGATCATATCCGTTATTCTTCAGGTAATTCAATACAGCGGGTAGGGCATCCGTCCTACAGTATACTATAACCCTTGTTTCTTCGGGATTATCCACCTGAAGATTTTCAAAGGATGACAAAAGCGCTTCTTTCAGTGATTGACCTATCGCATTCATTTTTCTTCTCCGTTTGAAAATAAGGGTGGCCATTCCAGCTCACCCAGTACTTGTTCCTGGTTTGCTCTGTATTGTCGGTAATTTTTTTTGTATTTTTTGTATCCGTCTGCCATATCTTTATCTATTAAGGTCCATAAATGGGTTACGGCAACAAAAACGGCTTCGGGCCTGGGCATGCAGCCGGCAATCCAGCCGTCAACCGGAATGTATTTATCGAGGTGTTTGATGGTGTTATAGGAATCCCAGTACATTCCCCCGTTAATCGGGCATGAACCAAAGCCAACCGTGTATTTGGGCTCGGGCATCTGTTCATAGGAGCGGATGATGTACCGCAAGGTCTTGAGAGAAACATATCCTGTGATTAAGAACAGATTGGCCTGCCGGGGTGAAGCTACAGGCGTGATGCCAAACCGTTCTGCATCCCATCGGGTAGTTATGGAAGGCGGTATCTCGATAATTCCGCAGCCCGTGCAAAAATATAGCGCGTGCAGCGAATATTTCTGTCCCATCTTACCCGGCGACCTGAGCCACTTAGTTATGTTGTTTCTGTCCATATGCTCGACTTTTTTATTTTTATTATCAGGAATCAAGGTTTTAGTTGGCAGTTTGCAACATTCTATAGAAAACATTTTTTGTTTAGCTAAATAATTGGCACTCTTTTATTGCCAACTGCCTTTTGCCAATTGCCAACTAATATTTTCTAACTGCCAATTTTTTGAGTCAACCATTAACATTTATAATAACTAAAAAAGAACTATATAACCATAACCACAATCAATCCCCCCAGCGCCAGTAAAGTCGGCCATCTCCACAGATATCTTATCGCCTGTTCGATCCTGAAACGCGGGGTAACTGCATTTACGGTCAGGAAAATGACAAACACCACCAGCATCTTCAGAAAGAAGTACCCCACATTGGCTCCTCCTCCCAGAAATAAATTCACAAACAGGGATATGCCGATGAATACATTGAACACGTGCTGGATGGTGGAAAGAGCCAGGTATTTACCGCCAAATTCCACCATGGGACCGGAAGCAATTTCCTGGGGCGCCTGTATCATTTCAAAAGGCCTTATTCCCATTATGGCAGGGAGGATCAGGATATAAGCCAATCCTGAGAGCAACAGCGGAAGATTCTGAAAGGACCAACCTGCTTGAATCTGATGATCGACTATCTGAACGATGGAAATGGTGTTATAATGGCTCATTACCGCAAGCAGAATAAGCAGCAGGGGAAGCTCAAAGCCCAGTGCCAGCAGGAAGCTCCTGGATACGCCGATGCTGGCATTGGGATTGGCAGCTTCACCACTGCTTAGTGCTGTTCCCAGAGGTCCGATGAGCATAAGATACAGGATGGCCAGCAGGCCACCTGAGCTGCTTAAAGGGCATATATTTCCCATTGGCAGAAATAAAACCACTAAAACAGAGCCAGCAAGTGAAAGCAGGATCCCAAAGTTGAACAATAGTCCATGGCTCATGCTGGTTTGATTAAAAAGCTTAATGATGTCAATCAGGGGCTGAGTGATCGGCGGTCCATAACGCCAGTGAATTCTTGCCAGGAATTTTCTTGATAATCCCAGGAAGAACAGCCCGATGATACCAGCCAGGAGGATGATCAATATGCTTTGAAGTATAGTGGTTACCATATTGCCCAGTTTAGTTGAACAAAGATTAGCAATGCCAGAAATAGGATAATGTATATCACATAATATCCGACCTCACCTGTATAGATACGCCGGACTTTGTTGCCCAGATTTTCGATGCTGCGCCCAAGCCGGATATAGAAATCATTGATAAAGTCCCTCAGAAAAGGTCCAATCATCCGGTTCAGCGGATTGTAAAAATTCACTGTATAGTGATATTTATCTTTCGGAACTGCTGCTCCGGCCGCATAGGTATCGTACTGATTTATTTTTGCAGATTTTTTGCTTCCCTTCAATATTAGCCATACCACGATAACGATGATCAGGAGCGCAGTGAATATGTTAAGCATGTTGATTGTGCCGGTGTCTGAAGCGATTCCCCATATATTGATGTTTAAAGCTTCCAGACCGAATCCGGTACCGATTGTATTGATCACATGAAGCGGAATACCCGGGAGAATGCCAAATACGATGATGGCAACCGAAAGAATCACAATGGGTAGTTGCATGCTGAAAGGCGCTCTCTTGACCTTCTCATATTTTTCGGGCAATTGACCCAGAAATATGTGGTGAATCAATTTGTAGCTGTACAAGATTGTTCCCCATGTTCCCAATAGTGCGGCAAAAGCCAGAAATGGACTGTTGTTAAGGATCAGTGTTTTATAGATCATCCATTTTGAAACAAAACCGTTTGTCAGCGGCACACCAATTAGTCCGCAGATGCCGATCAATCCGCCAATGAAGGCCACCGGCATTTTTTTGATCAGCCCGCCCAGTGAATTCAGGTCGCGCACTCCATTGGTACGGTATTCCACCGTTCCGACTACGATGAAAAGCAACGCTTTGAATATGGCATGATTAAAAAAGTGGAACATTCCGCTGGCCACACTGATGCTGGTACCAAATGCAATCCCCAGTAGGATGTATCCTGCCTGACCAATTGTAGACCATGCCAAAAGCCGCTTGGCATCATCCTGGAGCAGGGCTGTGAACGTTGGAATAAGAATGGTGATGGCTGCGATAATGGAAATGATATAACGGGCGCTCAAAACGCCTTGCCCCAGCTTCAGAAACACATCCGTCTGAATGATCGCGTATATCAGCAGGATGAAACCGTAGGTACCCATTTTAATCAGTATGCCGGAGAGGATGGAGCTGAAAGGAGAGGGAGCTTCGGAATGAGCAGGCGGCAGCCATGCATGAAGCGGCCATATGGCGTTTTTGATGCCCATTGCAATAAAAAAGAGGATGAGGATCAGCAGCACATATCCTGATGAAGCCTGATGCAATAGTCCGGAAAGCTCAGAAAAAGCCAGTGTGCCGTAATGAGAATACAGCGACAGGATTCCAATGAGCATGGCTACAGAGCCGGCTACCGACATGATGATGTATTTCATACCAGCAGCAATGGCCGGTCCGCGATTGTAGCATATCAGAAGGAAGGTGCTCCATGACATAATTTCCCAGAAAATATAGAATGAAACCAGGTCCCCTGACAAAACGATGCCTGTCATGCTTGCAACGACCAGCAACATCATGAAATAGTAAAAGTCTGTCTTTTCCTTTTTCCTGATGTAGCTCAGCGAAAAAATGACGGAGAGCGAACCTATGCCGGCAGTGGTAATGGCAAAAAGCCATGAGAAGTTGTCAATTCTTAACGTAAGGGGTATGTCCAGAAATCCGATATAAAAGGTTTCCTTATAAGCAGTATTGTGAAGTACAGCCAAAATGCCCACCAAGGCCAAAGAGACGATCACGGCAAAAACATCCCTGGTCATTTTGGATATTTTTCCCAGAATATAGGTCAGCAAAGCGCCTCCAAAAGCAATAATCAATATGATTTCCAAATTCATGGCAAAATGCTTTTTATATAATCCGCCCTGTGCAGAAATTCTGCGGCAGAAGAATCCAGTATATCGGTAATCAGATTGGGGTATATCCCCGCGAGCACAATAAGACCCGCAAAAATGAATATGGGTATCAGCACGCCGGAGGGCGCGATTTCTTTTTTATCCGTTTGTCCGGCCTCTCCTTTAAAATACATCACCTGCACCACCTTGAAGAAATAGGCCGCCTCGATGACGGTGGCTATAAGCACCAGGGCAATGAGTATCGTAAACAACAGCTCCTGTTCGGATAAGGCAGCTCTGACGATCATGAATTTGCTCGGGAAGCCCACAAAAGGAGGCAATCCGACCATTGAAAAAGCCCCTATCGTAAAGGCGAGTGAGGTATAGGGCATTTTCTTGCCCATCCCTTCAAATGAAGCAATGCTCATGGAGCCGGTGCGATAGATCATATATCCGACAGAAAGGAACAGCAGTGCTTTACCCAGGGTATGACTGACCAGCTGGAACAGTCCCCCGGTTACCCCATAGGAAGAAGCTATGGAGATGGCAAACACGATGAGGCCAATCTGACCTATGCTTGAATAAGCAAGCATTCTCTTGATGTTTTCCTGGCTGAAGGCGCATAGTTCACCGATCAAAAGGGTCATAACTCCTAAGAACAGCAGGAAGGTGAAGATGCTTGAAGCTCCGAATACTGTGAATACCACTCTTATCATGGCATAAAGTCCAACCTCAATGGCTATACCCGATAAAATGGCACTTATGGATGAAGGAGCCGAGGAGTGCGCATCCGGCAGCCAGCCGTTCAACGGGAATATGGCCGCCTCTACTCCGAACCCGGTGATTAGTAAGACCAAGGGCACAAAGACGGAGATGGAATGGACCGACTGAATGTTGTTAGCAATATCCGCCATGTTAAGCGTTCCAAACTGCCCGTATAGCAAGCCGATACCTATTAGTATCAGGCTGGAGCCCAATGCTCCCTGGATGAGATATTTTACGGCCGATTCGATGCTCGCTTTATCACCGAAATAGGCTACAAGCGCATAAGAAGCAATACAAAGAATTTCATAGAAAACAAAAAGATTGAAGATGTCCCCGGTAAGCACCACTCCTGTTGCTCCGGTGAGAAGCAGCAGGTATAGGATGTGGTATTTTTCCTCATCCCTCCCTTTCATGTAATCCAAGGCATAGATCGAAACCAGCAGGCCTACCAGGGCAATGAGGGAGCTGAACAGGATGCCCACAGGACCAGCCAATAGGTTGATACAGAAGGGAGGCAAAAAACCACCAATGTTTACATGGATGGGTTGTTCCAGGACTACCGGGAAAAGCTGCAGGGAGACGACCAGGTTGAACAGAAAGGCAACCGGAGGTATGAATTTCCCGGCATTCTTCGAAATGAATCCGAAAAAGGGAACTGTAAAAGCTAATCCCAGTGGTATGGCAACCAAAAGTACCGGATTTACCATTTTTGCTCTTTTATTTTGCGTAAATTCAGTGTTCCGTAATGTTTATACAGTTTGATGGCCAATGTAAGCGCCAGGGCCAGAACAGACACACCAATGACAATAGCTGTCAGGACCAGCGCCTGCGGCACCGGATCAACCATCTTTTCTGCTTTCAACCCTGGTTTTGAGAATATGGGGGCTGTCCCTTCTGCAAGATACCCCACCGTGATCAGGAACAGGTATATGCCGGTATCCAGAATGCTCAGACCGATGATCACCTTGATCAGGTTCTTCTTTACCAGCAGGATATATATCCCAATAAAAATGAGGCTGAAGGCTCCGATATAGTAAATGTAATTGCTTAAAATACTCATTGGCTTTCCTCTATCATGTTATCAATAATGCCCGCCAGCTCCGAACCTACTTTCAGTCCGATGGCAATGTAGATAATGGGAATGATTCCCCCACTGACCAGTGTATTGAGCTCGCCTTTGGGCAGAAAATTGAAAAGAAATTCATGTCCTAAGATCAGGCCAACTATCCCCAGTAAGATGAATATCAGTCCGCCCACGCCTTCCAGTGTGGTGCTCAGATGCGCTTTCACCCTTTTCCCCCGGCATCCAAGATACATCAGGAGGAAGGCAGAGGCAATGATGGCTCCGCCCTGAAAACCGCCTCCTGGGGTCAGGTGACCATGAATAAAGATGTAAGCACCAGCCAGAAGGATAATGGGGAATAAAAACCGGCATCCGGTATAGACGATCAGGCTGGAAGGCTCCACCTTCTCACCGGCATTTCTTTTTTTGTGTGCGCTCAGTAAGGCGCCCAGACCCATAGCCGCAGTAAAAAGGACGGTAACCTCGCCCAGTGTGTCGAATCCACGGTAGTTCACCACAACTGAGGTCACAATGTTGGTGGCCCCTGTTTCTCTCACTCCCTCTTTAATAAAGTAGGATCCTATCTTTGACTCAGGAATGCCGAAAGGAATCTCCTGCAGCGACAATACAATGCCTGTGGCAATGATCAAAAGCAATATAAGGGCAATCAGTTTTTTCATTCTTCAAATCGTTGGGTTCTTTTAACAGCAATGACAAATATGCCGGTCACCAGTGCAGCGCCTATGGCCGCTTCGGCCATGGCTACATCAGGTGCCTGCAGAAAGAAGAACAGTATGGCCGCTATCAGGCTGACAATGCATGAAGCAATAACGGCACTCATCAGGTCCTTATATATCAGGGCTGCAATTGCCGCGGCAATCATTAACAATACCAGTATGGCCAGGATGATGTCCATGGTTAATCCTTTTTCTTGTTAAATACATCGGTTTGGTCCAGCACGCTTTTGTCGCACAATTGAATTCCTTTCTTCCTGGAGGCCCGCCCCAGCGCGTGGCTGGAAATGGGGTTAGAGATCAGCACAAACAGGGCTATGATCAATGTTTTCCAGAACCATGCCGGCTGCAGAATTCCGATCCCGACAATGGTCAGAAAACTGCCCAACGTAGTGCACTTCGTACCTGCCTGTACCCGGTTGTAAATATCCGGCATCCTAAAAACCCCAAGGCTGCCTAACAGAAGAAAGACAACGCCGATGGCTGTGATGGTGGTTCCTGCTAATTCCATTTTTTCTTATATTAAGTTGGCAATTGATAAAGGGCAGTTGGCAAGCTGTTAATATATTCTTCATTCTCAGTCATAGTCAACGCCTTATTTTTAGCCTCAATTTAACGATGTAATAATATCTTCTTCTTTCCCTCATCTCCCGACCCCTCCTTCTTAGCCTTAACCTGAATTCGTCTTAGCATCAGCCTTCTTCACACAATATAACCATTTGACAATGTAACCATCTCTCCATCTCTCACTCATTTCCAGAACCCATCATTCTTAGCCTCAGCTTTCGGCTTAGCCTTAAAATCAAATCCCCTTCTCCAGAAACCTCGCAATGGCAATCAATCCTACAAAAGATATGATGGAATACACCAGGGCAACATCCAGGTAAACATATCGGTCAAAAACAAAACCGAGTAATACCAATAAGGCAACGGTAACTGTAGTGGCCGTGTCCATTGCTATTGCTCGGTCTGCGGCTGTAGGTCCTTTTGCCATACGGATGATGCATAGGATGATTCCTATGGCAATGATTCCGATGAAGATGAGTTCAACCATCATAGATTTGTTTTTTTGTATCAATAACTGAAATGTTAGCAATTGGCAAAGAGCAGTTGGCAATTGATGTGCTATAATTTTCGGTTTGCCAGCTTACATAATTATATGCTCATACCAAATAATTTTATTGCAATCGCAATATTTCAATCAGAAGCAGGTTTTCGCTTTTGCAGTTTTATAGTCGCCAGTTGGGCAGCATTACTCAGCTGATAGGCGATGGGTGAAGCGGTCAACAGGGGATGAGTTCCCATCTGGAATGTGCATACTTCATCGGCCCTCATTTTATGTTGAATAAGGGCTCCGATGAAATTGATCTTTTCACCCACCGATAATCCGCCATATATCTGTCCGCCCACCAGCAGACCTGTATCTCTTTCAAAGATCAGTTTTATTCTCAATTCCCGGGCACCTGGAATAGAACCAGGGTGCTTATCAGGGGCGCTTGCTTCTCCTGTTACCACGTCCATCCCCATTTCCCTGGCTGCCGATTCGGTCAGGCCGGCTGAGCCAACCGCCAGGTCTCCGAAGCAAGTGGAGAAGATCCCGATGGCACAATCGGTCCTCCTGCGGACATTGAACAGATTGGCACCCGCAATTCTCGCTTCAGTAGTTCCCATAGAGGCTAGCCATACTCCTTTCGGCAGTCCGCTCAGGTAACACCTTTTCTTGGCACAATCACCAATGGCAAAAATATTTTCGTCTGAAGTCCGCATAAAATCATCCACTTCGATTCCCTCCTTTTCATCAGCCTTTAGTCCGCAATCCAAAGCCAATTGTACATTCGGTTTTACCCCGATGCCCAGAATGACCGTATCGGCTTTAATTTTCTCATCACTCTCGAGCTGTATGGATTCCACCTGATCTTCCCCCAAAAGGGCCTCGGCTTTTTTGCCTACCATAATGTTAATCCCTCTTTCTTCCAGTTTATTCTCCACACGCCTGCAGATGTCTTCGTCACAAACAAGTAGCAGACAATGCGGAAGCAGCTCGATGATGGTGACATTCACATTGCCCCTTTTCATAAATTCATCAGCGAACTCCAGTCCTATGAATCCTCCGCCGATGATGACCACATCTTTGGACTCATTCAGCTTTTTCGACAGATCCTTCAGGTATTCCAGATCTTTTCTCACTGCATATACATTATTCAAATCAACACCAGGTATGGATGGAATCAATGGCGATGAACCAATGGCCAGGATCAGCTTATTATAATAATAGTGGCCGGTATCAACCGTCGTCACAGTTTTGGATTCACGGTCCACGGAGCTGGCCTCGTCGATCACCAGGTTAATGTTGTTATTTTTAAGAAGCTGATCAGGAATAAGATTCTTTTCCGCCGACTCCAGGGTACCGAATATATAAGGTATTCCACAAGGCACCAGCGCCTTTTCTTCTTTCCTGATCAAAGTAATCTCTGCATCCGGATAATATCTTCTTGCGGTGATGGCTGCTGTTACACCTGATGGTCCGCCTCCTATGATCACTATCTTTTTTTTCATTCTGTGGATAACGATTTCAGGTTATTTGAAAATTACTTTCAGATATTTTTCGAATCTTCCACCGATAAGCCTGGTGGCTTCATCTATATTGTCTGTCCTGACATTTATCCAGTGTATCAAAAGCCTGTCTCCTTCAATATCCAGAGTAAATGTGCCGGGAGTCAGCGTAATTGAATTGGCAAGGATCATTTTCGCCAGATCTTGTTTTAAATCGGTTTTGATAATAACAATTCCCGGTTTTATCGGCATTTTCGGGTGTATGACCCGATACGCCACATCAAGGTTGGCCAGAATGATTTCCTTGAACAGAACCACGATGTATGCGAGGATAAAAACGATTTTCTTCAGGGTGATATTCGGAAGCCCTATTCGTTGATAATTCCTGTGTAAGGCAAGCGAAAGAATCAAACTCACGATGATCCCCGAGATCAGCTCCTGCTTCTCAACGCTCAGGGTAAGCG
>JBKGZA010000109.1:0-11003 GCA_046545815.1 Bacteroidales bacterium
CCTTCGAAGTGCTATCCAAGTCATAATAATTGTTCCCTAGATGTCTTAAATATAAAATATTGGTAGTATCATTCCTATACAATTTCTGAAGATTCTCTATTGCTTGTAAATAGTTGTTGTTGAACTCATGAATTTTAACAAGTTTCATCCTGCATTGCTGATCATCAAGGTACTTCTGTAATATGCATTCAGCGTCCGTAAAATTTCCGTTTTGAAAATAAACATCTGCCAAAAGTTTATTAAGCCTTGTATTATCGGGAAAATATTGTAATCCTTCGTTCAGTATTTGGATGCATTGATTGATTGCTCCTTTCTTATTTAGTGCTACCGCATACCAATAATAATCATTTGAATTCAGAGAGTTGGAATTTATATTGATTTCAGCCTGTTGAACAATGAGATCAAACTGATTCTTAAGATAGAGCAACTCATACTGATTTTGCCCCTGAACCTGGTAATAAAGACCCAGGGTTAAGCAAACAGATAAACTCAAAAGTAATTTTTTCATTTGATTGGCTGTTTGGTTTCCTCATATCTCTCCTTCTACTTCACGGTTGAGTCTTTCAAAAAAATCAGTCATAAAGCGATGCCGCTCTTTTGCAAGCTCCAAACCGCTCCTGGTTAGCATTCGGTCCTTTATGTATCTTAGTTTGACCAGATATTCCCTGTATGCAGTATCTTCCTCACTATAGGGTAAAGATTGCTCCGGGTCGACCTCCTTATCGTGCAGCATGGCCCCAACTTCTCCGGCAAAAAGATAAGCTCTGGCAATACCCACTGCCCCTATAGAATCAAGCTTATCCGCATCAAACAAGACTTTGGCTTCACCCGTTTCAGGTTGTTTACTGTCCCTGAACCGATGGGTAACTATACAATGAACGATTTTTTCGATCTTATTATTTTCGAGGCTCTCACCCGCTAAAATTTTACGTGCCATTTGGCCCCCTCTTTCGGCATGACGAATGCGCCCTCGGCTCCGGTCCTCCTCAGTTCTGCCAATATCATGCAACAAAGATGCCAGCGCAACAATTTCCCGGTCGGCTCCTTCCTGTTCGGCCAAACGGAGAGCTATCCGATAAACACGTTGGGTATGATCCCACCGGTGGCTGCTTCTGGCGCTTTCAAAATGACTCCTGGCAATGTCACTGATCCTTTCTATAAGGTTCATAGATCATATAGATTTTGTAGATTTTCAGCTGTCTCTGCCTTTCCAAATAAATGCTTGAATGGCTCAGAGCTTCGAGCGCAGAGCAGAGAACAGAATGTTTCGGTTTCCGCCTCCCGAGTCTCGGTTTGGTATTAGCTAAAGTTTTTCGGTTATTTATGATTCATATTACTATAAAAGGTTAATCAGTATATTTCACAACTTCTACCAGCAGTTGACCGGGGAAACCCGAGACCCGGGGCACGGGACCCGAAACCTTTTCCTCTTTTCTCTTGGCCTTTAGCTCTGTGCAATTCAATTCTTGCTTAGTACTCATTCCAGCTCTTAATCTCCAGGCTTTTCGTATCGTATTTACAGAAGGAATAGATGAATGCGCTGGCAAGCCGTGCGTTGGTTATCAGGGGAATATTATAATCTATAGCAGTCCGCCTGATCCTGTAATCATTGTCCAGTTCATTCTTGCCGTGATGCTTCGGTACATTAACCACCAGATCAATCTTCTTTTCTTTCAGGTAGTCAATGGTATTGGGTTGCTCGTCTTCATCGGGCCAATGAAGTACGGTAGTTTCCACCCCGTTTTGTTCGTAAAAATCGTGGGTGCCTTTAGTGGCGTAAAGGTTATACCCTCTTTCTTTCAGCATTCTGGCGCTTGTTAACATTTCCAGTTTCGACCGTGCAGGACCGGAGGAAAGCAGCACGTTTTTCTGTGGTATGTTATAACCTACAGAAAGCATGGCTTTCAATATGGCCTCGTAATAGGTTTGTCCGATACATCCCACTTCCCCGGTAGAAGCCATCTCTACGCCCAGAATCGGATCGGCTTTCTGAAGGCGCGAGAAAGAAAACTGAGGAGCCTTAACACCTATGTGATCCAGATCAAACAAAGATTTTACAGGCTTTTCCACTTGCTCACCCAACATTACCCTTGTCGCCAGCTCGATAAAATTTGTTTTCAACACCTTCGAAACGAAAGGGAAGCTCCGGGCAGCACGCAGGTTGCACTCTATTACCTTAACATCATTGTCCTTGGCAATGAACTGCACATTGAACGGACCGGTAATCTGCAGCTCTTCGGCTATCTTTCGGGCGATCTTTTTGATTCTCCGGACGGTTTCCACATAAATCTTCTGGGCGGGAAACACAAATGTGGCATCCCCGCTATGGACTCCTGCAAACTCAACATGCTCCGATATCGCGTATACCACAATATCGCCTTTATTGGCCACAGCATCCATCTCGATCTCCTTGCCGTTCTCAATAAACTCACTCACCACCACCGGATATTGCCGGGATACCTTCACGGCCAAATTCAGGAATTCATCCAGCTCTTCGCGGTTAGAAACCACATTCATTGCCGCACCCGATAATACGTAAGAGGGGCGAATCAGTACCGGATATCCTACTTCATCGATGAACCGGTAAATATCTCCTATATTTGAAAGTTCCTGCCATCTGGGTTGATCTACTCCAAGCCTGTCAAGCATGGCCGAGAACGTATGGCGGTTTTCTGCCCGGTCAATCGATTCAGGCGAAGTTCCGAGTACATTAACATCTTGCTGGTGCAACCGTATAGCCAGGTTATTGGGTATCTGACCCCCGGTAGAAACAATCACCCCGTAAGGCATCTCCAGATCAACGATATCCAGAACCCTTTCCAATGTTAGTTCTTCAAAATAGAGCCTGTCCGAAACATCATAATCGGTACTCACCGTTTCGGGGTTGTAGTTGATCATTACCGAACGGTATTCTTTCTTGTTAAGGGCATTGAGCGCATTGACACCACACCAGTCAAATTCTACGCTGCTGCCAATACGGTAGGCACCCGAACCCAATACGATGGCTGATTTTCCGTCATGCTGAAAGGGAATGTCGTGATCATTCCCATTATAAGTCAGATACAAATAATTGGTATATGCAGGATATTCGGCAGCCAACGTATCGATCTGCTTCACTGAGGGCATTACATTACGTGACTTTCGGTAAGTCCTGACCATGAGCATATCCTCACTGATTTGCTCATCACTGCTCTTCAGAACAAAACGGGCGATCTGAAAATCAGAGAAGCCCTTTTTCTTGGCTTCATGAAGCAGTTTATCAGGCAAATCCTCCAACACATTATATTTTTTCAGTTCGGTATGAAGGTCGAAAATGTTTTGAAGGCGCTGCAGGAACCAACTGTCAATTTTTGTGAGTTCATAGAGCTTATCGATAGAATATCCCTCATAAAAAGCCTTTGTAAGGTAAAATATACGCATATCGGTAGGAACAGAAAGTTCCTCCTCGAGCAGCTCGGTCTCTACGTCTTTATTCCCCACAAAACCGTGCATGCCCTGTCCGATCATGCGCAATCCCTTCTGTATGGCTTCCTCAAAATTTCTGCCGATGGCCATGACCTCCCCGACGCTTTTCATGCCGCTGCCGATCTGATTGGAAACCCCGATGAACTTATTCAGGTCCCATCTGGGAATTTTACACACCACATAGTCAAGGGCGGGCTCAAAAAATGCGGGTGTAGTCCGTGTAACTGAATTTTTCAGTTCATGCAGTCCATAGCCCAAAGCAAGTTTGGCTGCAACAAAAGCAAGGGGATAACCTGTAGCTTTCGAGGCCAGGGCGCTTGAACGGGAAAGCCTCGCATTTACCTCTATCACCCTGTAATCTTCCGAAACCGGATCCAGTGCAAACTGAACATTGCATTCGCCCACAACACCTATATGCCGGATAATACGTATAGAAAGTTCCCGGAGCATATGATATTCCCGGTTTGAAAGTGTTTGCGAAGGAGCCACCACAATGCTTTCGCCGGTATGAATGCCGATGGGATCAAAATTCTCCATATTGCATACCGTAATACAATTGTCGTAATTATCCCGTACCACTTCATATTCAATCTCTTTCCAACCTTTAAGCGATTCCTCTATCAACACCTGATCGGAATAGGCAAAAGCAATGGAAGCGGTATTTTCCAGTTCCTTCTCGCTGAAGCAAAAGCCACTGCCCTGTCCTCCCAGGGCATAAGCAGCCCTTAATATCACGGGATAACCCAACTTCTCTGCCGCCTCCTTAGCTTCCTGCAAATTATTGGCAGCAATGCTGCTGGCTGAGTTTACATCAATGTCTCTGAGTTTCCGGTTGAATAAATCCCGGTCTTCCGTATCAATAATCCCCTGTACAGCAGTTCCCAGAACTTTTACATCATATTCCTCCAAAACTTTATTTCTGTATAATGCCACGCCACAATTCAAGGCCGTTTGACCGCCAAAAGCCAGCAAAATGCCATCGGGCCGTTCCTTCTTAATGACATCGGTCACAAATTCCGGAGTAACAGGAAGAAAATAGATTTCATCGGCAATCTCTTCCGAAGTCTGTACGGTAGCGATATTCGGATTGATGAGCACGGTGCGAATGCCTTCTTCTCTCATTGCCTTCAGGGCCTGAGAACCGGAATAATCAAATTCGCCGGCCTCCCCTATTTTTAATGCGGCTGAGCCTAAAACAAGAACTTTGGATATATTTTGTACGGTATCTTTCATCATTTCATCCTTTTTATATTAGCAGCGTTTTCATTTGCTGGTGTAGTGTTTCAACAGTTCGAGAAAATCATCGAAAAGAAACTCGGTATCTACGGGGCCTCCGGATGCTTCGGGATGGAACTGGGTGGCAAAAAACGGATATTTGCGGTGTTTGATCCCTTCACAGGTATTGTCATTCAGATTGGTAAAATACAAATCCCAGTCATCACTCAGTGTGTCAATATCCACCACGTAACCATGATTTTGTGAAGTAATGTAGCATCTGTGGGTTCCCTGAAGCAATACCGGCTGATTGTGGCTCCTGTGCCCGTACTTCAGCTTGTAGGTATCACCTCCTGTGGCCAGCGCCATAAGTTGAGTACCCAGACATATGCCCATCACAGGTTTATCCTTGTGTAAAGCCCTGCCGATATTCTGTATGGCCGTATCCGCATTCTTCGGATCTCCCGGACCATTGGTAATGAACAGCCCGTCATAGTCTTCCTTCAAAAAATCATAATCCCAGGGTACCCGATAAACCGTAGTATCTCTGTTAACCAAACACCGGATGATGTTGTTTTTAAGCCCGAGGTCCAGCAGCACCACCGTATATTTTCCATCGCCGTATTTTTGAACGGTTGAGGTGCTCACTTTTTCTACCAGGTTCTCCTTATTGGGATCGTACAAATCAACATCTTCCTCGCCAATAATAATTTTCCCCAGCATAACCCCTTCTTCTCTGATGATCTTAGTCAATGCCCGTGTATCGATGCCATGGATGCCGGGCACCTTATTTTCCCTAAGCCAGTCGGAAAGACTTCTGGCTGCGTTCCAATGGCTGTAATTAAAAGAATAATCAGAGATTACCAGACCTCTAATCTGAACCCGGCTGGATTCAAAATTTTCGGGGATGTCTTTGGCATTTTCTTCCCGGGGAACCCCGTAATTACCGATTAACGGATAAGTGGCCACAAGAATCTGACCATGATAGGAAGGATCAGTCAGGCTTTCAGGATAACCTGTCATTGCAGTGTTGAACACGATTTCACCTGAAACTGACTGCTCATAACCAAAAGAACTACCATGGAAAACTGTACCGTCACTAAGAACTAGCTTGGCTGGTTTAGAATGAAGCATCGTTTTTTTAAAAACCGCAACAAAGGTAAAGTGTTTTTTGATATAAGAAAAAAATATCGGAAAAAAATATTAACAATTCCCTTTTGAAAATTCCCGCCGCAGGTAGCCGTACCAGAGAAAAAAGATGAGAAACAGCAACAGCATATCTCCCAGGATAACCAACAGGGTAATCCACAGAGAATAGGCTTTCAGTTCATAAAAAAATACGATGACCGGTCGAAACATATAAGCCCCAAACAACAAAGTAATCACAAGAGCCAAAATGGATCTTCTCATTTCAATATTCTGAAGGGAAGCAATGCAGCCGTATCTTTTGCGGTACCATTTTCTGGAGTTGTACACGAATAGAAGGACCAGTGCTGAAATTCTGGCAGCAAAAGCGGTGCTTATAATGATGCCGAGAGTTATATCTGTCTCGAAGCTGCTCCCGATATAAAATGGATACAAGACCAGGTGAATCAATAAAAGAGACACAAAAAACAATCTTGCCCAATTCTTGCCCGTATGGATCATATAGCCAATTAAAAGGTATCCAGCGAGTATCAGAACAGTTGGCCCATCAATGAGTGAATGCACTATTCCCTGCCTGTTCAGTAAAATTACCCGTATGATATCCAAAAAAAGGCTTAAATAGATAAGCCACGCTCCCAATTTGATACTAAAAGGCAGATTGGAAGGAATGCGAACGTAATTCCGGCACGACTCAAACCAGGAGTGCTGAGTTTCCAGTTGATCCCGCTCAAGTTCTTCCCTTTGCTGAATCAGGTCTGTAATTTCTTCAATCTGTTCGGGACTAAGATTTCTCCTGCCCAACTCCTTTCTGGCAGCATCCACCGCCTCGCTTTGATAATCATTTCTCTTTCTGAGCAGGATCTCCATCAGCTCCTCATTGGATCTTTCTTCCATTATAGTGGTAAACCGGTTTTCCATCTCGTGCTGTTGTTAGATTTAAACGAAAGGGTATGCTGGTTTCGTTATACTTTTCCCAAATTAATCAAATTTTTAAAGGTATAACCGATTGGGAAATAATTATATCTCAATCATTCTCCAATCTAATGGTTTAACTCCAGCTTCCTTTTCAGGGTATCAATCTTGCTTTTTCGGTTAAAAGAAAAACTATTGCTAACTCCATCAACATACTGGTAGGTTTCCAGGGCTTTTTGATTGAGCTGATTCTTCATGTTTCCCTCTGCTTTCTTCGCCATCTCTGCCAGCATATCGGCAAACAATTCAATATTGGATTCGTTATAACCATATGCTTTTTTGAAAACACGATCAAATGGCTTATTGTCTGAACGTAAAAGCTCTTTAATATCTACCCGGGTGTCTTCTACCAGTTGCTTGTTCAACTGCTCAAAATCCTCATTTACGTTAGGAATATCTGTATTGCCACCCATTATTTTCCCCAGTATGGCCTGAAGCACCACATGAATCTTCTCAATTTCGCGCAGTATATAGTCTCTTTGTTCCATTCAAGTCTATAAGCGATGTAAAATAATCAACCATAATGACTTTTATCCTCCGGCCTTTTTTGCCTTATAACCTTTTCCCATCAAAAAATCCACCACATCATCCCTAAGATCGCCCTGGATAATGAGTTCTCCGCTTTTTACAGAACCGCCTACACCCATTTTGGTTTTGATTTCCTTACCCAGATCTTTCATATCCTCTTCTTTGCCTATAAAACCCGTAACCAGAGTTACTTCCTTACCTTTCCGGTGACGCCTGTCGAGACTGACCCTCAAATCCTGCTGTTCCGGGGGTAAAGTTTCCTGTTCGGAATGTTCATCCGTACTGTTTTGAAAATTGGGATTCGTGGAATAGACAATGCCGGAATTCTTATTTTTTTTCTTCTTCTTGTTTTTCTTACTCATAAGCCAGGTATATTAATTTATCTCAGGTATATTACAAAGGTATGAAAAGAATTGCGAAAAAAAATTTAGCTTTGGAGATCATTTTACAATGCTTTATTTTTCAGTAAAATCATGACAAATATTAGAAATATAGCGCTTATAGCCCATGTAGACCATGGAAAAACAACCATTGTAGACCGGATTCTTCATCAGGTAAAACTCTTCAGGGAAAACCAGGAGGTTCAGGATTTAATACTGGATTCCAATGATCTGGAGAGGGAAAGGGGCATCACCATTCTTTCAAAAAATGTATCGGTGAGATATAAAGAAACCAAGATCAACATCATTGATACCCCGGGTCATTCCGATTTTGGCGGCGAAGTGGAACGTGTTCTGAACATGGCGGACGGTGTCCTGCTATTGGTAGATGCCCTGGAAGGCCCTATGCCCCAGACCCGCTTTGTGCTTCAAAAAGCTTTAAAGTTAGGACTCAAGCCCATTGTAGTCATCAACAAGGTGGACAAACCCAACTGTTCGCCGGAAGAAGTACAGGAATCGGTATTTGATCTGATGTTCCACCTGAACGCCACGGAAGAACAGCTTGATTTTCCTACCGTATTCGGCTCGTCCAAGGAAGGATGGATGTCTAATGATTACCGGTATCCTTCCAACGATGTATCCCATCTTCTGGATACCATACTGGATCACATCCAACCTCCCAAAGAAGCCCCGGGCACGCTGCAGCTTCAGGTAAGCTCCATTGATTATTCCTCCTACCTGGGCCGGATAGCCGTTGGCAGGATATCCAGGGGATCCATCCAGACAGGCATGAGGGTGTCTGTGGTGAAAAACAACGGAACCATCATTCAATCACAGATCAAAGAGCTTTATGTATTCGAGGGACTGGGTAAAGAAAAGGTCAAAGAACCGGTGGATGCCGGAGAGATTGTCGCTGTGCTTTTGCCTGAAAATTTTGACATCGGCGATACCATCGCAGATGCAGAAAAGCCGGAAGGTCTGAAGCCCCTCCTTATTGATGAGCCTACCATGAGCATGCTGTTTACGGTCAACAATTCCCCTTTCTATGGTCAGGAAGGGAAATATGTTACATCCAGACATCTTCATGAAAGACTTTTCAGGGAAAAGGAAAAAAACCTGGCGCTGAAGGTAGAGGAAACGGATTCTCCCGAAAAACTGAATGTTTTCGGAAGAGGGGTGCTGCATCTTTCCATTCTGGTAGAAACGATGCGGCGTGAAGGTTACGAATTCCAACTGGGTCAGCCCCAGGTGGTCATCAAAGAAGAGGAGGGAGAAACAAAGGAACCTATGGAGCTTCTGACAATTCACATTCCGGAATCTTTCTCCGGTAAAGTCATTGAGATCGTCTCCCAGCGAAAAGGAGAAATTATCAACATTGAAAACAAAAAAGGCCGAACGGCACTGGAATTTAAAATTCCTGCCAGGGGCATGATCGGCATCAACAACCTGATCCTTACATCAACCGAAGGGGAGGCAGTGATCAGCCATCGTTTTCACACTTATGAACCCTGGAAAGGTGATATACTTAATCGCCATACGGGTTCGCTCATTGCTATGGAAACAGGAACAGCCATACCCTATTCGATTGATAAGCTGCAGGATAGGGGAATCTTCTTTATAGAGCCCAACGAAAAAGTATATGCCGGTCAGGTGATAGGCGAAAACACCCGCCAGGAAGACCTTGTGGTGAACATCACCAAAACCAAGAAGCTGACCAACATTAGGGCCGCCGGCTCCGACGATAAAACCACAGTTACTCCCGCCACCAAATTTTCTCTGGAAGAAGCCATGGAGTATATCAAAAAAGACGAGTATATTGAAGTGACGCCCCAGTCCATCCGGCTCAGAAAGATCATCCTTGATGAACATGAGCGGAAACGACTCAGGAAAAGTGAGGCCATTGCATAAAGTAAAAGTCATTTGCTGGTCATCCGTCGAATGCCGGACAAGTTTTATTGTCATTCGTGGTCAATCGGTTGTATTCGCAGAAATTGAAAGTATAAAAGATAAAATTTCAGGGGAGTAAAAATCACTACTGCCATCACTGATTGGTGAAACCAAATAAACAACCTACACCTGATAATTGTCCATATAAGGCATGAAACGATTTAGAATATCTTCGTATTTTTATATTGGTTTCTTTTTGCTGGCAGGCATAGTGCATTATTGGCGGCTTTCCTCTAACTTCAATGAAGGTGCACTCAATAATTGCAACCCTCTGCGCTTCATGCAAAATACCCCGTCGGATACACCGGCTGATATTGCTGCCGGTCCGCTGATATTTTCCTTCTATGGGCTGCTATCCCAAATCTTCAATTCTTCAACAATCGCCTTCAATATAGGCACTGCCTTACTTGCTGCTACTCTAACCTATATACTGCTGATTTTCTCCGTTAAATTGAATTTTCATCCGTATGTACTGATTTTTATAGGAGGCTGGTCGATAATCAGTCCTTCTATACGATATGCTTTAAGCCATTATCCCCACCTGATTTTGGGCATTGTCTTCTTTCTCCTCCTATTGCTCAGCATGAAGCGGAAAAATTATTTCCTGACCGCAGTTTTTCTCATCCATCTTTTTCTCACCCATTCCATACTTGCTATTCTATCAGTTATACCCGTTTCAGTCATGCTGATATTAAACAAACATTAAATGCTGTTAAAACTTTCGTGTTAATGTCAAAAATTTATAGGTTCCACATGGCCGGCGAATATTAAACACTCATTGGCGGATATTCATTTTTTATAGGGACAGGTAACCATCAACTATGCATCATCCGCTCCAGCTTTCAATCACCGGGTCAGGATGGTTTTAAACCCGTTTAGCCGGTAAAATTTTCCGCATGGAAGTCAATCGCCTCATTGATGAACTGATTTAAGAGGTAAGCCATTTCGAATGCTTCCATAACCTCTCCGGTAAGATACTCTGATGTCAGCAGATCCTCATCAAGCGTTTTCAATACCGTATAATCCTTGTAATTCAGTAAAGCAATGTCCTCAAAGTCCTTTGGAAACCCTTTGTGAGCAGTTTTAAGCTTTACATCGGTTACAATCGTTCCAAACTGTTTTTTAAAATCCGGATCATAGATGATCTCCTTAAACCGATCGGTATTTTCGTAAATCTCCGTACGTATTGCCTTTAAGCTTTCAGCAGAAGGTCTGTAAATGCCGCCCGCCGCAAACGAATTATCCGATTCTACATGGAAATAGTAGCCGGCAAATCCGGCCCTTCTTCCGCCCGGAGCTATAAAAGCACCAAAATTTTTAGAAGTAATAGCATAATTCTGACGCTATTAG
>JBKGZA010000110.1:0-10879 GCA_046545815.1 Bacteroidales bacterium
GGGTGTAACAGGGTATCAAAAAACAATTCAAAACGCCATAGAAAAAACCAGAATAACCAATCCATGGTTCACACCCTTTTTTATCCAGAAAGCACTCAAATCCATTGCTTCCAGCTTAAAGCAGGAACCTCTGGAAAAATGGATCAATCAGTATCCTGAACTCAAAAAGCAAACGGGATATCCCAGGAAAATCGGTGTGGTGAATGCAGGAAACCTTCCTTTTGTGGGATTTCACGATTTTCTTTCGGTGCTGCTCAGTGGGAACATTTACTACGGAAAATTGTCTTCAAAGGACCAATATCTGCCCAAAGCCATTGCAGAAATATTAACCGGAATCGAACCTGAATTTAAGGATCGGATCATATTTGAAAAGAAGTTCCTGAAAAAATTCGATGCCATTATTGCTACCGGAAGCAACAACACCTCCAGATATTTTCATTATTATTTCAGTAAATATCCGCATATCATCCGTAAAAACCGTAACGGCACCGCAGTACTTACAGGAACAGAAGATGAAAATGAACTGTCGGGACTTGGAGATGATATTTTCCTTTATTTTGGCATGGGCTGCCGAAACGTATCCAAATTATACGTGCCCCGCAAATTAGATTTAAGCCGCCTGTTGAACAGCTTGGAGCATTACCGGTTCATTATAGACCACCATAAGTATGCCAACAATTATGATTACAACAAGGCGGCATTTACCATAAACAAAGTGCCTCACCTGGACAATGGCTTCATTCTGCTTAAGGAGGATGAACAAATCGCCTCTCCTGTAGCTACTCTATACTACGAAAGATATGACAGACTTGATGAAGTCAGACAAATCCTTGATCAGAAAAAGGAACAGATACAATGTATTGTTACCCGCTCCGAAAAATTCCCGGAAGGCGTATATTTCGGGAAGGCCCAGTACCCAGCTTTATGGGACTATGCGGACAACATTGATACTATAGATTTCCTGTTATCTCTGAGCAAAAAGCCTTAATCCCATGAACGGCAATACACTTATAGTCATCATAGGGCCGACGGCTGTAGGAAAAACCGACCTGTGCATCACACTGGCACAACAATTAGGTACCGGCATCATCTCGGCAGACTCCCGCCAGATTTACAGAGAAATGAAAATAGGAACAGCAGTGCCGGATGATGAGGCCCTTCAGAAAGTGAAACATTATTTTATCGGAACAAAATCCATACATGATTATTATACGGCGGGCATATTTGAGCTCGAAGTACTTGAGCTTCTTCTGGAACGCTTCAGGGAAAAAAATGTAATCATCATGACGGGTGGTTCGGGCCTGTATATTAATGCCGTATGTCATGGAATAGATGCCTTACCCAAAGCTGATCCGGAAATAAGAGAAAGGCTCATCAAACAGTATGAAAAAGAAGGTATAAAAGGTATCCGAAACCATCTCAAGCTTCTCGATCCAGCATCCTATCACAAGATTGATCTGAAAAATCCCAAGCGCATTCTAAAGGCTCTGGAAGTCACTTTAACGACAGGGAAGCCTTACTCATCTTTTCTTACTCGTAAAAAGAAAGAGCGTCCTTTCCGTATCTTAAAAATCGGCTTAAAGCGTGAAAGAAAAGATCTCTATGAAAGGATAAACAAAAGGGTGGATCAGATGATGGCTCAGGGAATGATCGAAGAAGCCAGAAGCCTCTATCCATATAAACATCTTAATCCGTTAAACACGGTAGGATATAAAGAACTGTATGACTATTTCGGCGATAACATTTCACTGGAAGAAGCCATAAGGCTGATAAAAAGAAATACCCGCCGCTATGCCAAGCGTCAGCTTACCTGGTTTGCCCGGGATAAGGAAATACAATGGTTTCATCCTGAGGAAAAAGACAAAATACTGAATTATATTCAAAATAATTTATGAAATTTGTTTTTTCCGTTTTTTCCCCTTACATTTATCAGAATGTTACCGGACTATCATACACATACCGTTTATTCAGACGGCAAAAGTGATCATCAAAGCTACCTTCAACAGGCATTTTATTCCGGTATTGATGAAGTGGGCTTTTCCGATCATTTTACCATCCGAAAAACCGATTGGGGAGTTCCCAAAAATAAAATCGAATATCTAACCGAGAAGATAAATTTCCTGAAAAAACATAAAGACTTACCTATTGCGGTTAAATTTGGTGCAGAAGTGGATTATATACCTGAAAGAGAGAAGGAAATTGCCTCCTTTATCAACAGTTTGCCCCTCGATTACGTAATCGGCTCCGTCCATTTTATGGGGGACTGGAATTTTGATACCGACCCTGAAGGTTTCAAAAATAAAAACATAGATGAACTCTATGAAAATTACTTCACACTTGTCAGAAAAGCCATTTTAAGCAATCTATACGATGTAATGGGGCACATCGACGTGATCAAAAAATTTGCATACTATCCATCTTTTGATCCATATGAATGGTACAAAAAAATTATAAGATCACTTAATCGCAAGAACACTGTGGTGGAAATCAACACAAACGGGCTGAACAAACCCTGCCGGGAGTTCTATCCTGAAAAAGATTTCGTAGAAATGTGCTTTCAATCAAACATACCAGTTACTTTAGGCTCAGATGCCCATGCGGCCAATGAGGTGGGCCAGTACTTTAATAAGGCTGTTGAAATGCTGAAAACCATCGGTTACCGGAAAGTTGCAACCTTCAGTAAAAGAAAACGGAAAATGGTAATTCTATGAATTTGTTAGAAGTTTCAGGAAACCGATAAACGAATGCAGGAAACGACCGAAAAATTGACAAGCTGGCAAAGTTGTATGGGGGTGTATCGGAAAACAGCAAAGACGTTGCGGAGAAATTTTTCAGAAGGGGCATGGAAGCAAGAAGTTCGCTTTTCGGTATTGAATATACAGAAGTGGACCACTTGGCAAGGACTTCCAAAAAACTGCAGGGAGAATATGACATCGCCCTTCACAACGGGGAATATTGCCTTGTGATTGAGGTCAAATACAAACTCCATCCCGATGATGTGACCGACTTTGTAAACCGTAAACTGCCAAAATTTAAACCGTTATTTCGTGAGTACGCCAATAAAAGGATTATAGGAGCAGTGGCCGGCATGAACATTCCTTCCGACAGCTATGAACTTGCTGTCATACACGGGCTGCTGGTTCTGACCCACTCCGGGGAAACTATGTTCGTAATCAACCCGGAAGGGTTCCGGTGGAAAGAATATTAGCAGGACCACGGGATTCCAGTCGGTTATTTTTTTATATATAGCCACAAATACCGCTTTCAGCCGGAACAAGTTCACGAAGACGAAAATACTTTGTTTTTTGAGTCATTTAAATCCTTAACCTGGGTTATGGGTATCATTCTCAGCTCCAGCCCCTATTTCTTTATTTCGTAAAGACACATACCTCCGACAGACAGTATATTCAAACAAATACCGATTTAAATTTTACACAAAGCAACCAGTATGTGATCTCCTATGATTACAGGCTCTCGAATAACCTCCGGCTGAAGGCTGAAACTTACTACCAACGCCAGTATGATATTCCTGCAGAAATGAAAGACAGTTATTTTTCGCTGGCCAACTAATGAGCCAGTTTCCATCTATCCCGGTTTGACAGTCTGGTTAATCGGAGTACAAACCTTAATTATGGACTCGAATTCACACTGGAAAAATTCCTGAGCAAAAATTATTATTTCCTGCTTACCGCTTCGCTTTTCGACAGCAAGTACAGGGGAAGCAACGGAATATTGAGAAACACGGCCTTCAACAACACATATGTGATCAATGCTTTGGGAGGATATGAAATATCTCTGGGCAATCAGAACACCCTGCCCGTGGACCTGCGCATCAACACTGCCGATGGCAAAAGGTATACACCCATAGACATGGAAAAGTCAAGGAAAGCAGCTCGGGTAGTATACAAAAAATCCCAGGCTTTCAAAAAACAATATAAACCTTATTTCCGGACGGACGGCAGGCTCAGTTTCAAACAAAACAAAAAGCGTTTCACCAAGGAATGGGCCCTGGATATTACCAATATTACGGATCACAGAAACATTTTCAGCATCATCTATAACACCACTCAGAAAAATATCAGCAACGTTTTTTCCCCGTAATGCTGTACCGGATCAATTTTTAGATGTGCATTCCCTTATCCCCCGCCACACAAGCAAACAAACAATCATATATTCAAAACTCAAACAATTTAAAACCCGGTGAACTCCAGGTTAAACCACAACTACAATATTATCCTTCTGGCATTCTGCAGATCCTCCAGGTCAAACGCCACCATGGCCAGGTGCTCTTTTTTATCGTATGAAGCATTAAAGGCAAAAGTTCTGCCCATCTTTTCCATCCATTCACCGGTAATTGAAGAAGCTTCATGTACGTGACCATGAAGGGTCAACAGGGGCTGCCGCTGATCTATAAACCTTTGTATGGCGATGCTTCCCACGTGGACATCCATAGGAACAAAATCCACCATTTTCCCGTCAAGGGCGGCACGATCAAGTGATGTATCATAAGGCGGGGAATGAAACAAAAAAATGGCAGAAGAAAGATCATTCCTATCAGTCAAGAGATTCAAATCATTTTTAATGTTGTCATGCTCCGGATCAAAGTCGGGTTTTACTGTTCGCATACCCTGGAAGGGATGACTGCATCCGGGATCCACAAAACGGGAGACATCATATTTTTCCCAATCCTTCAAACCGAAAGGAGTAGGCGGCACAAAGGAATAACCATATATATCGTATTGTCCATACCTTACATGCCGGTTATGGATGTACTCCCATATCTGATATTGCGAACCCAGATTGATGATCTTTTCTTCATTGATGCGGGGATCATCATTACCCAGAATAAGAAAAATTTTGGGATATCGGTCTCCCAGTTTCTGTTTCAAATCAGAAAAAAGGTCGGCCATCCGGTTATGGAGAAAATCATCCGGCTCGGATTTATTCATATAATATCCATGGGGCAGCATATCTCCGCCAATGAAAAGTATATCAGGTGGTTGATGAAGTATATGATAATATAATTTATCGTATCGGACATTATAGCCGTGAATATCAGAAACAAAACAGCAATGAACCATATGCTCAATCCTCCCTTCGAAGCAGTTTAGCTGATTCTTCAAGGCTACCAACCATCGCAGCAAAACTGTCTTTCTTGTTTTGCAATTCTTCAGTAGTAACCAGATGCAGATCAATCAGGGATTTTAACTCATAGCCTGTTTTTTCGTAGTTTATCTCAGCAAGAGCTTTACTCCAGCCATCAATCCAGATTTTTATAAATTCTCTTTGCCTTTCATCCGCATCGGTATGAATCAGAAGATCCAGATCACTTCCTGCACCGGCAGTTCCCTCCTGGGTGCTGCCGATTAAATACATGGCTTTGATTCCAAACCATTTAAAATTAGCCCGCTCCGCTATCGCAAAGGACATTTTCTCTCTCCATCGCCAGTGATAATCCGAATCCTTCGGCAGCAACTCGGTATTGTTCTCAACACGGCCTCCTTCTTCCAGATAGTCTACACTACCTCTTAACCGCCTGTTAAATATGAACATCGAAACCTGAGTAGCAATATTTTTAAGAAGATAATATTCCTCGGGCAAAAACAAGGTTGCCGGATCATCAGTTACATTCTCGGCATAATATACCCTGATCTCTCCCATTATCTTTTCATCAACCACAATATCAGCACTTTGCCACCATTTGGTCTCGTAAAAATAAGGTGTGGTAAACTGCTTATCCTGATAGATCATCTTAACCATACAAATACCGGGGTATCTCCAGCCATCAGGAATTTCCTGAACAACTTCCCTAAGAAGATGCTCTGTATCCTTTTCTTCATCCTTCAGGATCTGTATGATCCGGTAAAGACAATTCAGTTCTTTTTCTCTCTCTCTTAAATCATGAATGTCTTGTGAAGCCATATTATATAGTATGTTTTTAATATGCATTATCAATCATCTCACTCAATTCAAGCCACCGGTCGGTTTTCTCATCAATAAGTCGCATCACCTCTCCCAACCTGTTGGATTTTTCAACAATCTTTTCATTGTCCAGGTCATCGCGGTTCATTTGCTCTTCCAGAGTATCCTTTTCCTTTTCCAGTTCCTCAATCTCTTTCTCCAGTCTTTTAAATTCCTGCTTTTGCTGATAGGATACAGAGCTTCTCTTCGTCGATCCGGGTTTTTCTTTACCTTTCTTCCTTGATTTTTCCGGCTTTTCTTTCGTAAAGCTTTTTATAATCTCATCTCTGTATTGGGTATAAGTGCCCGGAAAATCCTTGATTTCACCTTTTCCTCTAAAAACGAAGATATGATCCACAATGTTATCCATAAAATAACGATCGTGAGATACAATCAGCACGCATCCACTGAATTGCTGAAGATAGTTTTCAAGCACGCTGAGGGTCATAATATCCAGATCATTGGTAGGCTCGTCCAAAATAAGAAAATTGGGTTTCTTCATTAATATGGTAAGCAGATACAAACGGCGTTTCTCCCCTCCGCTCAGCTTGGCAACTTTAACATACTGCTTATCATAATCAAAAAGAAAGTAATTGAGAAACTGCTTGGCCGTTAAAACGCTTCCGTCACTCATCGTGACAGCATCAGCCACACTCTGGGCGATATCTATCACACGCTGACCTTCATCAAATGACATGCCCTCCTGCCTGTAATAACCGAATTGAATGGTTTCTCCGGACTCAATATAACCACTGTCGGGCTGATCATTTCCTACGATCATGTTTAGAAAGGTTGTCTTCCCGCTGCCATTGGGCCCAACAATCCCTATTTTTTCAAACCTTTCAAACTGATAGGTAAACCTGTCAATCAAAGGGATATTCTGAATACTTTTGGTCAGATCTTTAACGATCATGATCTTTTTGCCCATCCGGGAGGCTTCAAAATCAACCTTTATTTCTGCCTCTTCCCTTTCCCTGGAAGCCACATCCTTTAAATGATAGTAATTGTCAATACGATATTTGGCCTTTGTGCCCCTCGCTTTAGGCATTCTTTTGATCCAGTCTTCTTCTTTCCTGAGCTGATTTTTGGCTTTTTCCACCTCTTTCTCCTGGTTATGAATCCTTTCATTTCTTTTCTTCAGGAAATAAGAATAATTCCCCTTATACCGGTACAGTGAAGAACCTTCCATTTCCAAAATGTCGTTACAGATGCGGTCCAGAAAATAACGATCGTGGGTAACCATCAGCAAAGTAAAAGCAGTATTTTTGAGATACCCTTCCAGCCATTCAATCATATTCAGATCCAAATGGTTGGTAGGCTCGTCTAAAATCAGAAAATCGGGCTCATGAATCAGGGCCTCGGCAAGAGCCACACGTTTTTTTTCGCCGCCTGACAGTTGCCTGATCTTTTTATTGAATTCCCTGATATTCAGCTGGGAAAGTATCTGGTTGACCTTTACTTCATGATCCCAGGCACCCAGACGGTCCATCTGGTCAAAAGCAACCGAAAGCTCTTCCGGATCTCCGCTCTCCATAGCCCGTTCATATCTTTGAATGGCTTTCAGCATTTTATCCGAGGAGCGAAATACAAATTCGTGGGTGGTTTTTTCTGGGTCCATCAGGGGCTCCTGAGCAAGGTAACCCACTTTGATGTTATTCCGGTAGATTACATTGCCCCTGTCCGGTGTGTCTTTTCCTGCCAGTAGATTCAGCAAAGTGGTTTTTCCTATGCCGTTTTTCGCAATCAATGCCGTCTTTTGATCCTTGGCTATTCCGAAAGACAAATCTTCGAAAAGAACGAGATCCCCAAAAGACTTTGTCAGCTCATTAACCTGTAAATAACTTACCATAATTATTCCCCTTCTGCATTGAAGCTGTAAAATTATAATATAACAGCACTTTCCACACAATAAAAACAATAAATTTGTATCCTGCCAACATTTATGTTAATTTTAAGCGGGCAGATGAACTTTGAAAAACCGGATCAGTTTTATTAATTTAGATTAATTTTAATTTAAATGACCAGAAAAGAACGAATAGACAAGGTGATGGAGTATTTCAGGGAGAACCATCCCATAGCAGAAACAGAGCTGAACCATAACGATCCATTTGAACTGATTGTAGCGGTTATATTATCAGCCCAGTGCACTGACAAGAGGGTCAATATAATCACGCCGGCTCTTATGAAAGCATTTCCCTCACCTCAGTCAATGGCAGAAGCTCAGCCTGAAGAAATCTATGAATACATCAAAAGCTGCTCCTATCCCAATAACAAGGCAAAACACCTGGTAGGTATGGCCAAAACATTGATTCACCAGTTCGGAGGGATCGTACCTGACGATGTTAAAAACCTGCAGAAGCTCCCGGGTGTTGGAAGAAAATCGGCCAATGTCATCGCATCGGTCATTTACGACAAACCTGCCATGGCTGTCGATACACATGTATTCAGGGTATCCGAAAGGATTGGCCTGACGTGGAAAGCAAAAAATCCCCTCCACGCCGAAAAACAACTGATAGAGCATATACCTGATGAGCTGATACCAAAAGCACATCATTGGCTTATTCTGCACGGCAGATACATTTGTACGGCAAGAAGTCCCAAATGCGGCCAATGCCCACTGAAAGAATACTGTAAATACTATGACAAATATGTCAGGGAAACCAATTAAAATATGTTCAATTCAAAAATAAATTGCTATGATTAGGAAACTTATCTGGTGTATACCAGTGATATTGCTTTCGACAGGCTTGTTGTCAATTCAGGCCCAGGAAAATGAGTTTTTCGTTCGTCATCCGTCATTAAACAGTGACGGTTCACAGATTGCCTTTAGCTATCAGGGAGATATCTGGATAAAGGATCTGGATAAGCCAACAATGGCCAGCCGTTTGACCATCCACGAAGGATACGACGGGAAACCCCAGTGGAGCCCGGATGACACTCATATTGCATTTACCAGTGACCGCTATGGAAATAAAGATGTATTCACCATCAAAACAAATGGAAGCGAAACCAAACGGCTCACCTATCATTCGACCAATGACCAGGCCTCAGACTGGCTGTCTGAAGATGAAATAACTTTCACCACCAACAGAACCTTTGGTCAGGTAGAACGGGAAGAGGAAGTATATAAAGTATCACTGGAGGAAGAAACTCCGCAGCGCATCCTCAATGCGGTGGGCTATACGCCGGTGCTTTCGCCTAATAAACGCTTCATCGCTTTTGTGAGAGGTTCATGCAAAGAAGCCAGAGAAGCCTACAAAGGCCCGGCAAATAAGGATATATGGATATATGACAAGGAAAATGATGCCTATCAACAGATAACTACTTACAAAGGAAATGATTTTCAGCCTCGCTGGGTTGATACCAACACTTTATATTTTATTAGCTCGAGAAACGGTAAATACAATATATTCAAAGTCAACCTGGATAACAATGGTCAGAAATCAGGTTCTGTTGAAGCTCTGACCAATGCTGAAGAAAACGGCATACGGTATTTCGACGTTAGTCCTGACGGTAGTACCCTGGCCTTTGAAAAGGGCATTGACATTTATGTTCAAAAAGAAACCGACAGTCAGCCGCAAAAACTGGCACTGAATCTGACGAGGGACTATCGGTACGTTCCCACTAAGCACAAAACATATACAAGCAACATCAGCAATTATACCCTGTCGCCCAATGGAAAGCAAACAGCTTTTGTTATAAGGGGCGAGCTGTTTCTGGTCAATAATAAAAAAGAGAAGACCCGTACTGTTCGGCTCACCGATCATCCTTACCGGGATTTTGACCTTGATTGGGTCAATGATTCCACACTGTTGTTTGTTTCCGACCGGAGCGGACAGAAGGATCTTTATCTACTGCGCTCTTCAGATCCCAGACATACCAACCTCTATAAAAGCCTGAAATTTGAAACGATCCGACTTACCAATACTGAAGAACCCGAAGGAAATCCTACTGTATCTCCCGATGGAAGCAAAATAGCCTTTGTAAGAAGCCACGGTACCCTCATTACTGCGGATATCAACACAGAAGATGCCGAATTAAGCAATCTTACCACACTCCGTGATGGGTGGGCCTCTCCCGGCGGGCTTACCTGGAGCCCCGACAGCAAATGGCTGGCTTACTCATTAAATGATCTCAATTTTAACTCGGAAATTTACATCCATGATGCGGACGACAGCAAAGGTCCGGTAAATGTAAGCATGCATCCCAAAGGGGATTACCAGCCCTTCTGGAGTCCCGACGGCAGCAAACTGGGATTTCTCTCAGAAAGGAACAATGGGGACAGGGATCTTTGGTTTGCCTGGCTAAAGAAGGAAGACTGGCAGAAAACCATGGAAGACTGGCAGGAAATGAATGATGAAGATGAAGGAAATGATAAAGATAAAACAAAAGAAGATTCTGCAAAGTTAGAAATCGATCTGGAGGACATTCATCAACGTTTGCAACAGGTAACCAGCCTGCCGGGGAATGAATCCGATCTTTTGATCTCAAAGGACGGAGAAACCTTCTATTTTGTATCCAACCGGGATGGCAGAAGAAGTTACCAGGCTGACGAAGAGATATACAGTGTTAAATGGGACGGAGAAAAGAGGACGCAGTTAACCGATGATAAACAGGGCCCCCGCACACTGAGGATCGATCACAACTCAGGAAAAATATACCTGCTTAGGCAGGACGGCAAACTGGCTCATCTGAATCCCGGGGATAAAACCATAAAAGCTATTTCGGTGAATGCCGAAATGGACATTGAATTGCAGGAAGAACTGGAGCAAATATTTCAAAACGGATGGTCATTGCTTCAACACCGTTTCTATGATCCGAATTTCCATGGAAAAGACTGGGAAGCACTCAAAGAGGAATATAAACCCATGGCTCTTAATGCATCTACAAAACGCGACTTCCGAGATATGTTCAACAT
>JBKGZA010000111.1:0-10638 GCA_046545815.1 Bacteroidales bacterium
TTTTTTTCGGGAAAATTTCAGATTTTGTATTTTAGCAGTGAAAATTATTTGGAATGTTTAGACTTAATCATTTCTTCCTTATTACCAGAAATAATCTTCTTCCAAAAATAAATTTACCCTAAAATACATAAACCATGAAAAATCTTTTTTTTGCGCTCCTTATCGGAATCTTGTTCACCAATACGGCATGTACACAAAGCGAAACGGATGCCGGAAAAGACAAAAAGTATGATAACAAGCCGGAACGTGAAGAATGGCTGAAAGACAACGGATTTGGCATGTTCATCCATTTCGGCGTGGATGCACAGTTGGGAACGGTCATAAGCCATTCCCTGGTGGGTGCATCGGAAGAGTATGTAGAACGGTATTTTAATGAGTTGCCCAAGTCTTTTGAACCTTCAGAATTTGATGCGGATCGAATTGCCAGGCTTGCCAAAAGAGCCGGTATGAAGTATATCGTTTTTACCACCAAACACCATTCCGGTTTTTGCATGTGGGATACCGAAACCACGGATTTCAACATCATGAATACCCCGTATGGCAAGGATATGGTTAAGCAATATGTGGAAGCAACCAGAGAACAGGGACTTGATGTAGGTTTTTACTATTCACCCGAAGATTTTTATTTCCTGCATGAAAATGGGATTACCATAAGCAGGAGCAGATTCCAGGAAGCGGTTACCCCGGAAATAAAAGAAGACTATCATCAGTTTATCCGGGATCAGATAAGGGAATTGTTTACCAACTATGGTAAAATAGACCTCTTGTTTCTGGACGGCGATTATGAAGAACCAGCCAAACAAACTGCCTGGAAATTACAGCCCGATGTGCTGGTTACGCGTGGTGCCCTGGAAACGCCAGAACAAACCATTCCGGGAAATCCCATGGAAGAAGCCTGGGAAACGTGTATGACCCTGGGCACTCAATGGCAGTTTAAACCCACCAATGAAAAATACAAGGATGGCACCCGGATGATTGAGATCCTTTCGGAAATCCGGTCCAAGGGCGGATCCTTATTACTGAATGTAGGGCCCGATCCTTATGGTGTCATTCCCGACGGGCAGGCAAATGTGCTTCGTGAAATGGGGGCATGGAACTTTATCAACCGGGAAGCCATGTTTGATGTCCGTCCCTGGATTGTGCCCAATGAAAAAAACATCATTTTTACAAAGAAAAAGAATGCCAATACGGTATACGGGATCATCACCAACGAAGGAGACTGGGAGCATGGGGAGAGAAAACAGTTTACCGCGCGCTCCATATCAACTACGGAAAATACCAAAGTTACCGTGCTTGGACAAAATGACCGGGTTTTGGAGTATAATCCTGAGGTTGTTCCCGAAACCCGCTTCGAGCAAAGAGAGGACAGCCTGGTCGTTTCATGTGTAAGAGCCCAGCGGATCTACAACAACAGTAAATGGCCCAACCCGGTGGTGCTTAAATTTGAAAATGTGGCTCCTGCTTTGGAACCTCCAAAGATTAAAACGGAAGAAATTAACGAATCGGAGCGCGCTATCGAAATCACGGTTGACGAGATGGGGGATCAGGAAGAACTGAAACTATCCTACGAGTATCGGCCCTACGCGGGTTTTGTTGAGGAATTGTATCATGACGACTGGGAAACGAGCACCAACAGCATGACCATTGACAGCCCGGGTGAATATACAATCAATATCACGGAAGAAATGGAGACAACCCATCAGATCCGGGCAGTGGCATTGCATCCGAAGGTGAATATCTATGGAGGCATCCTGAGGGGACAGTTGGATTGAACCTGTAGGTTATTACGTAGAATGAAGATTTTATACTGATAACGTTATATATATGAGTCTGGTCTAAAAAGGTGATTATACATTCATACACTGAAAATCAGTTTTACCCCATCCCGGTAACCGCCCGGAGTTTAATATTCAGTTACTTCAACTTTTCGATACGGGGTAAAAAAGTAGCTGAAAATTATATTTGGCCCTTTTTAAACTGGACTCATATTTACAGGATATTTTCTTTTTTTGAGGAAAATAAATTGGTTATTCTAGGGCTAAGAAGTAGTTATTCTCAGTTTTTTTTTGGAAAGATAGTTCTTGAACCAATATTGATTCCGGTATAATGAAAAGCATTCAGGATCGACTTATATGATATACATCGTTATTAAATTTTTCCGATTTTAGGTTGGGGATGAGTGAAATAAATTCTAATATCTTATTTTTTTATCATCTTGTCTGGTATCCCGGAAAATGAATAATTCAATTATCTCTTTTCGTGGTTTTACTCTGTAAAAAAGAAGGTTGTGTTTATCTAAAAAGCCTTTTTTACATTTTTATATTTTTTGGATGCTTCAAACATATAGGGGTTTTGACGGATTTCGTCTATAACCTTTTCGACTTTTATTAATATAATTTTGGAAATTACGAAGCGGAGAAAACATTACACGTTGATGTATAAACAATTAATATTGAAATGAACTGGATAAGTTTTGGCATATTGACGCAAAATAAGATTGGCCGGACTGATGTTTATAAACGGGTAAATAAAGAAAAAACATGAAAAAAGCAATCATATTTATTTTATTATTGGTCTTACTCGCTTTATCTTTTTGCGACAAGAAGGAAACCCAGCAGGAGGATGGTGAGGTACTCCATGTAACAGATGGTGATACGTTTGACTGCATGTACGATGGGGAAGAGATAACTATCCGGTTATATGGTATCGATGCCCCGGAATCCGGCCAACTTTACGGAAATGAGGCAGAAAAATGGCTGCGAAATCAGATCGGTGATGAGGTCGTCGACATTGAAAAGGTTGAAGAAGGCTATTACGGCCGAACCATTGCCATTGTGGAGTTAAACGGCAAGAATATCAATGGAGCGTTGGTAAAAAACGGACTGGCCTGGGTTAGTGATCGCTATTGTGACCGGGATTCGCTTTGCGATCGCTGGCGTAATTACCAACAACAGGCCCGGGAAAATGATGTTGGGCTTTGGGGTCAGCCAAACCCCACCCCGCCCTGGGAATTCAGAGATCAATAATGTTTTCAAATTCTATCAAAGAACCATAAATAATTCAAGATTGCAATGGTACACCAGAAAAGAAGGAGAGAAAATGACAGGAGATGAAAATTATGTTTTTGACACCGTTGATATCTTCACCAAATGCAAACTGATAACAAGAATTAGCCTGAACATTCAAAATTTTATAAAATAAATTGCTCATTTCCCTTCTCTTTACTAATTTAGAAATTGATTTCACAAACTCAATACAATCACAAAAGCCCATGTACTATTTCACTGCACTCGACCCGAATTTCCGAATCAAAGGCTCGCGGGATCCATTGGGTTTTCAGTCGATCTGGTCGGCAAAGGGCAGGAAAGTGGTTGCCTATCTTTCCACCGTCTCACAAAATCTGAGGGATTTCATGATCCTGGCCTATGCCACACATTTTTATTACAACCGGGATGACTGGTATTTCCTGAACTTCTTTCTGAAATTCGAACAGGCCTGTGCCTTTGCCAGGAAATTGTATAATGAAGAAGAAAATTTCAACGGCTCCATTTTCGTAAGCAAGAACCTTGAAGACAGAAAAACCGATAATGCTTTTCCCTGCTCCTTGTCTCCCCGAAATACCATCCTTAGCAATCAGCGGGCATACGGAATCTATGGTAAGTATATAAGACCATTCCGTGATACCGGCATAGCCAATGATGCTTCCTTTCATGATATCATGGACAAGGCGTTAAACAAGTGCGACAGAAATCATTTGAGGTCCATTGTAGAAAGACTTATAAATGAAAAAGAGACCGTTCTCAGTACCTCTGATCTTGAAGTGCTGGCCAGGTTAATTGCTTCTCTCATACCTGAAGAAAGGGAGTTATACCGGAATTATCTTCTGAAACTACCAGACAGGGATCATCCCCAGAATGACCTGTATCGCGTTTTAAAGAACAGCAATATATCTGCCTCCGAATATCATTTGTATGGTTTTATTCACGCGGTAAACGATCATCCGGAAGCCGCAGAAAAACTAAGAAATGCTCTGAAAGAGATTGAACACACCGAAAAGGTGCTTTATCCGTTAAACCGGGGACTTACCTATATGCTCAATACGCCCCACTGGAATAAGGCTGACATAGATCGTGATCCTGTACTGGATGACATACAGACTGTGGCGAAAGAAGACCTCCTTACCAATGATAACC
Source organism: Bacteroidales bacterium (assembly GCA_046545815.1). Classification (GTDB taxonomy): domain Bacteria; phylum Bacteroidota; class Bacteroidia; order Bacteroidales; family UBA12077; genus JAGXLC01. Next base: position 4,194 of record JBKGZA010000111.1, read on the forward strand.
TGGCACACCTCGTGGAGATATACCGGTACCACAAGCAACAAAAAATCGAGCAGATCGTGGAGCGTAACCGGCATATATGCGAGAAGCGGGGATACAGGGCCTGGATTGAGCAGGACAACGGAGGTTACAACGTACTTTACGGAGAAAACGGAAAGCATATCGATAGCATCGATTATATGAACGGGCATGAATATCCTTATTTCATTCCCACTTACCTGAATCTGTTTAATCAAATAGAAAGGAACTGATGGAACAGCATGTTTTGATCGAACAGTTGAAGGAAAGTCTTCAGGACACCCGTGTTAAGGCAGCTTTGTTCCATACCTTCGAGTTTGATGCGGAATTTTTTGAACATTACCTCCTTCCGGTCTTCCTGCCGGATGTTCCGTTCAGCGATAACAAAATACACAATGCCATCCTGTGGAGACAGTATCAGCATCAATTGCCTGCGGTGACTGTTTATTGTGATTTTTACGCCAAAAGCAACAAAAGTGCACCCACGCTTCCCTATCAGGTCCAAACTGTTGCCTACAGGCAGCCTTTTCATCCCAAAACATTTTTTATCCTTACGGAAGACGAAAGACTCATTTTTTACACCGGATCCGGGAATCTTACCGAAAGCGGCTGGTGCAAAAATCTGGAAGGTTATTCGATGCTGGAATTGAAGAATGGTAAGTACTTCCCGGAAAATCTCAGGCAATCATTAAGGGAATATCTTTACGCGGTATCTTCGCTGGTATACGATAATGAAAGGCTTTATCAGGCGGCCACCGATGCAGACCGTATGATACTCGATTTTTTCTATAAAAGGAAGTACACCCCGACAGCGGACATCTCCTTTTTCCACAACATGAAAAGATCCTTCCCGGAACTGTTGCAGAAATTGAAAGAGGAGCATCCCGAAGAAACCTTTGATGAAGTGGAAATTCTCTCCCCCTATTTCGGAGATGCCCAACCTCTGAAATATATTCAGGAAATGCTCAGTCCTGACCGAATCAGGGTGTCCCTCCCTTATGAAAATGAGGGTGAAGTTTCCATCCCGGAAGCATTCTATCATGAACTGAAAGAACTAGGGGTAAAATGGTGTGATATCGGTGTCCTCAAAAATGAAAAAGGGTTTCGTTTCAATCACAGCAAAATCTACCGGATCAAAGGACAGAACACGATGTTCACTGTAATAGGCAGTGTAAACCTGACCAATGCAGCTTTTCAGTCGTTCAGCCATAAAAAATATCCAGGTAACCTGGAAGCTGCCCTCATCTACAAGGAATCTGCCCGTCAGTGGCAATCGCTTTTATCCCCCCATCAGGGAGATGTAAAATTCCTGGGTAGTAAGGAAACTGAGGATGAGCGCCACACCCGAACAGGTGTACCTCCGCTTCTCTTTACCCTTAACTGGCAGAAGAAAAAACTGCATTATGCTTTCAAAGAAAAGGATGAAAACTTGTTGGATCGCTATATTTTATCCGATATCAGACCTTCGAAAAGTCTCCGGGAATTTGAGGAGTCTCTGAATATTGACAGGGAAGAAGTGCTGCAACTGCTGGCTGACAATCCCCTGATCCGGGTGAAGGACAAACAGACCCGGGAGATTTACTATTTTTACCCGGTACAGGAAGAAATAGACCTGCGGCCTTTGTCTTCAAAATTAACGATAACCGACCGGGAGATCCTTGCCCTGTGGGAAGAACTGGGTGAAGAGCCGGAAATAAACAATTTATCGGAGAAACAGTTTCTGGAAAAGCTCATTGATGACAAAACCAACGAAGAAGGAGAGCTAAAGGAAGACAGCGGTGCGTATGAAAGCACGCTCAATCTCATGGCCTCCCACCTCAGTGGCCTGATCCGGCTTGAACATACGCTTTTTAAACCGGCTAAAAACAAAAAGGAACAGGCGCAAAAGAAGGAACAGGTCCGGTATTATCTGTATACCGATAATATCAATACCCTGTTGGGTTATACGAAGCTATTGGATGACATGTACCGGAACAGCAAGATCCTCCCGGCTTTTTACTGGTTGTTGCTGAATATCGTCCTGCTCAATTTTTATAAACGAAAGGGTTTGCAGAAGATATTCAACGGAGACTGGCAATCCGGTGAAATTTTCAGTCAAAACAACGAAGCCACGATTGAGATGCTGAATAAAAAGATCAGGGAAGCCGAATCGTGGATGAAAAACCAATCATCTGTAAATAAAAAACATCTGAAATGGGTGAAGGAACAGCTCAGGGAAAAAACGGATACTTAACAGAATCTGGCCTCAGGGAATTGATCAACATCAATCCTCTGAAGGCCATCGATGAAAAAGTGGCCGAAAGGCAGTTTCAGGTGATCCTGAAAGGCTTCAACCATTTGTATAACCACGGCAATTTCCTTTATGTGGCCGATGAGGTGGGACTTGGGAAAACCTATATTGCCCTGGGCATTGCCTCTCTGCTCAGGCATTTTTCGGGAAAGCCGGAAAAGTACCAGGATCTGATCATGGTACCCCGGAAAAACCTTCAGTACAAATGGCAGAAGGATCTGAACAACTTCATCAGAAACAACTACATTCGTGAGGACAACCTCGTAAAGACCGTTACGGGGCAAACGGTAGGCCGACAGAAACTTTATCATAAGCTGGAGATCACCCCCGGAGATACACCGGCCTATTTTCTTTACCGGCATTCATCATTCAGCCTGGCCTCTTCCGATGAGGATGAAAGCTGGAAGGAAAAGCTGAAAGCTCACCTGCCCGAAGAGAAACAACTCTTGTTTGACAAAATTTGCCGAAAACTCAGGAAGGAAGATGATATTTACATCAAAAGGGCTTACGGATATATTTTGAATACCCTTTTTCCGCCCACCGAGATGGTTATTGTAGATGAAGCCCATTATTACAAACATGGGGTCGGGGAGGACGTATCCATCCGGAATCAAATCGTATCCCGTATGTTCAGGGGCTATACCGATAAATATGATCTGGAGATGCTGGATCATTTTCCTGAACTGAAAGAACAGATCAGCCCCAAGGTGGACCGCCTCATTTTCCTTTCGGCAACACCTATGGACAAAAGCCTGATCGAAATCAAACGCCAGATGGATTGTTTCCTGGAGGATGCAAATCACCCGTTTGCGCATTTAAACAACCTGGATCAGGAGGATGCTGAGAAGGAGATCAACCGGTGCATTCATCAGTTCATGATCCGGGGTGTGATGAACTTCAGGCTCAACAACCGGGAATTCAGCAGGAACCAGTACCGCTTTGAGCACCGCTTTGGAAATGTAAGAAAAACGAATTATGACAGTTTTCAGACACTGACCGACAATAAGCAGGCGCTGATCATGGGCCTTGTCCAGTATAAAACCATTCGCGAGCTGAAGAACAAAAACAACAACTCGTTTGAAATGGGTTTGCTGGCCGGTTTTGAAAGTTTCGGAAAGAAAAGCGAATTTGATACCGAAACCTCATCCAGCAGGAGGGAACGGGAAGCCAAAGACCAGGATGTCATTGAAAACCTGGTTAACTCCTATCGGAAAGCATTCAATGAATACCCTCCTCATCCCAAACAGGACAACCTTGCGGAGGTGCTTCTGGAATCCATGATAAACCAGGAAAAATCCCTGGTCTTTGTCAGAAGAATTGCTTCGGTGATGGAGCTGGAGAAAAAGCTTTCCGACCGCTACAGCCAGTATCTCATCGATAAGATAAAAAGGATCAAGGGAACAAAACGCAACAGGGAGCTGGATATGCTCCTGAAAAGTTACCGGGAGAGAAACCTTCGGGAGGATATTGAGCATGTCTTTGATATGCTTGCAGAAAGGCTGATCAGCGAACTTGAAAAAGAGGAAAGGCTTGAGCTGATCAACTGGCATCGGCCCGATGAGGAATATACGCTCAGAACCTCTATCCGTGCCGACCTGAAAGAACTATATGATTCCAACGGTGAAGAGCTGCCAGATCATTTAATGAGGCAGCACCGAAATTACCAGGAAGAGTTAAGGGAGCATGGGAAAAGGCAGCGCAGCAGGATGAATGCTTTCCTGAAAGAAACCGCCAGGGAGCTTCTTCTAAATATCTCCCGCAAAAACATCGTGCTTGGGGATGAGGAGGAAGAAGGCATACCGACTGAAGAACAGGCCAATGAGGAAAAGTCACCTTACTTCTTTCACCGCTATTTCTTGCAGGAAGGCAAGAAATTCAAAACCCAGAGCTACAAAAAGGACTGGTATGAGATCAACTACCTGTTGATTGGGGAGGCATTTGATCTTTTCGACATCGATTATGAGCAGTTGCTGAAGGAACCTGTTTCAACTGCCCAAAAACCCACTGAAGTTTCGCTTTTCAGGATAGCCAAAGACAACATGGAAAATGCCATTCGGTCGGGCAGGAAGAAACCGGCAGAACCGGATCCTTTTTACCGGAAAGAAACCTTTCTGACCCATCTTTTATTAAATGAAGATCTGTGCAGGGAAGAATTCAAAAAATGGCTGGAGAACAGACGCCATTATCTTGATGCCGGACATTATACCCGCTTTTTTGATGAGCTGGAAAACCTCGCTGAGATGCCCCGGGGTATATTCAGGAACGGCAGCGGACTGGTACCAGCCTACGTTGCTTACAGCCTGAATGATTTCAAAAAGGAACTGGTCAATTTGCTGCAGTCGGAGTTTTCCTTTGTTTTGCGGGAAGTATGCCAGATCATCCGTGATTATGACCGGATCCTGGATAACAATTTCTCCGACCGCTCAAGGATCCGTTACACGCTTTTCCAGCAGCTACCGGTTAGCGGGGTAAGCGGAGAGCATAAAAAGGATGTAAGCAAGGCAGCCGCCCAGTTTCGCATGCCGGGTTATCCCTACGTGCTTATTTCTACCGACATGCTGAAGGATGGCGAGGATTTGCACCTCTATTGCAAGAATGTATATCATTATGGCATTGCCTGGAATCCGTCGGATATGGAGCAACGCAACGGCCGGATCGACCGGATCGATTCCCTCACCTACAGGCAGATCAAACAGGATGAGCGGCAAATAGAACAGGATATTCCCTTTGAAAGGAAAATGCAGGTCTTTTATCCCTATCTGCGGGATACGCTGGAGGTAAACCAGATGGTGGTTCTGTTCAAGGGTATGGATCATTTCATCAACATTTTCTACAGGGAGATTTCAGGCAATCTGGAATTATCGCCCCAGTCTTCCACCGACGCCATTGTAGACGGCATACCGCCGCAAAAAAACGAACGGCTGGAGTCCACCTACGACCACGATGCATTTCATATAACAGAAAAAGAGGCCCAACCCGTGCTTCAGCCCAGGCCCCTGACCGGCACAAACCGGGAAAAGCTTGTTGAGATCATGGAGGCCATCTATGAGGGAATGACCAGCAACGGTTATACTTACTATGTACCGCCGGAGCTAGACAGGGGGACACTCTACCTGTACGGCGTATTGCGCATACCTGATAATGAAAGACGGGGATCCTTCCGGATCTGGTTCAACCATGATATCATGGAACTGGGTAAATTCCGCCTGAAGGCGGAATCGTGTTTCGGCAGGATCAGCCGGCTGAAGAAATCCCTGTTCCGGGAGATTGCTCAGAAACTGGAGCAGAAGGGCATCAGCATCACGAGAAAGAACCAGTATTTCTGGCTTCAAAGGCCCTTATCGGTTTACTCCCGGGAACCAAAGGAAATTCTTGATGAGCTGATCGGTTTAATAAAATATACCGATCAACTGGAGGAAGAGTATTATGAAGAGGATGAGGAGGTGATGTAAGGGAGGAAAAGTTAAATCTTAGAATATTTTATTTTAAGTTCAAAAATTTAAATTTCCCTTTTATGAAATTTTTTTGTTATTTTACAACAAAGAATACAACAATTTTAATTTCTTTTTGTTATTTTTGTGATTAACTTACGAAAAATTCAAATAAAATGCTGCTGGAGTTTAAAATAAAAAATTACTTATCCTTTAAGGATGAAACAGCACTTAGTTTTGAAGCTACTTCTGATAAAACCCTTGAGGATTATTATGTAAAAGAAATCAATGGCAGGCGGATTATGAAACTTGCTATGGTCTATGGAGCAAATGCCTCTGGAAAAAGCAATATTGTAAGTGCTTTTGAATTTGTAAAACGGGTTTTATTCTCAACTAAAGAGAACAGGGACGAAACCACTGGTTTTGTGCCTTTTCAATTTGGAGAAGAGAAAAATAAACCGGGAGTTTTCGAGATTATTTTCTTTGTCAATAATGTTAAATATGTCTATTCATTAACAATAGACGAACACATTATTCATAATGAAAAGCTGGAATACTATCCGGGAACGCAGCCTGCCCTGGTATTCGAGAGGTACTTTGACAAAAAGAATGCAGCATCTGTTCTAAAAACCGGAAGCAAAATAAGGATTTCGAATACAGCTAAAGAACAGTTAGAGCTGAAACTGCTCAGGAATATGTCGTTTTTTGC
>JBKGZA010000112.1:0-10616 GCA_046545815.1 Bacteroidales bacterium
GATTACTCTGTTTTCAACGATGATTACACAGAGGTGCAGGGTTACAATGAAGATGCAGATCTGGGTTTAGGCTGTGGCATTCCAACTGATCATGCCAACCTTCGAGAAGGGGATACGGTGCTCGACCTGGGTTCGGGCGCTGGCAAAGATTGTTTTATAGCCCGATCCTTTGTGGGTGAGCAGGGATTTGTCTATGGGATAGATTTCTCAAAAGAGATGATAAAGAAGGCCCGTAGCAATGCTGCCAAACTGGGATACAGCAATATGAAATTTATCAGGGGCAATATCGAGGACATGCCTTTTGAAGCCAACAAAATGGATAAAGTGCTGAGCAATTGCGTGCTGAATCTTGTTCCAGACAAAAGAAAAGCTTTCAGTGAAATTTTTCGGGTATTGAATCCAGGTGGAACCTTCTGTATTTCAGATGTGGTAACGGTTGGTAATCTGCCAGAGTCCCTTCTGAAAAGCGCCGAGATGTACGCAGGTTGTGTAGCCGGTGCAATATCCAAAGACGACTATATCCGGATAATTGAAAATTCCGGTTTTAAGGATATATACATTCATAAAGAAAAAGAAATTATCCTGCCGGATGAAATGCTCGCGAATTATTTGAATAAAGAAGAAGTAAAGGACTTTAAAGCTTCGCAAACCGGTATATACAGTATAACCGTAACAGCAAAAAAGGAGGTAAAATGACAACAGAAAAGAAAAGAATCGGAATATTTGAGAAATATCTTACCCTGTGGGTAGCGTTAGGAATAGCTGCAGGTATAGCCCTCGGGCATTTCGGAGGAGAGGGCATAGAAGTGTTAAGCAATATGGAAGTTTTCAGGGTCAACATCCCGGTGGCGATATTGATCTGGCTGATGATCTATCCCATGATGCTGCAGGTCGATTTTTCGAGCATCAAAAACATCCGCAAACGGCCCAAAGGGATTGTCCTTACGCTCATCGTGAACTGGCTGATCAAACCCTTTACCATGGCCTTTTTCGCCTGGATATTCTTCTCGAAGATCTACGCGGCCGTCATCAGCCCGGATATGGCCGGTGAATACATTGCCGGGGCCATTTTGCTTGGCGCAGCGCCCTGTACGGCTATGGTATTCGTATGGAGCTACCTGACCGATGGCGATCCCAACTATACCCTGGTACAGGTTTCTTTGAACGACCTGATCGTTTTGATTGCATATATCCCCATTGTGGGAATTCTTTTGGGAATTACAAATATCTCGATCCCTTATGGAACACTGATTTCCAGCATAGTCATCTTCGTGGTCATACCTCTGGTTGCGGGTGTTATTACCCAAAAGCGGTTGATATGGAAAAAGGGGGAGGAATGGTTTAGGAATGTGTTTCTTCCCAAATTCAAGCCTGTATCCATCATTGCCTTGCTGACCACCCTGGTGCTGCTGTTTGCTTTCCAGGGAGAAAGGATCATTGAAAAACCATTGTTAATACTAATGGCAGCAGTACCACTGGTCATCCAGTCCTATTTCATCTTTTTCATTGCCTGGTACGGGGGACGGTTTCTGAAACTCCGACATGATGTGAAAGCTCCTGCAGCCATGATCGGCGCCAGCAATTTCTTCGAGCTTGCTGTGGCAGTGGCCATCTCTCTGTTCGGTCTGCAATCACCTGCAGCTATGGTCACGGTGGTAGGCGTGCTGGTAGAGGTTCCGGTGATGCTTTCGTTGGTGGCTTTTGCAAACAGGCATAATGGTAAGAAGGCAACGGGAGTGATATGATCATGCGGAAGTATAACAGAATGGACATTGTAGGGATAACTGAACGGTTGTTTTTGTCTTATAATAGAAATCTTTATTTGGTAAATTTGCTTCCCATAAGGCGCTTAATGGTCAAATTCTTGCTTTTTTTGCAAAACTTGCCCGGTAAGGCATTTAGGTATTTTGTGAAATAAATGGGGAATTAACATGGATGAATATCTTTTACTTATAAAAAATTTATGCATTTTAAAATAAAAAATTGGATATGAGTAAGGTAGATGAGCAAGAAATACGGGAAGCTTTGCGCCAGGTTGTTGACCCTGAACTTGGTGCAAACGTTGTGGATTTGAAAGAGTCTCGTCTAGAATATTCGCTGGCAAGGCTTGCGAGTTTTGAATGACAAATGTAGAGACGTACGGCCGTATGTCTCTACCGAATATAATCGACTGGCATGAAAAACGCGCGTAGCGTAGCCAGCGGATATTATAGACAGACTCTAATTAATTTCTAAATTCTGCAGACTATTGGTTCTTACCAAAATTAACTCACGGATTTTGGGTAATTATAGACATATCTTTAAGGTTGATAATATGTTCATAACTTTTCTTATTTCAACTTTTTAATTTATATAGTAATTTGCTTTTTTGTAAAAAAGCACCATGGAAGATAATGAAGCAACGTCGCAAAAGCAGAAAAAAGTACCCTATTACCGCAAACCGGAAGACCTTAGTTTAGATGAATGGCAAGCTGCCTTAAGAAAACAGTTTGCCGCCGACCAGGACTTTGACATAAAAAATATTGGCAATCATCCGGTATTTTCGGATTTTGAGGTTTATAATCCAAAATCTGAAAAAACCTACAAAGTATCTATCCGGGATAACGTACAGAGCCACAATTTCTGTTCCTGCCCTGATTTCAAGGTAAATGGGCTAGGCACCTGCAAACACATTGAAAATGTACTGTTAACCCTGAAGAAAAAAAAGAGCAACTGGAAATATTTCAATCAAACCCAACCTCATGCTTACGCCTCATTGAGCATATATTACGGAAAAGAAAGAAGTCTTCGGTTAAAGCCGGGGAGTGAGAACGGCGAGAAAATTAAACAACTCTTTAATCCCATTATTAACAATGAAGGATATATTCAACCCGGTTATATTATGGAGTTGGAGAGATACATTCAGAAAGCCACATTTATTGATCCGAATTTCAGGGTTTACCCCGATGTTTATGAATTTATCCAGGGATGCAAGCAACAAATAGAGAGAGAACGTCTGACTGACAAGATTTTCCCTGAAGGCACAGAAAGTCGCATTTTTGAAGAGCTTATCAAAACAAAACTCTATCCTTATCAAAAAGAAGCCGTGTTAAAGGCTTTTAAAGCAGGGCGAGTACTGATAGCCGATGAGATGGGGCTGGGGAAAACCATACAGGCCATTGCAACCGTTGAATTGTTTGCCCGGTATTCTCAGCTCAGAAGTGTTTTAATTGTATGCCCTACGTCCCTGAAATATCAATGGCAGAAAGAAATAGAAAAATTCACCGACAGGACCACCCTGATGGTTGAAGGCTTAATTCATAAAAGAAAAAAGCTGTATAAACAGGAAGAATTTTATAAGATCATCAGCTACGGGGTTACCAGAAATGATCTGGAACATATCAATGAAGCCTCACCCGACCTGGTTATTCTTGACGAAGCGCAACGAATAAAAAACTGGCAAACAAAAACGGCACAGGCTGTAAAAAAGATCCAATCCCGCTTTGCCCTCGTGCTGACCGGCACGCCGCTTGAAAACCGTTTGCAGGAGCTTCATTCCATCGTGGAGTTCATCGACATGTACAAACTCGGACCCCTGTTTCGCTTCCTTCATAACCATGAAATAACGGATGAAGCAGGAAAGGTTACCGGTTACAGGAATCTGAAATCGATCAACAAAACCCTCGAGCCCATTTTGATCCGTCGGACAAAGAAAGAGATCATTAATCAATTGCCCGGCAGGATCGACAAGAATTTTTTCGTGGAGTTGACCGAGGAACAAATGAAAGACCATCACGCGTATTATGAAAACGTATGCAGACTGGTAAATAAATGGAGGAGACAGGGGTTTCTGAATGAAGAAGATCGACAAAATTTGCTGATCAACCTTTCCTGTATGAGAATGACCAGTGATTCAACGTATATTCTCAATCCCCAAAAACGCCATGACAATAAAATCGGTGAACTCATACAACTCCTGGAAAATGTCATGGAAACCGAGGACAATAAGATTGTGATCTTCAGTGAATGGAAAAAAATGCTTGAACTAGTCATTCATGCGCTTGAAAAAAGAGGCATTGACTATGTATATTTAAATGGAGACCTTTCCACCAAAGAACGCAAGCGCATAATAAGCAGGTTTCATAGCGAGAAACGCTTAAAAATTTTCCTTTCCACCGATTCGGGCGGACTCGGTCTGAATCTGCAATGTGCCAATGTCATTGTTAATCTCGATCTTCCGTGGAACCCGGCAAAGCTCGAACAAAGAATTGCCCGTGTTTACCGGCTGGGGCAAAATCAACATGTGTATATTTACAATTTCATTTCAAAATACTCCATTGAACACAGAATATTTTACCTGTTAGGTTTCAAGAAATCTGTATTCAGTGGTACGTTGGACGGTGAAAAAGACACGGTCAGATTAGACGATAAAGGATTTATGGAGACCGTGGAGACTTTAACTGAAGTCAACCCGGAGAACGGAAAAGATGAAGCCCGGGGAAAAGAAAAAGTAACAGTCCAGGGAGAGGACCATAGAGAAAATGAAAGGGTAAAAGAATACCAGTCCGATGAAAATGAGCTATGGAACGATAGAGAAAGGAAAGATAAAAAAGAGAAAGAAGCCGAAGAAAAAGACCTGAATGAGGAAAAATCAGTAACCCGTCAAAAGGCCGGAAAACAAAAAGAAGGAATTTTCAGAAGAATTGGAAAAGGATTCAGGAAATTACTGAAAAAATTCAGGTAAAGTAAACACTCTGCTATTGGGAGCATAATCTGAGGTTACTGTTAACTGATGGACGAGCCAGATATCCCTCTTTGCTGTAATGAAACAATTGCTGAAAATCCTTGGTGGTAATCCAAAGAATAGTCATAAGTCCGTACAGGAACCATGCATAAAGATGTTGGTATTTGTGAATTTTCCGGACGGGTTTGTGAGGAGAAAAGCGTAACATTGGTGCCGGGTCAATATCAGCATCATAACCATCGATATTTGTATAAGCATGGTGAATGGTGTTGTGCTGAATTTGCCATGTCTCAGGAAGTCCGCCCAGGATATACAGCGACTTGCTTAGCCATTGATTTATTGGTTTACTTTCAGAATAACTACCATGATTGGCATCATGCATAATGTCCACACCTACACCGGCCATACCAAGACCCATCACTACCCAGCATAAGAGAATAAGCAGGGTGGAAGATACTACCCCGGTCACCATCAGCAAATAAGGTCCAAGGTATAATGCCATCATAACTATGGACTTCACCACCATGTCGGTATCTGCATGTTTGGAAAGGTTGTTCTGCTGGAAGTATTCATCCACTTTTTTCCTTAATTCAACCATGAAGTCGACTTTTTCTTCCCTGTTGAATTGGAGTTTTGTAGGCATAATCTATTCTATTGAAAATTCATTCAGGTAAATTTTTTTCCAAATATATTTATAAACGGGTAATTATTCAAGCATGACATATCAATCTGGACTCGTTCGGCAAAGCATTTCTTCTATTTTTCCACATTTACAGTTTTGGATTTCAGGGTGAAATTTATACTTTTAACTTTTAAATTAATAATCTATGGCTCTACCAGTAGAAAGAAAAAACACCTCATTTTTACCTGACTTTAAGAAAGTAATAGCCAGGTTTTTCGAATTGGATACCCTGCGAACCAAAGAGTTGGTTATGCGAATTTACAATATGGATGACGAGAACGTTGAATCAACGCTGAACCAAATATTACGTGAGTTTTCAAAACGGCACAGAAATATGACCAGAATTTTCAGAAGACACTTCAATAAAGTAAAAGATGTGTTTGCTGATCTGGATATTGACATCGATGACCTTTCAGAACGAAAACAATTGTTGATTGGTTCGTATTTTACCATGGAATACTCGATAGAGTCTGCCGCCTTCTTCAACCCTTCCATAGTAGAAGACCCTGATCAAAACGGGCTGGCGGAGGGAGAGAAACGTGTGGTTATGAGTTTCAGGGCTACGGGCGAAGGACATATTTCCTCCCTGGTTTTTCGCAGGGGCGTTTTGGATAAGGATAACAACCTGATGGTTCATGAACCCGGCCAGTTAATTGATGGGGCAGAGCGGGTTAAAAAGTACCAATACGAGAAAAAATCTTTCAGCAGAAAACTGGAAGAGATGGACATTCCTAAAAGTCTCTATGGACTTGTTCTGGATAAACTTCCTGCCCAATTCTCATACAAGCAGGTCAAGGAAACCGTTCAGCAAATCATTGATGAAAATGACATGAATGTGGATAAACAAAAAGTGCTCCAGGAAATTATCTGGCTTGCCGATTCCCATTATGAAATAAATTTTTCAATGGATACTGATCTTTCAGAACGTGTTATCTTTCCCATTGCAGAAAGGGAGAAAAAAGGAATTGAAGATGCCCGCTTTGTAAAATTTATCAACGAAGACGGAATGTTTGATTATTATGCTACTTATACGGCTTATGACGGGTATACGATCATTCCCAAGCTGATCCAGACAAAAGATTTTTATCATTTCAAGGTAATACCTATTCAGGGAAAGTATGCACAAGATAAAAACCTCGCCCTTTTCCCGCGGAAGATCAATGGGAAGTATGCCATGCTTTCGCGAATAGATGGAAAGAACAACTACATTATGTTCTCTGATAAGATCAATATCTGGGAAAATGCAAAGATGTTGCGTGAACCACATTATCCCTGGGAATATATACAGGTAGGGAATGGGGGATCACCCTTAGAGACGAAAGAAGGCTGGCTCATGATCACCCATGGAGTAGGGCCAATGAGAAAATATTCACTGGGGGCATGCTTGTTAGATTTGGATGATCCTTCAAAGGTTATTGGCTGTCTGAACGAGCCCTTGCTTACACCCAACGAAAAAGAACGGAACGGTTATGTACCGAATGTCGTATATACCTGTGGTACAATAATTCATAATGATCACCTGATCATACCCTACGCCATGGCGGATTATTCCACCGGGCTGGCTACGATTGAACTGGATAAACTCCTGAAAGCACTGAAATAATCAAAATACGGATATGATCTTCAAAAACGCGTATGAAAATTCAAAATTAATTATCTTTACAGTGCTTTTCTCGGATTCTCCCTGCACAGGGTAATGAGATCCTTTATTTTTGCTTTCCCTGCACACATCACCTCATCGGCGCCTCCCCAGTATATTTTTACGGTTCCATCCTTTTCGGGCACGGCTCCGCAAGTGAAGACCACGTTAGGCACATAACCTGACGTTTCATAGGTCTCTTCAGGCTGAAGGATCCATTCATCCGCCACGCCGATAATCTTTGACGGGTCATTCAGCTCATGCAGGGCAACACCCAAGCGGTAAACAGTGCTGTTGATATTAGGATAGCAGGCGTGGAAAATATTCAGCCATCCTTCAGAAGTTTTAATGGGGGGCGCTCCGGGTCCCATTTTTGATTCATCCCAGTGATAATGAAGAGGCTTTATCAGTATTTTTGAATTTCCCCAGTGAATCAGATCAGGGGAATAGGACATCCATATGCCCCACGGATTGATGTCAGCATGCGGACGGTCAAGCCGGACATACATCCCGTTGATCTTTTCAGGGAAAAGCACGACATTTCGCTGATCCACCTCTGTTATCATGGCAATCTTTTCCACCTTTTCAAAATTCGTGGTTCGGGCCAGTGCGCTGCGTACTCCATAGCGGGAATATACGCTGTAGGTTATGTAAAAATAATCCTCCAACAAGGTAATCCGGGCGTCTTCCACTCCGTATTCTTCATAAACACCGAAAATGTCATTAGAGGTGGGCTCCAGGAATGGTTTTTTATGCGAAGTAAAATTGTAACCATCTTTGCTTTCAGCAATTCCGATGATGCTTCGCCCGTTTTCAATATTCGAACGGAACAACATAATATATTTGCCGTTAAACTTAACAACCCCTGCATTATAGACAGTAGCTACAGGGTAAGGGATGTCTTTACGGGTTAGTATGGGGTTCTTCGAGTATCTTTTAATCTTACTCATGGTAATGTTTTTTTGTTTTATCCTATTTAAGGTAAGAATGTTTAACCTCTCCGAGGTATGTGAGGTAAAGGGCTTGCAGTATCTACTAATACAATTGTTTATCCCTTCCGCAGCAGTTATCCCATAATCTCTTCTTCCCTTTCTCCTCTTCTCGGCGCTCACTCTCTCATCTCTTCGTCTTTCATTCCCTTAGTCACTTCGTCACTCCTTCCTGCTTCTTCCTTCTGCCGAATGTTTTCTCTTGTTAACTTACCACTAATTACTTTTCCCTTCTTCTCCTACCTTCGTGCTGTTGGTCTTTAATCTCCGAGACGCAAACGTGGCGTCTCTACTGCTGCGTCGCTGTCCATATAATCAACTCCCTACTAACTAAATACTCTATTTATTCATGTTAAAGTTAAAGTATTCCAGTTGATGAGCCTGGAGCAACGTAATATGAGAAATTAAATAGGATATGGTGCTTTCTGCCCCTTCGTTCTTATTTACCCCTTTATAAATGAGTCCATCATAGCAGCCACCTGTTTCATGTTCATATAGTGGAATGTGGAATGTGTTGTTGCCTAAATACCACATGTAACATTTAAACAACCATGATAAATAATTCCTGTCTTTGAGTACGCGGTAACCATGATAAAAAAGTTGCACCATACTCATGGCTTCGACAGACTGCTGATTATAAGAGGAGATTTCGCCACCTTTTTGATACCATCCTTTATTACCAACCGGAGCAAAATAGTCACCGGAAAGCGTGACCCTGGTCAGAAAGTTCGTGCTTTCCCTTGCCACCTTTAAGACATGCTCATCTTCAGAGGCCTCATAAGACAGAAATAGCGCCAGCGGTAGTATCCCGTTGTCATAGGTCATTGTGTCTTCAAACCATTCCCAGTCCTTTTCTTTATGGGCTTTATAAGCATCTGTGAGTTTTTTTGTCAACTGCCTCAACACATGAAACAATTGTTCTTTCTCCGGAAATTCCTGCAGGAAGAATATTAATCCTATTACAGTTGTAGCAATTCCGCGCAATGAATTCAATTGTTCAAACTGATTCACAGAACGGTTAAAAAGACCTTTTGCCACTTGTTTGTAAGAATCGAAAGGCTTGTTTTTCACCAAATATCCTAATGCCCAGATCGTACGTCCAAACGAATCCTCGGTTCCCTTTTCATCCTGAAAGGTTCGGTCAAAACTCAATCCGTTATGGAACGAACCATCTTCATTTTGCATGTAATGGACATAGCTCAGGTATTTGGAAAGCAAATCCAGCACTTTTGGATCCTTGTATTGTTTGTAAACCATTGCCGCCATCAGCAGCGCACGGGAATTATCACTGAGGTTATAACCATGTTTAAGATTGGGGATACCATACAGGGCGTTCTGAACAATACCTACATCATCTGTAAGTCTGTATATATGCGCCAAATTGAACTTAGGCATTAAGGTCAGGTCAATCTCAGAAGTTTCCTCAGTTTGAAAAGGCAATGCTTTGCTTTGAACCTCTTTAAACAGGTCGAGGTAGACCTTGCTATTTTTAGGCCAGGTAAGTTTTTTTCCATAAGCAAAAGCTTTCTTCCTGATTTTCTCTAATTTGTCAGGGTTGTCCAATAGCTCTGTAATGATTTCTGACAGTTGATCGTAGTTTTTAAAATCAAAAAGGATACCCCTGCCTTTAGCCAGGAGCTCTTGAGCATGCCAGTATGGAGTAGACAGTACACACGAACCGGCACCTACGGCATATGAAAGTGTGCCGCTGGTAATTTGTTCCTTTGTAAGGTATGGTGTTACGTAAATATCAGCCATACTCAGGTAATCCACCAATGTTTCTTCCGACACAAACTTATCGTAAAAGAACACATTGTTCTCCAGCCCATATTTATTCACCAGCATTTTCAGGTATTCCTTGTATTCTTCTCCGGATAAGCGAAGCACAGCAGGGTGGGTTGCGCCCAGGATAATGTACATGACTTCCGGATGGTTTTTTACAACCTCAGGTAACGCATGTAGTACGGTCTCAATCCCTTTGTTTCTGCTTAATAATCCAAATGTTAACAAAACCGTTCTGTCTTTCAGCTTATATGATTTCTTTAAGGCGTTTTGTTCATAGGGTTTGAATGTTGGCGTACCGTGTTCAATAATTTCAATTTTCCCTGAAGGTATCTTGTAAATGTTTTTCAGGAAATCAACTGCCAGGTGGCTCATGACAATGACGCGGGAAGAACGTTTTCCGATCTCCGAGATGATAGCCCGCTGAATATAGGATGGGTTCTTCAAAACCGTATGACAAACAGTGACCAGGGGAATGGTCAGGTGATGCAACAAGGGCAAAATGTACACGCCCATTTCACCACCAAAAATTCCAAATTCATGCTGAAGCACAACCACATCCGCACCACTGAAATTAATAAACCGCGCGGCCTTGATATAATCTTTCTGATGGTTCGTGCGGATGGTATACTTGACCTCCTCCGGGTATTCAAACTCCTGTTCTTCATCGTCCAGGGCAACAACAACCGCCTGTTCGCTAATCTTTTTTTGTTCGGAGGTTGAAATAACTGAATGAAGGAGGTTGTTTGTAAAAGTACCAATTCCACATTTTTTGGGAGGGTAAGTAGCAATATAAGCAAT
>JBKGZA010000113.1:0-10613 GCA_046545815.1 Bacteroidales bacterium
AATGATGAAGTTTTGTTTGAAAGAAAATCCAGGGATGATTTTGTTCTTTCTATCATCCAGGGTCGATTGTTTTCGCAATGTGCCCGCATGAAGAGATCAGACTATCACAGTGTACTGTTAATAGAGGGAAATCCTTACAATACCCGTCACGAGATTACCCGTCAATCAATTAAGGGAGCCCTGTTATCCGTTTCTGTCCCCTGGCAGATTCCCGTTATTTTTTCTTCCAGCCCGCATGATTCTGCTGATATGTTGCTAACAGCAGGAGACCAGCTGGTGCGCTCAAATTATAATTATATACGAAAAGGCTATAAGCCCAAAAGTGTAAAGCGTAAATCTTTATACTTTCTCCAGGGGCTGCCTGCAGTAGGACCATCAACGGCTAAAGCCCTGCTCGAACGTTTTGGCACGCCTGAAAAGGTTATTCTGGCCACAGAAGACGAATTAATGGAGATCGAAGGACTGGGGGCAACAAAAGCAAGAAGAATAAGAGAATTTTTATCAAAATAACATTAGGCGATGAAACGGAATTCATTAGTGTAAAGTTTAATTATAGGTTTGTGCTTTCTAAGTAAGGAATAAGATCATCCGAGAGAAGGGCAAAATCATTTAAGAAAGGAATGAGATCATCTGAGAGAAGGGTGAGATTATCTAAGAAACCGGTGACATCATCTAAGAGGGCGTCAAGATGATCTAAAAGATCAATGAGATCATCCAGGAGAGGAATGAGATTATTTGAGAGAAGGGTTGGATTATTTAAGAGAGCTGCAGGATTATCCAAGAGGCCGGTGAGAACCTCTAAGAGGAGGGCTAGAGTATCTAAGAGATCGATGAAATTATCCGAGAGACCGGTGAGATTATCTGAAAGGCCAATGACGTTATCCAAGAGACCGGTGAGATCATTCAAGAGATCGGTGTGATTATATAAATTGTCTGGAATATGGTTTAATTGCTCTCATAAACCATGAATAAGGTATAAACTCTAAAGTGAATTGTATTTTACAATACAATCAATGGCTTTGCTTTCCGATCCTTTGTCATATTCAAGGATCACTTTGTAGTGGAAAAGCCCGCTAAAGCGGGCTCAATGGCTCGAGGGGTCTTTTAATCTTACCACCCGGCTGAAGCCGGGTGGTATGCTCATTTGAAAAGAGCCACTGTTATTTGAGTTTACCCAGCTGAAACCGGGAATTATGCCCATATCATGAGACTCATAACCCGAATTTTTGGGAGATTGGGTAAACTCCCGTTTTATCGGGTGGTATTATTATATCCCAATAAACCTGCCAATTGCACAATAATTTCATTTGGTGAGAGCCTCAACAGACCCGTTTATGGAGATTGATTAATATTATTTTTTAGTGAATTTGCATAAACTTAATCGAACAAATTTATGGATCACGGATATGGTATGGCAATGGAAGGGAGTGCAATCCTCTGGACAGTTATTGTTGCAGCGGTCGTTATCATCGCGCTGGTTTTGATTTTGACCCGGACCGGCGGTACAAAAGATCCCAAAACGGTGTTCAGCCCGGAGGATTCTTTTCTTGAAATGCTGAAAAAACGTTATGCAGCAGGATAGGTCTCAAAGGAAGAATTTGAAGAGATGAAAAGAGATTTGTTGGAGGAATAAGGCCTAACCAATGAAGAAGAAGCAGATGCATAAGGAAAAATACGGCGTTGCCTCCGGAACTGTTGAATCGGAGCGACTCATCGAGGTATCCCGTTTGACCAAAATTTTGAGGAAGTAGAAGCCGTCAGCGGTTGTGAGAACGGAAAAAATCGGGAGGCGGGCATGAAACGGTGGATCGCATTTCAAAACATTGTATTGAAAGATATGAAGGGCTATTACCTCAAGCCGCCCAACATTAGCTGGGGGCTGATCTTTCCCCTGGCCTGGACACTTATGTTTTTCATCCGCTCGGGCACCGGGCTGGAAAATGTCATTGAAGTGCTTCCCGGGGTGATGGCCATCTCCATCCTTTTTGGCACCACCTCCATGCTGGCTGTGACCGTGACCTTTGAGAGGAAAACCGCTCCTTTGAGCGGCTTCTGCTGGCAGCCATCTCCCTGGAGCTTTTGATGCTCTCGAAGACGAGCGGCGCCATCCTGTTTGGGATCGTCAATGCTTTTGTGCCCGTTATACCGGCGGCCTTTCTTACCGATCTGTCGCAGGTGTCATGGGGCGCCGTGGTGCCGGCTGTAGTGTTAATAGCGATTGTCTCCAAATTTTTGGAGCTTTTTATCGCCGTATCGGTGAGTGAGGTTTTCGAGGCCCAGACCTTTTCCAACTTCTTCCGCTTTCCCATGATCTTTCTCTGCGGCCTGTTCTTTCCGGTGCTTTCCCTGCCATTGGTACTGCAACTATTGTCGTTCGCTTTGCCCCTGACCTATGGCGTGGATATCCTGCACGGTGCCATCCACGGACAGCATATTCTGCCGCTCTGGCTGGACTTTCTCATCATTGCCGCCTTTGGATTTGCCTTGTTTTCTATTAGCCTGAAAAATATCCACAAAAGATGGATCTTATGATTGCAGGAAATCCCATGCCTTCAAAACGTCCGGCACCCCGCGTGGCAGGATAAAGGAATTTCTGAATTCCTTCGGACAAAAACACAGTGCTCACCATCAAACGGATGATGATAGTGGCTTTGGATTGGTCGGTGTGAATAATTTTTCTGTACATATCTGCAATGGTTTGTATTTATAACAAACTTGTGGCGTTAAGGTCTTTACATATTCACTTTTTCCGATTATTCAAAAGCTATGAACTATAATTTATAATTCGGATTTACCTTCGGGATTACAAAGATATTTCTTCCGGCAAATGTCGGATTTCAGTTTTCAGATATAAAAGTTCATATAGTATACTGGAGAACCCCATAGTGCTAAGTTTGTCTACCAATTACCGATCGAGCCTTGGATTAAACGCGCCGGAGAGGTCTGAGCCAAAAGTATAAGTGAAGCCAATATGGGCATCCAATTCATAATTGGTTGACCGTCTGCGCTGCTCTAAAAGAATTTCCTCTGTACTCATATCTGACTTTGGAATGGCGACCAGATCATTGATGAATTCAAAATCCACTTCCGCGGTCAATGAGAAACCTTTAAAAATCCTTAAGCTCAATTCAGTAAATAATTCGAGGCGGTTGGAGTTCAAATCGTGAAAATGTTGGGAACCGACGAGCCCCGCTTCAATACTGCCCCAGGTCTGGCGGCAATCTACGGAGAAAACCAATGAATGTCCCCAAAGGGTTTCTGCTGTCTCCCGGTAAATCGTCTCCTCTATGTAATCATTATACGAGTAGTCAAGCTTATATGCAAAAGTGATGGCGCGCCTGGTGGCTTCACTGTAGGGAAAAAGACTGTATTCCACAGCAGGAGAAACCTCAATCTGAAAGTCCATATTGTGGTAGGTACTGGATAGCAAATCGGTGAATGTTCCGGCAGCCCAGTGATCTGTTATGCTTTTAATCAAATACCCGTCAAAACCATCCCTGCGGGTGGTACTATTCACGGTGGAGCCATTGATCTGATAATTGCGCTCGTTATAGTTGAAATAAGGCCTGGCTCTTATTTTCCATTCTTTTGTAACCTTATCCGCGTAAAATCCATATCTGATGTGTGTTGAATTGCGTGTTTTCTCAGAATCAAAATATCCCCCGGCATAAATTTCAAAAACCCAACTGTTCCAGGGATCTTCTTTTTCCGTTGTCTCTACTTTCTCATCTGTCACACTATCAACAGCATATTGCAATGATATCTTGTTTTGCATGTCTTCGATATTGGCAAGATAAGGAGCCAGACCAATTTTTATCATATTGGTATAGCCTGCTCTTGTTTCAGAATCGGTTTGCGAAGCGGGCGCCCAATAGGTCAAATCATTCTTCATCCCTTCAAATTTGCGGGTACCGATGAAAGATATTACATATTCAGTGCCCGACCTGCCGGCATCATGCCTCGAGATAAGGACATGCACATCGGCAAACTCCTTGTCGCGGACATATTCAACCATCGGAATTTCCTGACGGATATAATCTTCATCCACCCATCTGCGTAAATCCAGAAATACTGCCAGATCATCGGGGTATGGTTGGTTTGGCTCAGCATCCGTGCGATGATTTGTATTGCCTGAAAAAGATAAGGACGGAAAAAATATTAAAAGGATTATCGAAAGTCCGAGCATCTTTTTGAAGATGCTTTTAAAGCTCATAAACATTTACTTTTTCAATTTTAAGTTCTTGATAAATCTTATTGATAAACAAGCAAGATTGTAATTTGTTTAAGGGTTCGGGCCGGGAAGATGAAACACTGACGGGTAAACACTAGCCATTAAAAAAGAGTTCGGGAATACTCAAATTTGATACTAAAATGAGTCGCCGGGGATACTATAAAGATTAAAAAATAGTCAATGAAGACCAAAATTTATTCAATGATGGCCCGACGGAAGGCAAATATGACTCCCGGCGGGTCCTTAGACATTAAAGAAGAGGCATTCCCCACTTCCTGAATTTGATGATAGATTCTTAGAGATTGATTGTCGGTTCATTCAGAAGTAGATGATATAATTTTTATTGACTTATAAGTTCTTATATGCCTTCTATGGTCCCGTCTATAATGAATGCCGCCGCTACTCGACTCTTCGCCTTGCTAATTCTACTGATAACAATGAATGACAATAAATGACCATTGGATTTGACTGCCAGCTTTAGCCTTTGCAACAATCAAACTCCGGTCAAACTCTTTGTCAAACATTCAAACTTTCTAAGTGTCACGCATTTAAATTCAGCACCTCTCGAAGGATAAGTGCAGTAGCACCTTTAACGGCGGTTTTGCCGGGAATGCTTGTTTTCATCAGCTTGCCGGGAATATTGGTATGAACCAGTTGTTCCTGTTCAAAGACCTCCCGGATTCGACTGATAAAGAAATCTCCGGCCCGGCTTACTTTTCCGCCCAGTATGATGGCTTCGGGGTTGATGATGTTGGTCATGTTGGCAATGGAGATACCCAGTATTTCGGCAGCTTCAAGAAATATACCACGGGCGAAAGCATCCCCTTCTGCGGCGGCTTTTGCCAGCAGCCGGGCATCAATGCGGTCCGGGTCGCTACTGGTGAGTTGATAGACCAATGAATTGGGATACCCTTTAATTTTTTCCCTGGCGGTTTCCTCAATTCCCCTACCCGAAGCGAAACATTCCAGGCAATTGGTCTTTCCGCAGACACACTTCCGGGTAAGACGGGATTCGGTAAAAATTTTGGTATGCCCAAACTCCCCTGATATTCCGTTAAAACCAAGCAGCGGCTTTCCGTTGACAATGATCCCTGCCCCGATGCCATAGCCGAGGTTCACAAAGACAAAGTCTTTTATGTTAAGGTCTCCGTAATAGAGTTCTCCCAGGGCCATTACACGGGAAACGTTGTTGACAACCACGGGTACATTAAACTTTTCGGAGATGGGCTTTTTGAGGTCCACATTTTTCCAGCTGAAGTTGGGCGAATATTCGATGATGCCTTCTTTGTTAACATATCCTGCGGCAGCAATACCGATACCGGCCAGCTTGCGCTCGTCAATGCCTGACTTTCCAACCAGTTGTTCAATGATCGAATAAAGTTTCTGGAGATCTTTGTTAAAATCCTGGCTGGCTTCGGTGGGGGTATCGGTTTCATAGAGGGTTTCGGCATTCAGGTTAGAAAGGGTGGCATAGATGTGCGTCCGGCCCCAGTCCAGGCCAATGATGAGGTTGTTTTCCGCGTTGAACTGAACGATCTTGGGCGGTCGTCCCCCTTTCGATTCACCGGTACCGACCTGCCTGACCAGCTTTTCATTTTGGATCAGATCGTCGACAATACGGGTAACGGTAGGGGCGGATATCCCCGTTTCTTTAACAATATCCGCCCGGGATATTTCTCCTGCATTGCGGATCAGCTTCAACACCTTTGCCTTGTTCAGACGGTTGATATAGTTTGTATTGCTGGTTTGGGAATTGAATGGGAATTTCTTCATTCCTTTTTATTTCTAACTTTCCGTTATGGTAAGAAAATCCTAAATAATAAATTCCAAATTACAAGCACTCTGCCTGCCGGCAAGGCAGAGTGCTTGTAATTTGATTATTTTTATATTTCAGGAAAATATTTCCCTAGCTTCAGTGTATCTCCCATCTGAACGCTCAGCTCTTCCAGCTCATGAAACATCCTTTCTATCCGCTCCTGTTGTTCCGGCTCATCTGCCAGATCGTCCATTTCCAAAGGATCCTTGCGGATGTTGTACAACCGCAGTTCTTCGGCAGCGGGATAAGCGATCAGCTTGTATTCATCGTCCCGTATCATGCGCTGAAGATCACGGTAACCTCCGTAAATGTTATCGTAAGCGCTGGAGTTTCGTTCACCCCGTATATAGGGCAACAGACTGCTGAATTCAACATATTCCGGTTTTTCCATGCCTGCCAGGTTGAGTGTGGTCGGCATGATGTCCTGCAGATAGACGTTCATATCCAGCTTTCGGTCTTTGGGGATATCCGGTCCAACGACTATCAGGGGAGCCCGGACGCTGTGGTCGTACATGTTTTGCTTTCCCATCAGTCCGTGATGTCCGCAGGCCAGCCCATGGTCGGCGGTAAAGAAGATGTAGGTATTGTCTGCCTTACCGGATTCTTCCAATGCCTTCA
This sequence comes from Bacteroidales bacterium, assembly GCA_046545815.1. Classification (GTDB taxonomy): domain Bacteria; phylum Bacteroidota; class Bacteroidia; order Bacteroidales; family UBA12077; genus JAGXLC01. Next base: position 6,666 of record JBKGZA010000113.1, read on the forward strand.
ATATGCGGCCTATCTGCCGGTCCATGTGGGAGATGATGGCATAGTATTCCTGACGGTGGGTTTTAACCGCGTATTCTGTTCTCGGGAAGGGCGCCAGGCGTTCGTCCCTCAGATCTTCACCACTGCCGATCTCTTCTTTAAAAGGGTATTCCGGCATAAAGTTTTCGGGTACCTTTATATCCTCGCGGGGATACATGTCTACGAATTTTTTGGGTGATTGCCTGGGATCATGCGGAGCGTTAAAGGCCAGATACATGAAAAAGGGATCTTCCTGCTGGGAGGCATTCTGAAGAAAATCTTTCGCATCGTCTCCCAGCACTTCGCTCCAATGTTTGCCGCCTTCCCAGAATCCACCAAGTGATTTATTGTATGGAGACCACTGAGGTTCTTCTCCTTTTACGGGACGATTGTATGCTTCAGGTACCGTTTCCGGCATACCGGGGCGAATGTGACGGGTATGATCGAAAACGCTATCTGCGTTAACTTTGACATGCCATTTGCCTGAGAAATAGGTGTCATAGCCCTGTTCGCTGAGCATTTGACTCCACAGATGGTTTTCACCGGCAAGACTGTCCAGGTTGCTTTCACTTTCCCGCGCATTCCAGAGGAATTCTCCGGTGACCAGCATGGTGCGCGAGGCAACGCATACCGCACCGTGCCAGGCGCCCATGTTGTAGGCATGGGTGAAACTGGTGCCCTCCTGTACCAACTTGTCGAGGTTGGGTGTTTGTATTTCCTCGTTCCCGAGGGCATGAATCGTGTTGTACACCTGGTCATCGGCGAAGATGAACAGGATGTTGGGCTTCTCCTTCTTCTTTTCCTTACAAGACCAGATGGAAACTACAAGAAAGAAAATGATAAGGTTTCTGAAGATAAGTTTTTTCATAATTTAATAAAGTTGTTTATTAATGAATGTGTTATAGAGCTTGAGGCTGTTAGAAGCACCAAATTTCAAATAACAAATATTGACCAATTACTAAAATACCAATTATCAAAACAGCAAATATTCCTATAAGGTATATCTATCTGCGGATTTAGAAGATATGGGTTTGGGTCATTGGACATTCGAATTTGTAATTTATCCGTCATAAGCCGGAAAAGTTTTGTAATTTGTGATTTTATTGAAGATTCAGGGTATTTTCCGGAGGAAAATTACTGTTTTATTTGGATTTTAAAACTATATGCATGTTCACAGGGCTTTTCCTGTGGATGATTAATGATGAGCCCTTCCTTCTGCATGCTCCATTCGACCGGATCATCCAGCCCAAGCATGTAGATCGATTCTATCTGTGATTCTTTATAATCTTTGAAAGCATTCAGCACGATCTCTTTTTCTGGCCACTTCATGGAGATCGCATAGACGGTCTGCTCGCCTTTACGGGTATACCGGATGCTGTCCTCTCCGTAGGTTTTCCAGTAGTCGGTGTCAAAGATGGCCTCCCCGTTTACTTCCAGCCATTGCCCAATGCTTTTCAGCCGGTCTTTCATGATCTGCGGAATGGTGCCGTCTGCTTTCGGGCCCACGTTCAGCAGCAGATTCCCGTTTTTGCTGACGATGTCCACAAATTCGTCGATCAGTTGGTTAGCTGTTTTGTAATCTTCCGGCGTAGCCACTTTGTTGTAGGCCCATGAACCTCCTCCCATGTAGGTGGGGCACTGCCATTTTCTTTTGTTGACGGAATCCATGGAAAGGTGGTCCAGTTCGATAAAATCGCCAACTTCGGGTGGCGCCATGGGCTCGTTACGGATGGTTTTGTTGTTGAAGGCTACTTCTTTCCCCCATTCTTGGGCCGTATTGAAGTAATCGGCCATCATCCTTTTCATGTAAGGATGAAATAGGGTATCTCCCCAGCCAAAGTCAAACCAGGCAAAATCAGGTTTGTATTTTCTCTGTATTTCTTTCCAGCGTGCTTCCCAGTTGTCCAGAAAAGCTTTGCTCTGCGGGGCTCCGGGTTCGTGGAGTTCGGGATATATACCGTCAATCCCGGTATATTGCGGGTCTTCTGTATCACAATTTTGTGCCAGTTTATAAGAGGGCTCGTAGTATTTCCAGTTCTGCGCCCGGTGATAGGAAGGGGCGTATTTCATACCCTCCCTGCGCACTGCCTTGCCCAGCTCTCCGATTATGTCGCGCCGGGGACCTCTGTCCATAGCATCCCATTCGGTGAGCTCACTGTCCCACAAGGCAAAGCCGTCATGGTGCTCAGCTACTGGAACTACATAACGTGCACCGGCTTCTTTGAAGAGTTGTGCCCACCGTTCCGGATCCCAGTTTTCCGCTGTGAAATCGGGCAGAAAATCCTTGTATCCGAATTCCCATGGCGGAGCATACGTTTCGGTATGGTGTTGATAGATTTCATGCCCTTCGGTGTACATAAAACGGGGGTACCATTCATTCTTATAGGCGGGCACAGAATAGATGCCCCAGTGAATGAAGATACCCAGCTTGGCATCGTCGAACCATTCCGGTAATTCGTGTGTCTTCAGCGATTCCCACGTCGGCTCATACTGTTTTTTCGCTTTTTCCTGGCAGCCCATAGCAAGAAGCAAGGCTGTCATAAGGATCAGGAGGATAGTGAGTTTTTGGTTCATCTTTATTGATTTTAGGGTGATAAAATAAAATCTATTGTTTAGGCCGGTCTAAAAAAGTTTTTTTTGCCACCAAAGCACCAAAACACGAAATTTCACTAAAAATAAAATACTGAATATCTTTTTTGTGAGTTTTGATCTTCATATCCAAAGCAGGTGGAATGGAGTTTTTATAGCATATTTCTTATTCACTTAATTTAATCATTCATGCATTCAATCACTGGACCATTCAATCCCACCTCCACTCTGTTTCGGTTGCTTACGCTAAAGCTTCAGCGACAGCGTGCGGGCAGTTCGCCTGCCTTGCGGGTAAGCATTCAATCCTCAATCATCCAATCACAGTACCTTACCGGACAAGTTTTGGCAAAAATAGCAAGAATTTGACCGGTAAGGTACTAAGGTGGCGTAATCCTTCCGTGTGGATCCCATAGATCTTCCCAGCTTTGATTGTCTTTCCACAGGAACACCTGACCCTTGATTAGGCGGCAGTTTTTGTCAATGCCGGCAATTTGTGTCATTTCCTCTTCAGTAAGATAATCTTCGGTGACAGCTTCTAAGTTGCTGTATAACTTTTCGTGTTTTACAGAAAATGGTATGGGTATTTGTCCCCGTTGTACCGCCCATTTAAGGCAGACCAGTGCCGGATGGATCCCATGGTTTTCTGCGATCTGAACAATTACCGGGTCTTCAATATCCACGGTATCTTTTTCTGTGCGGTCCCTTTCAGGCCGTTTGGGTGAACCTAAGGGGCTGAATCCAATGGGTTGAATGCCATTGTTGATCAAAAACCTGAAGAGCTCGGCTTGCTGAAAGTGTGGATGGAGCTCCATTTGATTGGCCACCGGTTTGATCCTTGCATCATGCAGAAGCCGGGTCATCTTCGCGATGGTATGGTTCGATGTACCAATGTGCCTGACCAGTCCCTGATCGACCAGCTTTTCCATCTGTCGCCAGGTTTTCATGTAATTTTCATGAATGTACGGCTGGGCATTGGGATCCCGGGATTCGATATCAGCTCCCGGCGGATGGGCGTTAGGAAACGGCCAATGCGTGAGGTACAAATCCAGGTAGCCCACCTGCAGGTCTTCGATGGACTGCTTGCAGGCAGGGATAACATCCTCCTCTGCATGCTTGTCATTCCATAGCTTGGAGGTGATCCATAAGTCCTTTCTTTCTACAACCCCTTCCTTGAAAAGGTAGTTCAGCACTTCACCTATCTCCTTTTCGTTGCCGTAAACCGCGGCACAATCAATATGCCTGTAACCCATCTTAATGGCTTCTTCTACAGCCCCGGCGACTTCTTCGGCTGTATAGTTCTCAGAGGCAAAAGTGCCCATCCCGATGGCGGGGATCTCCTGT
>JBKGZA010000114.1:0-10599 GCA_046545815.1 Bacteroidales bacterium
ACCTGCATCCTTAACCACTACCTTGATGTCGGAGGCTCCGGCATCAATGCCATTTTCCATCAATTCCTTAACTACAGAAGCAGGTCGCTGGATAACTTCACCGGCTGCAATCTGGTTGGCTACCGAATCGGGTAATACCTGTATGATATCTGCCATTTACAGTTTTCTTTCTCAGATCCGCAAAAGCATATACATGAGGAACATCAAAAATGCCAGAACAACCAACATTATGGAGGTAGAAATTCTTTTTCGTTTTTTGTTGGCTACCTTTAAGTGGCGGCGCATTTCTCCCCTGATTTGGGGAATATAAACATCTTTGTTTGCTTCATCCTCTTCAAGTCCTAACTCCCGGTCGATCCGGCGCTTCCTTCTTTCCAGCTCCTCTTTTCGCTCGTCATAAAAGCGGGGCTGATAATTATATTTTCTGCCTCTGGGCAGATAAAAAAATCTTATGGCCATAACAGCATGCTTTAATGCACAAAAGTATTCAATATTTTTCGAAATAAAATACGGATACCATCATTCAATTATTGTTCAGGATATTATTTTCTCCCAGAAGGTTGCAGAATCACTGAGTTGAGACATCAGTTATTTTATGTTCCATATTGAAAAGCTTCAGCAATTTCTTTTGAATTACAATTGAAATACGGTACATCACTGGTACGATAACGAGAGTCAGGAAAGTAGCAAAGGTAAGGCCAAATATGACGGTCCAGGATATCGGACCCCAGAATTTGACCATGTTCCCTCCGAAATATATTTGGGGTTCAAAGTCACTCAGCAGGGTACCAAAATCCATATTCAGTCCTATGGCCAGGGGCAAAAGACCCAGGATTGTGGTAATGGCAGTAAGCAATACCGGACGCAGACGGGTTTTGCCTCCCTTAACCACGCATTCGGTGGCCTCATGGGAAGGCAAATACGCATCTTCTTCCAGGCCCAGCTCTTTGCGTTTTCTTTTTTTCAAAAGCTCAATATAATCGACCAGAACAATGGCATTGTTCACCACAATACCCGCCAGTGAAACTATGCCGATACCTGTCATTACCACCACAATATCCATGTTGAATATTCCAATGCCCAGGAAGACCCCTATTGTACTGAAAACTACACTTGAAATGATGATCAGTGGCTTAACCAATGAGTTGAATTGGGTCACCAGAATAATCATAATAAGCACTGCTGCGATGATCAGGGCCCGGATAAGGAAATCCGTGGATTCCTGCTGTTCCTCCTGTTCACCGGTGAATTCATAATTATATCCTTCCGGCATGTTGTAATTGGCTAATATAGTTTTAAGCTGGTCATTGATTTCTGTGGCATTGTATCCTTCCAATACATTTGAATACAAAGTGATTACCCGGTCCATGTCTTTTCGTTTAACGGCTCCGTAAGTCGTACTGTATTCCAAGTCGGCTACGGAAGATATAGGGATGTTAACCACTTCTCCGTTATTGAGCAATGTCAGTTTCTGGTTCATCAGGGTTGATAAATCGTATCTCTCGGGTTCCTGCATCCTGAGCTGGATGGGGTAGTCTTCTTCCCCCACCTTGAAGTCGGAGATTTCCCTGCCGAACAGGGAGGTTCTTATCTGATTGGCGATTTGCATAGTGGAAAGCCCGAATCTCCTGGCTTTTTCCCTGTCGATACGAACCAGCACCTCAGGTTTTCCTACATCCAGATCCATTTTCAGGTCTTCTATACCCGGTATATTTTCCCGCTCAATCCTTTGCCTGACGGAATCCGTGAGCTGAATCAGCCGGTTAAAATCCTGCCCGCTGATTTCAATATTAATTGGGTTTCCCGTGGGCGGTCCCATCTGATTTTTCTCAACGGATAGCTGAACACCGGGATATCTTCCCATCAGATAATCGCTCAGCTCTGCCATAATATTGGATGTGTTCATCCCTTCCCGGAATTCGTAATCTACAAAGGATATGGTGGTGAGTCCCACGTTGGGGGTTCCGCTGGCAGTAATACCTTCACCGGCTCCGCTTCCGACTGTTGTGAGCACCGACTCCACAATTTTGCTGTTCGGTTCAAGATACTCAATAATGTCATCTTCCATGACATGCATTAAAGAGTCGGTAGCTTTAATGTCGGCACCTACAGGCAACTCAGCTCTTACGTTGATATAATCCGGTTCATTTTCCGGGAAAAACAATATATCGGGCTGACGAAAGCCCAGGAAAATGATAACCAATATCAAAGCAATGAAGGTGCCTGCAAAAAATTTGACCGGATTTTTTTTATGAAGTGCAAACTGCAATAGTTTTAAATAGGCATTTTCCAGCCGCACCAGAAATACATTTTGAAACAGATACTGAGCCCTGTGAAAGAACAGGGCATTTAAAAATACGATAAGCGAAATGATCAGAAGAATATTGGCAATGGTATAGGTTCCAATCAGGTAGAATACTCCCGCTATTGCAGCCATCACAACCACAATGCGGTAATTTTTTTGTTTGTCAATTTTCCCGTCATTCCGCATTTTGCCGTATTTAATGAAAGTGGCAGCAAGTACGGGTATAATCACCAGCGCCACAAACAATGAAGAGGTCAGTACAATGATCAAAGTGATGGGCAGGTTTTTCATGAACTCGCCTGTAATTCCACCCCAAAAAGCAAGAGGCAGGAAGGCGGAAAGGGTGGTGATGGTAGAAGTGATGATTGGCAGGGCTATCTCACCAACTGCCTGGCGTGCGCCGTCGTATGGTTTATATCCCCTGTCGTGCACAAAACGGTAAATATTTTCCACCACTACGATGGCATTGTCCACCAGAAGTCCAAGGGCCAGGATAAGGGAGAAAAGAACAATCATGTTGATTCTGCCTGCCATTAAAGTCAATACAATAAAGGAAAGCAACATAGACATGGGGATGGCAGTTCCCACAAACAAAGCGTTTTTTGTCCCCAGGAAATAATATAGTACAAGAATCACAAAAATTACGCCCAGGATGATTGAATTTTCCAGATTGTTCAATTGCTGCCGGATCATATCACTTTGGTCGTTTGTTATGTTGATCTTCAGGTCCTCCGGCACCTGATGATCCTCCCCTGCCCGGTCCAGAATGTCAAATATCTGTTCTGTGGCAGCAAGCAGATTTTCACCGCTTTTTTTGATAACCTGCAGGGAAACAACAGGGTTCCTGTCAAGCCTGGAATAACTGTCGGGATAAGCATAGCCCATACTTACGTGGGCCAAGTCCTTCAGATAAACCAAGTTGTCATCGGTATTTTGAACGATGATGTTTCTGATCTCTTTTACATCTTCAAATTCTCCTATTGTCCTGATGGAACGTGTGGTTCTGTTGAATCTTAGTTCACCTCCGGGCATGGTAATGTTTTCATTTTCAATGGCGGTTTGTATGTCTCTGAAGCTAATGCCCGTGGCTTCCATCTTGTGGGGATAAACATTTACTTTAATCTCTTTATCATTCACCCCCTGAATATCGACACTGGAAATCTGTGGGATTTCTTCAATCTCATCCTGAAAGTATTCACCGTAATTGTTCAGAGCATCAATACTATAATTTCCCGAAAGATTGATGTTAATGATCGGGAATTCCGAGAAATCTATATCCTGTACAGAAGGGTCATTCTGAAGATCATCGGGCAGTTCTCTTTCGGCTTTGTCAACAGCATCTTTGACGTCCTGCAGAGCCTTTTCAATGTTTACATCTGTGCTAAATTCAACCAGAATTAAAGAAAAGCCCTGGGAGGAAGTCGAGTTGATTTCTTCAATTCCGTCAACGCTTTCAATCTCTTTCTCAAGGGGCCGGGTAATCAGATTTTCAATGTCAATCGGCGGATTCCCTCCATAAGGTGTTTGAACCATAATGGTAGGAATGACCACTTCAGGAGTTAGTTCCTTGGGGAGGGTTCTGTATGAATAGATACCAAAGCCCAGAATGGCCAATGCCAAAAGCAAAATGGTATTCCTGTTGTTCAGTGCAAGTGTGGTAAGCTTAAATTCTTTGTCTACTTTTTTTAGCAATGTATCGTTTTCTTTAGCCATTATTTAGTGATTTTCTGAGGTTTTATTTCGAAAACTCGCTATTCGGCAAACATTTCCTTTTGTTTGACATTTACCCTGATTCCCTCGGAGACCTGGGTGTACCCTGAGGTGATTACCTTCTGACCAGGTTCAACACCATCTGTTAACATGGTTTGGTTGTTATGGGACCTTCCGGTCTCGATATAGACCTTATGGGCTACCTTTGCGTCTTGTTTTTCCTGCAGAATGTATACATAATCTCCCTCCATATCCTGTTTGATCACATTGGAGGGTATTACAAGCGCGCTGTCCTTTGTATAGTTCCTCACATTCATCACAGAGATCTGATTGGGTTTGATTTTTTCATTTTCATTGTCAATTCTGGCCTCTACGGTGAATGTTCTGCTGGTTTTATCAATTACCTGACCTTTTCTGGTAACAGGAACCGTTCTAACAGTATTGGGGAATGCAGGAAACCGGATTTTGACAGAATCTCCCTTCTGTACTCCCGACATATATTGTTCGGCAAGTGTTGCTTTTACTTTCAGTTGTTTCAGGTTAACCAAGTGCAATAATTGTGCCCCGGGAGTTCCGAGTTCACCTGTTTTCTGGTTGATCTCCTCAACAATACCATCAAAGGGAGCCCTTATTTCCGACATATCGAGCTGCTCTCTCAGCGTTTTCAGGCGATTTTCCAGATTTTCCGTTCTGTTTTTGGCTTCGAGATACTGCATTTCTGAACCCACGCTGTCTTTCCACAGCCGCTTTTGTTTCTGAAAAGTTTCCCTTGCAAGCTCAAGGTTGGTCTTTGCCTCTTCTATATTGCTTTCTATTACGCTGGTATTTAATTTGGCCATCAGCTTACCTTTTTTTACACGGTCCCCTTCTTCAACATAAATGGCTGTGATCTGACCATTGGTTTCGGGGCTGATAAAAGCTTCCTGTACGGCCTCAACAGTACCATTGGCATTGATGTAGTGGCTGAATTGTTCGGGTTCCATTTCTTTAACAACTACGGGTATTTGAGCGGTTCCCGGAGTTTCTCCACCTTTGGTTTCCAATTCGTTGGTCAGTTGATTGATCTTCTGCTGAAACTCATTTTTTTCTTTTTTATATTGAGCTATTTTATTTCTGAGTTCTTCCCTGCCGGATTCTTTACTACAAGATATAACTGCCAATGCAAGGATGAATACAATAAGTTTTTTCATTTCTTCCAAATTTTAATAAAGGGTTATTACAATTCGTTTCTGATTTTTTCCAGTTCTGTTTTGGCATTCAATAGTTCTACCACTGCATTGATATAATTCGATTCTGTATCCAGATAGTCTCTGTTTGCCTGAGTTAGCTCCATGCTGCTGGCCATTCCTTCCGAGAACTTTTTAGATACCCGGTTGTATACCTTTTGTGCCAGTTTCATATTTTCCCTGGAAGTCTGCATCTTTTCATATGCGCTTTCGTAATTGTTTTTAGCTTGTATATAGCTGTTTGTCAGATTTTTTTTAGTATTGGCCAGATTGTTTTTTGTTTTTTTCAGATTCAGTTTGGCCTTTTGTACCCTTGAAATTTTCTGTCCGCTGTTGAATAAGGGAAAGCTCAGTTCAAAACCCAGCATGCTGGATTCATACCATTTGCCTTCGGAATCCAGTGGATTGAACTTGTCCCTCATGGCGTTTTCACGAAAATTATACACGGCTGAAAGGGTTGGAAGGAATTGGGCTTTCTCTCTTTCCAGATCCAACTCGGATAGATCTACCTGGGTATTCATTAATTGATAGTCCACATTCTCTGAAACATTAAATTCTTCTTGCACTGTTTCATTGATGGCCGTTTCCATAAGGATTTCCTGAAGAGGCTGGGTGAGTTTTAAGGGCCGGTCCAGAGCTACGCCCAGTTGAATTTTTAAGAGGTTATGAAACTTTTCCAACTGACGTTTTGTTGTTTTGATTGAATTTTTCAGCGAAGATACCGATATCTGGATTTTTTCCACTTCTGTTATTTCTGCCATACCGTTCTCATGAAGCGCACGTGAATCTTTCAGGGATTTTTTGAGATTTTCCAGGTTTTTTTCCAAAATTTCGATGTTTCGCCTGGTTAACAAAATGGAATGGTAGGTGCGTGCTACATTGGCCTTTGTTTCCTGCCTGGATTTTTTATACTTCTGTTGAGAAAGATCCTTATAAACTCTTGCCGCCTGAAGACCGACAATGTAGGGTCCACTGAAAATTAGCTGGTTTACTGATAAACTTCCGTTAAACGTATGCTGGCTGCCAAACTGAACCTCAATTTTTTCGGGATCGGGTATGGGCTGCGGATCAATAACGCCTTCTTCCATAAGAACCTTAAGAATGGTGGGTTCAATAAAATTGGGAAACAGTTGAGTGGATAAGCTCAGGTTGTTGTTATAGGAGCCGCTGGCACTCAACTGCGGGAGGCCCCTTGCCGTGGTCTCCCACACTTCTTTATCCGATATCTTTACGTCAATCTCAGAATTCTGAACCTCGGTGTTGTGTTCCATGGCATAATCCTGTGCCTCCTTCAAAGTGAATTTCATTGTGTCTCCTTCCTCCTGGGCAAGCGACAAACCGACCGAAAGCACAGATATGGATAAAATAAGCGCTGTTTTTATCATGCTTGACTTCATATTGGTGTGATTTTAGTATATGTCTTTTTTGTTTTCAAATTCTTTCAATTTTATGTTAAAAAATTTTATCCCCTTATCACTTGCAATACCATGGACATGATACATCATCATCTCCCGGATGAATTTCCATGAGGTTAATTCCTCAATGGTGAACATTTCATTGGCAAAACTATTTTCGATACGGCTAACATGCACTCTGGCAATGATGTCTTCATTCAATTCCCTCCTGTAGAGGCCCTCACTTTTGCCTTTTTCAATATTTTCAATAACTGCCTGATACATATTACTCTGCCTACGACTTCTTAATTTTTTGTATTGATCCGGGTAATATTTTTTGAGGTCAAATTCAGTAGAAGGATTATAATTCTTCAACATTTCAATCACATGTTCGTTTACGGCAAAAAGTTCTTCAATGGCATTTAAATCTTGTTTTCTTATATCTGCAAAATTGCATTTGCGTATTTCTGTCAAATGGCCTACAAAATGATCCACCAAGTCATCTTTATTGGCAACATATTTGTAAAGGGTTTTCTTTGACATTCCCAGTTCTCTGGCTACGTCATCCATTGTCACGCTCTTGATTCCATATTGATTGTAGAGATCACTGGCTTTTTCAATGATATGTTGATATTCTTTATTCATTGCGCAAATGTAAAATAAAAAACTGCGGAAACAAAAAATATATATATAGTTTCCGGTTTCATAACCCAAAGACACTTTATTGGTGGATTAACTAATTTTAACTTTATCGTCTCTTTATTAAACTATTTTTAACTTTTAAATTTTTATCTCTGCCAGGTTATTTATTTACTTTGCTAATAATTTTAATTATTAAAGATTTGTAACTATGAGAAAAATTAGAAATTTATTCAGTTTAGCTGTTATTTTTGCATTAGTGATCTCGTCTGTTAGCCTTAAGGCCCAAGTTCCTGAACAAGGCCAGGATCAACAGCCAGAGATAGAAGTGAGCGATAGTGAATTGGAGAACTTTGCCAACATTATGCAAGAATCGCAAAAGGTACAAAAGGAGGCACAAGGTGTTGTCGTTAAGGCAATTGAAGATAATCCTGATTTGGAAATGAAACGGTATCAGGAAATCTCTCAGGCACAACAGCAGGGTGAGGAAGTCGATATGACAGATGAAGAAGAGGAGGCTTATTCCGCTGTTCAGAAGGTAGTTGAAGAGGAACAACAAAAGATGGATAAAAAGATGACCGCAATTCTGGAAGATTATGAAATGACAGAAGAGCGCTATATGGAAATTAACAAAGCCTTAAGGACAGATAAGGAATTGCAGAAGCGCCTGGAAGAGTTCATGCCTCAACAACAAGAACAGGTCCCCCAACAGCAGTAAATCGAGGTTTGGAAGTTTTAATTGGAGCCAGAATTGACTCCTTTTTTCGGGGGTAAGAGAATGGCAAATTTGTTTTGGGGAGGAAAACCACAAATCTTTTGATAAAGATTTGTGGTTTTTTGCTTTGAGCTGTTATATAAAGTATTGCAAGCCTGGTATGCACATATAATTTGAATTTTCAAAGGTTTGAAGCGATACAATAAAGGAGAATATGCTTTAAAAGCTATAATGGCCTTTGTTGATAGGGTTTTTTTAATTTTGGGGACATTAAATAAAGCAATAAATGAAAAATCTAAGAATCGCGTTAGCCTTTCTTCTCTTTCCATTAAGTATTATTTTCGGCATTCTGGTTTTTATCAGAAATAAGCTGTATGATCACAATATATTGTCTTCGCGTTCATTTAGAATGCCCTTGATCTCGGTTGGGAACATTACCGTTGGGGGTACAGGCAAAACCCCGCATATTGAATACCTGGCGGAACTGCTCAGGAAAGAATTTAACCTGGCTACCCTAAGCAGGGGATACAAAAGAAAAAGCAGGGGTTTTCAATTGGTTACCAAAGATTCAACAGTTAAAGAGGCCGGGGATGAACCTTTGCAAATCAAGCGCAAGTTTCCTGACATTGCGGTGGCAGTGGACCGGAACCGGGTAAAAGGAGTTCAATCACTGAGGGAGGAGATACCAGACCTTGACCTGATACTTCTGGATGATGCTTTCCAACACAGAAAGATAAAAGTAAACCTTTCCATCTTATTAATTGACTACAACCGGCCCATCAGCAAAGATTTTTTGCTCCCGCTGGGTAATTTAAGGGAGCCCTCCCATGAGAAAAGAAGGGCGAGCATCATCATCGTTACCAAGTCGCCAGCCAACCTGAAGCCCATACAAAGAAGGGTGCTGTTGAAAAAGCTCAGGCCATATCCTTATCAAAGCGTGTTTTTCACTACTTATCAATACGACAAACCACGGAAAGTATTCGGAGCATATCAGGAAGACACAGAATCTACCGGCAATGAGCCAGCCCTTGACCAGAATACCAACATACTGCTTGTTACCGGGATTGCCAACCCCTCATTGCTTAACACCCATATAGAGAAAACGTATTCCAGCCACATCCGGAGGATTCAATTTCCTGATCATAAATTCTATACCAAAAAGGAGATCAAAAAGATCAAACGAAGTTTTAATAGGATGGGAGGGAAGAAGGCCATTGTGACTACAGAAAAGGATGCCACAAGGATTCGGGAACTGCAGGATTTTCCCGATGAACTGAAACCCCATGTGTATTATATTCCTATAGAGATTAAGTTTTTAAATAACCGAACCAGTAATTTCAACGGGCAAATTCTTGAGTATGTTAGAAAAAATAGAAAACACAGCTTCCTATATCCGGAATAAAATCAACGGGAAGCCAGAAACAGGTATTATTCTGGGAACAGGCCTGGGAGGTATGACTAAGGACATTCGTATCCATACCACAATACCTTACAGAGAAATACCGGGCTTTCCGGAATCTACAGTAGAAGGGCATCATGGCAGACTAATCTTTGGAGAGTTGGGAGACAGAAAGATTATCGCCATGCAGGGCCGCTTTCATCATTATGAAGGTTACTCCATGCATGAGGTGACCTACCCGGTCCGCGCCATGAAACTTCTGGGAATTCAGTACCTGTTTGTTTCCAATGCCAGCGGTGGAATACATCCTGAATTTGAAATCGGAGACCTGATGATCCTTAACGACCATATCAATTTGCTGCCCAATCCGCTAATCGGCGAAAATATTGATGAACTGGGCCCCCGGATTGTGGATATGAGTGAACCCTACGACAGAAATCTTATAGAGAAGGCAGAAAAAATAGCTGCCGAACACCGGATAAATATACAGAAAGGATGTTACGTGGCAACTTCCGGGCCAACCCTGGAAACTCCCAAAGAATATGAATATTTCAGAAGCATTGGTGGTGATGCTGTTGGGATGTCTACCGTACCGGAAGTCATTGTTGCCAGGCACATGGATCTTCCCTGTTTTGCAGTATCCGTGATTACCGATCTGGGTGTGCCAGGGAAAATTAAAAAAATCACACATGAAGAGGTACAAAGTTTAGCAGAAAAAGCGGAGCCACATATGACCCTTTTGATGGAAAAATTAATTGCAGAACTTTAAGTATGGATAATCATTAACAGGAAAACAACCATAAGTTCAGTATAAAAAGGTTTATTGCCACCACCAATCCCGTATTCTGACGGGGCAGGGACACGAAATCCTGTTAAAAGTGGTGGCTATCTCTTTAGTGAGGGTGGCTGACTCACCGGTAAGGGTGCTGTCTGGTCTGTGAAGGTAGCTGTCTAGGCCGCAAGGGTGGCTGTCTCGTTGGCAAGGGTAACTGTCTCGTCAATAAGGTTAGCTGTCTCCTTTGTGAGACTGGCTGTCTCGTTGGTAAAGGTGGCTGCCTCGTCTGTAAGCATAGCTGTCTCCTTTGCGAGGGTAGTTATCTTGTCGGTGAGGGTGGCTATCTGGTCAGATAGGGTAACTGTCTCGTTAGTGAGGGTAGCTATCTGGTCGGCATGGGTAGCTATCCGGTCAGCGAAGGTAGCTGTCTCGTCGG
>JBKGZA010000115.1:0-10485 GCA_046545815.1 Bacteroidales bacterium
TGGGGCTGGGCTGATGCGAATGAGAACATCACCATTGAAACTTCCTGGTTGAATGAAGACTTGAATGTTCAGGCAGATGATAACGGTGATTGGCGTGTTGAAGTGGAAACAACCAACAGCAGGAAGGCCCAGACCATTCAAATTAAGAGCAAAGATTCGAACATTACCCTTGGGAATGTAGTTTTTGGGGAAGTCTGGTTGTGTTCCGGACAATCCAACATGCAGCAGCCTCTCAGGGGTTATACCGGCCAGCCCACTTATGGCTCCGGGATGGCGACGGCAAAGTCTGCAAACCCGGATTTACGGCTGTTTACTGTAGACCGGATCGGTTCGAAAACGCCATTAAAAGATGTTGAAGAATATAAAGCGTGGCAACAGGCCTCACCGCAGAATGTCTGGGGTTTCAGCGCTGTAGCTTATTTCTTTGGCAAGCAATTGCAGGAGATCCTGGATGTGCCTGTGGGCATGATCCACACTTCCTGGGGAGGCAGTTCCGTTCAGGCCTGGATCAGCAAGGAAGTGATGAGCGATTACCAGGAGGTTGATCTTGAAGAAACAGATATCAAAGAAAACACCAACCATATTCCTACCGCACTTTACAATTCGATGATTCACCCCCTGATCCCTTACCGGATAAAGGGAGCACTCTGGTATCAGGGGGAATCCAACCGCATGGAGCCCGAAAAGTATAAAGAGCTTTTTCCCGCGATGGTAAAGGACTGGCGGAACCGATGGGAGATTGGCAATTTTCCGTTTTACTATGTACAAATTGCACCCTACATGTATGGCGGAAACGATGCGTTTTCCACATCCGAAAATTCTGCTTTCATTCGTGAGGTGCAGTTAGAGTGCCTGGACCTGATACCCAATTCGGGTATGGCTGTTACCCTGGATATCGGGGAGCCCGATTGCATTCATCCACCGAAGAAGAAGGAGGTGGCTGAAAGGCTGCTGTTCAATGCGCTCAGTCAAACCTATGGCTACAAAAATGTGGATGGCGCCTCCCCGGTCTATACATCGCATGAGGTAAAAGACAGCGCCATCGTTTTAAAATTTGACAATGCGGAGAATGGCCTTTATGCACACGATGGGTTAAAGGGATTTGAGATTGCAGGAGAGGATAAGGTGTTTTATCCGGCAGATGCCAAAATTGTAAACCGCAGTGAGGTACTTGTAAAAAGCGATGAGGTCCCCGATCCCGTAGCAGTGCGTTATGCCTGGCGCAACTGGGTCGTCGGGACACTTTATGATACGAATCTGTTGCCGGCTTCATCTTTCAGAACGGATGACTGGGATGATGCCACAAGAGGCGAAGAGTGAGTGGAGGATTCCTGATCCTGAATAATATCGTGACTTACTGAAACAGGATTGTGGCTGATACTATAGAGGAATCTCGAGTGTACACAAAAATTGGAGGATATACATGCACTAAGTTTTATAACAAGGGTTTGAGTAAACGGTGGGGTTTATCGCGATTTTTTATCCAATACTTATATATAAAGCCAAGTCTTTTGAGTCTTAAAAAATTGTAGATAACTTCATCATCAATAATTTTGCAGTTCTAATTTTTGGAATTACTTTTATAATTGGATTTGTTAAACATTAACCTAATATTTAGTGATGAAGGAGCTTTTTGATTTTGAATTCGAGAAGAAAAGGATTATTAAATCTAATGATAAAAAGGAGATATTAAAATCTTTATTGGATGAGGACTTTAATTATCACAGAAAGAAGTCAGGTAATGGTATTCATGGATTGCATGCTTTTCCTGCAAAGTTTCCCCCTCAGCTTCCGGAGATTTTTATTGAATACTTGACAGAACCAGGACAAACAGTTTTAGACCCAATGATGGGGTCAGGAACTACAATTTTGGAAGCTATAGGAAAAAATAGAAATTCAATTGGATGCGATTTAGACCCTTTATCCATTTTAATCGTAAAGGTTAAAACACAGTCATATAATAAGAGAGAATTAATTGAATGTGGAAATCGGGTCTTACAAGATTCGTATCATTTATTTCATGATAAGAAAGATGAAATTGAAAACATTTATGATTCAAAATTTAGTGATAAATCAAAAAAATTTATAGAATATTGGTTTGCACCACAAACCATTTATGAACTTACTTCTTTATTATATTCAATTGAGCAAATTAATAATGAAAAAATCAGAAACTTTCTAAAAGTAGTATTTTCGTCAACAATAATCACTAAAACCGGTGGAGTATCACTTGCATTAGATCTTGCACATACTCGTCCACATAAAGCAAAGAAGGTATTAAATTCAAATAATAAATTATTGTATGAGAATAACCTAGATAGATATACTGAAAAAAGACAAAAAATCTTAACTAAGAAAATCCGATCAGCTTTTGAGCTTTTTAAGCATAATTTAAAAGAAAATGTATATGCAGTTTTTGATCAATTACCAGGTAATGCAGTCATACAGCATGCAGATTCACAAAATCTTCCGATAAGTAATGAAAAAGTTAATTTAATTGTTACTTCTCCTCCTTATGCTTCTACCGCTATTGATTATATGAGGGCTCATAAATTTAGTTTGATTTGGTTGGGATTTGAAATGGACGATTTATCAAAAATTAGAGGTGAATATATAGGAGGTGAGTCAGTATCAGGTTTCTCTTTTAGTGAATTACCTGCTCAGGTACAAAAGAAAATTATTGAATTGCAAAAAATTGACTCGAAAAAATCTCGCGCATTACATAGATATTTTACTGAAATGAGCAAAGTGCTTTCTGAAATGTATAGAGTGCTAGAGAATAATTCTGTTGCTATAGTTGTGGTTGGTAATTCTAATCTAAAAGGTATTAATACGGAATTGCAAAAATGCTTGCCTGAGATTGGCAACGAAGTTGGTTTTGAGGTACCTGCTATCTGGATGAGAAATTTGGACAGAAATAAACGAATGATGCCAGTTGGAACAAAAATTAATAATCTATCACAAATTGAAAAAAGGATGCATATAGAATATGTTATCAGTTTCTATAAACAATGAAAAATATGTTAAAAGATCTTAGAAATAATTATCACAAGGCATTATGCAGTAAAATAATCCGAATAAGGAAGTCTAAAAATTTTTATTATCCTAATTTTGCTGATGTTAGCAGTGATACCAGTAAAAATGTAGCCTGGAAGATTGTGGAAGCTTTTGATTGTGATTTAAATTATGAAAAACTTGTAGGACAAACAGCAGGAACATTATTTGAAATAGAAACGAGACAGTATATTAAAGAGGCCTTTAACGCAATTAATCATTTAAGACCTGGTGATTGGAATTATCGGGTAAACAGTGTTATTTCACTCTATGATCAATACAAACATTTAGAGCATTTAGAGCAAATTATTAAAGATAATAGAACTTTAGCTTCCACTTTAGGTAGTGGATATATTGTACAGCCGGATATTGTGGTTACACGAAAGCCAATTGAAGATAATGAAATTAATAAACGTAAGATTGTAATAAAAAAAACAGACAATATTGCTTCTTTAACTCCATTGAGAAATATAAACAATGAAGGTATTGAACTCCTTCATGCAAGTATATCATGTAAATTTACCATACGTAGTGACAGATCTCAAAACACGAGAACAGAAGCATTGAATCTTATAAGGAACAGAAAAGGTAAATTGCCTCATATCGTAGCTGTAACGGGAGAACCTTTACCAACACGTATATCTACACTTGCTCTGGGCACAGGAGATTTGGATTGTGTATATCATATTGCTTTATATGAACTCAAACAAGCATTAAAAGAACTGGACAATGAAGATCAATTGGATATGATAAATATGATGATTGACAGCAGACGGCTTCGCGATATAAGTGATTTACCATTTGACTTGGCCATATAATAAAAAGTTATTAACCACTTTAAATGAAGAAAATTACAATTGAATAACCACCGAATTAATCACTAAATGACAATAAATGACCTAACCATCAACTTCCTGTCAAACGATCAAACTCCTGTCAAACAATTCTACTGCATAAACCCTTCCCTGTTCTGCAAACCCAGCAGTCCGCCTACCGTAAAGACTATCCCTGCAACGAACAGGAATATGCGGTTCTTGCGGATGGTAGACTCCCATATCTGCCCGGCCATGTCGGGGTCATCAAAGGGATTGAGGAAGACATTCCACTGGCTTTGCGACAATACCTCCGAGAGCAGCCACAGCCCCAGTCCGATGATGATGCCCACCACCGCAGCACTGTTGCCGCTCTTTACCAACGTGGCCAGAAGAAATCCCAGACTTCCGAGAGCAAATACCGGAAAGATCGCATAATAGGTCATGGTGCCGACAGGGAAACTGACCAGTGCGAAATAGCACAAAACTGCCAGAACGAAGAGAATGGTCCAGCATACCAGGAAGGCGATCAGCAGGCGTACCAGCCATACCTTGAACCGGTAATTGGGTATGCCAAAGAGGATCTCTATTGTACCCTTGTCAATATCGTTTTGAACTGCATAAACGGTAGGGAAGAACACCACGATGATGCCTTCAAATACCAGCAGGGAATATATCGATTCAGCAGAGACCGGATCGTTACCGAACAAATTGATCAGCACGATGAAGATGAAGATGGCGAAGGCCCCCATCAGGAAATAGGGGAACTTGTCGCCGAAGATGATCTTCAGGTTGTGCCGTACTATCTGGAGGGAGTTAATAAACCCCTTTTTTATCGGGTGTGCCATTTTTTCCGTGGTTAGTGTTCTTGATTATTTTTACCTTTTTGATCCCTTTCACTGAAGTTCAGTAGCCACAAATAGGCATCTTCAAGCACAGGAGTTACATTCTTTGCATGCTCCAATGGTTTTTCCGGATTGACCACCCTTACCCTGATGTTATCGCCTTTGCGCATATGATGCACTATTTTCAGGCGGGATGACAGTCCTTCAAACTGTTCGGCGGGAACATCGAATTGCCATACCCTGTCTTTTGCCAGCGAAGCCATTTCTGTGGGTTTGCCATAGTACTTAAGCTCTCCATTGCTCAGCACCGCCAGTTGGCTGCATGAGCTGGCAATATCCTCTATGATGTGGGTGGAAAAGATCACTACCCTGTCGCGGCTCAGCTCGACCAGCAGGTTCCTGAACCGGATGCGTTCCCGTGGATCGAGGCCGGCTGTGGGTTCATCCACCACCAGGATACGGGGCAGATTGAGCAACACCTGGGCGATGCCTATCCTTTGTTTCATACCCCCTGAGAACGAGCCAATCTTTTTGTTGGCATTCTGAATCATATGAACAGAGCGTAGTACATGATCCACCCTTTCTCTGCGTGTATCCGGGTCGTTTACACCCTTCAGCAAGGCCTGATAATCGAGGTAGTCCCTTGCCGTCATATTTTCATACATGCCAAATTCCTGTGGCAGATAGCCAATCAGCCCCTGCAGCTCCTCTCGTTTTTCCAGTGTATCTACCCCGTTGATCGTGATCTTGCCATAGCTTTGTTCCAGTACACCGCAGATCACACGCATCAGGGTTGTTTTTCCTGCACCGTTGGGCCCCAGCAGCCCAAACATACCCGGCCGGATGTCCATGCTAACGCTCTTCAAGGCCTTGAATGGTTTACGTTCCCGCCCTATAAGCGGTATGGCACGTACGAAATTGATCCATAATTTCCTCAGGCCTTTAAAGCGTCCCGTCAGACGGGCAGTGTTTACCTGTTTCTCCTTCAGGTACTTTGAAGTAAGATGAACCCCCAGCACCAGATAGGTGAGTATTCCCCATGTGACAGTAGCCCCAACATTGGTGAATTTTACCTGGTAGATGGTCAGGATGATCAAAGGGAAAAACCTGAGTGTACCCCATCGCAGCCAGGATAGCCATTTTGCTGTGCGTTTTCCGGCAACATCTGCGGATATGTTTTTTATCAGGAACAAAATAAAGAACCACAGCGCGACAGATATAATGAACATCCAGAAACCGTTGTTCTGGTAAAACCATGCAAACCAGCCCAGAAAGACGAGTAACGGGATCTGCCATATCAGTTCTTCCTTAGAGCTGGTTTTTTCTTTTCCGTCACCGAAAATGGCATTCAGATGTTTGTTACCCAGCCATTCACGCAGGGGTCTGGAAGGCCGGTCGTAGATCTTCACCAACCTTCTGATTCGGATCACAATAGAGCTTTCCTTGTCTATGACATCGGCGGAGGCTTTTCGCAGACTTTCCGTGAAGAACCAGGTAGAAGCCGGAACTACCATTACTACCCCGACGACTCCCGCCATTTGCCAGAGCAATGTATCAGCCCCTGTTATGGCCAGAATGATGCCTCCAACCAGGGCAAGCCGGTTGAGGGTTTTAAGCCAAAAGGGAAGCCCTTTAAACCATTGCAGGGTGGTTTCCATACCCATATAGGCAGTGGGAATGATCACGAGTGTAAACAGGGTGGAGAACAACAAGCCGCCTATTACTGTGATGGCAAAGGGGGCACCGATGCTGCCCACATATTCTCCCTGGCCCAGGGCAAGCGGCAGCATACCTATGGCAGTAGTGATCACAGTGATCAGAATGGGACGTGCCCGGAGCAATCCGGCACCGATGATGGCTCTGGCCATTCTCATTCCTTTCGACCGCATGCTCTGAACAAAGTCGATCAGTATGATCCCATTGTTGACCACTACACCCAAAAGGATCAGAAAACCGGTGAGGGTGTTGGCGCTCAAAAGTGAGTTGCCTGTAAATATCAGCCCCAGGAGGGAACCGATAGCGGCAAGGGGTATGGAGAACAGAAGCACAAAAGGTGTGGAAAAGCTCTCAAATACCGAGGCAAGTATCATGAATATGAGGATGAAGGCTGCCAGGATGAGGAATTTGAATTCTTCATATTGGTCCTGTTCATGTTGCACCTCCACAGCTACTCCAGGGGGGACATAAAGGCCGGCTATCAGTTCATCCACATTGGCCCGCGCATTATCCAGGAGCTCCTTGTCTTCATTGATCTCGGATGAAAAGCGGTAGCTTACCGAGAGGCTCTTTTCACGGTTTTGACGATGCACGGAAGCAATTTCCCCGCTGTAGCGTATGGAGCTGAAATCTCCCAAATGATGAGCAGAAGCTATACTGTCCGTTGACTGTACCAGTAAATGGCGCAGATCCTCCACGCCTTTTTGTTCTTCTTCCTGCTGTTCCAGCTCATCACTGCGAATGGTAATGCTGTATTCTTCATCTTCCTCCCTGAAGGTGGTTTCGCTTTCCAGTTGTCTGGAGAAAGCGTTCATCTCCTGTTGAACGCTGGAATAATCTATGTTCAATGCTTCCATATGGCGCTGATCCAGGAGAACTTTAATCTCCGGCTGTTCCCGGGAAATTCTGAGTCGTGCAAAGGTTACGTCCTCCGATTCTTCTTCAAGTACATATTCCACATTTTCTGCAACCATCACCATATCTTCATAATCAGAACCCTTGATGAGAACTTCCTCCGTTTGCTGACCCACGCCCATGAAGTTCATGAAAGCAGAGGCGTTGCCACCACCCAGAGAGAGGTTGTCATCTCCGGAAGAGGACATGTCTGTTATACTGACGTGCACATCATGATATTTATTCAGTCTGTTCAGGATATCATCTTTAATCCGGGGCACAGTACGGTCGTTGATCTTTTCAAAGTCTTCCTTTAGCTGAATGGTGAGGGAGGCTTCTTCCGCTTCAATGCTGCTGATGATCTCCTCTACCTCCTCTATATTGCCTATCTTTTCTTCCATGCCACCTATCACCTTATCGGAAGTCTCCAGTGTTGAACCTCCCGGCATGGTGACACTAACCCTGAAGGTATCTGTACCTGTTTCCTGCAGGGTGCTTACGCTTACTGAAAGGCTGATCACTACTGAAGCAAAGAACATGACCACCATGGAGAGCAGTACCTGTGCCGGATGCCTCATACAGAACCTTAAGATGATAAGGTATAACCTAATTACCCGGTTCCGGAAGTTGATAGAGTGGAGCGACATGCTCCTCCGGTGTGATTTCAGAAACTGGTAAACTACCACGGGTATGAATATCAACGCCACGAAAAGAGATACTCCCAGCGTTGAGATGATGGAAAAACCCACGTTGTTCCCCAGTAATTTAATGAAGAATTCCGAGGAAAAGGCAAAAGGCAGGAACACAGCGATTGTGGTGAGGGTAGCAGCCACAACTGCCCGCATTACCTGGGTTGTGCCTCCCGAGGCGGCATCAGCCGGTCCGATTCCCTGGGTTCTCAGTCGATAGATGTTTTCAAGCACCACCACGCTGTTGTCCAAGAGCATACCAATGGCAAGGGCCATGCCCATCAATGTAAGGGTATTGAGTGTAATGCCTGCGGCATAAAACAGGTTCAGGGAGGTGAAGATGGAGATGGGTATGGCTAAAGCCACTACAGTGACCAGACGCAGGTTTCGCAAGAATATCCACAGGACAAAGATAGCCATCAGCCCGCCGATCAGGGCAAGCTTCATGATCTGGTTCATATTGTCTTCCATGGTTTCTGCGTCACAATTCTGAATCACCAGCTCCACTCCTTTGGAGCTCATGTTGCTGTTGATGTTGGCTATGGCATCCTGCAGTTCGTGATAGAGAGATATCTCATTCACATTCGCATCATTATATACGGTTAACGTAATCGCTTCCATTCCGTTGACCCTGCTGATGGTCTCCTGCTCTTTCGCACCCATATAGATTTCTGCCACATCGCTCAGTCTGATCCTGCCATCATCATCCAGGATGATGTTGCCCAGCTCACTGATATTGGTATATTCGCCTGATACACTAACGACCCAGCGTTTTTCGGCATCGTACACAATTCCTCCGAAAAGGCGCTGGTTGGAGAACATGTTAATCCGGTTGTTGATGCGTCCCGGTGTAATGTTGTGGGCTTCGCACGCTTCTTCATCGAAGATAACCTCAACGGAACGCTCACGGCCTCCCTGTACCGTTGCATCGCCAACGCCATCTATAGCCAGCAGATCGGAGAGAATCTCCTGATCGACAACGTTTCTGATCCGGTCCACATCTCCTTCTCCCCTTGCCTGAATCGTCATGAAACGATTGGCCGACATGTCGGTATCTACTTTTACCAGGTTCACCATGTAGGTATCCCTGTTTTCCCGTTGGAAGGCCGCTATTTTTTGTTCCAGCCGGTTGAATGCATAGTTGATATCGACGTCTTGCCTGTAGGTTACTACAATGGTAGCTCTGCGACGTGAAATGTTCGATTCCATTTCATCAACACCTGCCTGCTCACTGATCATTCCCTCAAGCGGAATTACGGCATCTTTCTCCACAAAGTTGGGATTCATCTGGGTACGGTAGGATACCTGTACGTAAAGAACCGGTACTTCGGCGCTTGGAAACAATTCCACTGGCAGTGATCGGTAGGAGAATATTCCCAGCATCACCAGGGCCAGGAAAAGCATGAAGACCAGTATTTTTTTCTTTACAAATCGTTTCATAGTATCGGTTTACTCCTGATCTTCCGGTTGCACCAATGTTTCTTTTCGCTGAAAAATATAA
Source organism: Bacteroidales bacterium (assembly GCA_046545815.1). Taxonomy (GTDB): domain Bacteria; phylum Bacteroidota; class Bacteroidia; order Bacteroidales; family UBA12077; genus JAGXLC01. The sequence goes on from JBKGZA010000115.1 coordinate 9,512, forward strand.
TATAAGCAGGGTATAGTGACCAGGGTGAGGAGGGTTGAAGTGATCAACCCGCCAATAACAGCCCATGCCATAGGTGCTCTGAGTTCCGGGTTTTGTCCGAAGGCAAAGGTTAAGGGCAAAAGCGTTAAAATAGTTGTAAGGCTGGTCATCACTATGGGCCGTATACGGTTTTGTCCGGCCTGCAATACTGCCTCGCGTTTGGTCAATCCCTGCCACTGATACCGGCGTATGGCATCCACCAGGATGATGCTGTTGTTCACCGCAATTCCCGCGAGCATGATTATCCCAATGAAAGCCATGATGTTAAATGACTGACCAATGCCCAGGAACAATAGAACTGGTCCTGTGAAGGCCAGGGGCAGTGAAAGAAGGATGGTCATCGGGTGGAGGAGGCTTTCAAAAAGAGAGGCCATCACCATATAAACCAGTATGATGGAAAGGATCAAGGCAAAATTCAGGTTGCCAAACGACTCTTTTCGTTTCTGCTCTTCCCCTGTAATTTCTGTTTCGTATCTTGCGGGCAACTCCATTCCTGCCAGTTCGGTATTCACCTTTTTGACAATATGATCGAGGGGCATGTCTTCGTTGAAACGAGCCATTACTTTGCCTACGCGTTTCTGGTTTTCCCGGTATATTTTTCCCGGGGTAGCGCCTGCATGAAATGTAGCGATCTGATCGAGGCGGATCACCTGGTTCCCCGATCGCATTTCGAGCTCTTCCAGCTCTTTTTTCTTGAGATCAGGTAGTTTCAGGGTTATATCCTTCATTTCCCCTTTGCTGTTAAACTCCCCAACGTCCATTCCCGTTAGCTGTCTTTGGATTTGGTCTACGATCTGGCTGAGGCTTATGTCATACATTCCGGCCATAAATCTGTCAACCCGTACTTCAATCTCCGGAGCCCCCTTGTCAAAGCTGGTTTTCAGTTCATACAGACCATCCACACCTTCCAGCCTTGTGTGGATATCTTCCGTTAT
>JBKGZA010000116.1:0-10464 GCA_046545815.1 Bacteroidales bacterium
TTGCTATAATTCAGTTATTCCTTTATTATCCCAGTCTATATTTATGCATAACCTGCAGGCTATACTGTAAAAGCAAAGTGCCGTAGGCACGAAATTATGGTAGAAAGCAATACCCCCAAAGAAACCACAGAGCCGTAGGCTCGGTATTATTATTAAAAGCTTTGAAGGGTGCATTCCCAATTTTCCCTCCGCAGAAGTTTCTGTTTCATTTGATTATTTTTTATTTATGGGCAAATGAAACCCCGATAAAGCTCAGCGAACCTAAACCCGAATGTCGTTCATGCTTTTATTGTTTTAAGATTACTGCAAGCGGATTTTATTCCAAAACAACCATTTCAATATATTGCACAAATAGCGGCTTACAGAAAACCTTATTTTTAGTTGCTCAACCTTCGTAGCCATGAAATGCCCAATGACAATCAACCTTATTACCTTATTCTCCGGAAGAATATAACAGTTGGACGTAAAAAAATAAGGTTTTTAATCCGAAATGTAATTATGCCGATATGAGTTCGGTCTGAAAAGGTTTTTTCTGCCACCAACCCCGCATTCTGACGGGGCAAGAACACTAAAACACGAACGTTTACCTTCACGAACAGGATCTGGGAGGGTAAGCGGGTGTGAGTAAATTTCACTAAAAACAGCCGCTACGCCTTTTTAGACTAATCTCAAACATTGTGAATGCACCCAACAACCTTACACAGATAGCAAAAATCCTTACATAAATGATTTAATTTCCTACACAGATAGTGAATAACCTTACACATATAGTAAAATACTTTACACAGGTCATTCAATTTCCTACACAGATAGTAATATCCTTTACACAGGCTATTTAATCCTTACATATATAGCAAAATTCTCTACACAGGCCCCTTGGTTCTCTACACAAACAGGTAAATTTCTTACAAAGAATAATTCGGGGTAAAATTATATTTGAATATTTAAGAGGGATACATTATTTTTACAATCAGAAAACACAAAAAATAATGATGGATTTTACATTCAGCAGCAGTCAAAAGCCATCGGGCGCCATGATAAAGCATGCCCTGTTTATAGCCACCACCGCTCTTTTTGGAAACAGCCTTCATAATGAAGCTCCAGCCCAAAAACCCAACCGCTATCAAAGCAAAAATCCCAACGTGATTGTTATTTTATCCGACGATCAGGGCTGGGGCGACTTGAGCATCACGGGCAACACCAATTTGGAAACACCAAACATAGATGCCCTGGGTCATAACGGGGCCCAATTCGAGAATTTTTACGTCCAGCCGGTAAGCTCACCCACACGGGCTGAATTGCTTACCGGACGCTATCATCCCCACAGCAATGTGTATTCCACCTCTGCCGGAGGTGAGCGGATGGATCTGGATGAGACCACCATTGCAGAGGTTTTCCAGTCTGCAGGATATGAAACGGCAGCTTTCGGAAAATGGCACAACGGAATGCAACACCCCTATCATCCCAATGCCAGGGGGTTCGATGAATTTTATGGCTTTTGCTCCGGCCACTGGGGCGACTATTTTAGCCCCATGCTTGAGCATAACGGAAAGCTGGTGCAGGGAGACGGATATATCATCAACGACCTGACCGAAAAAGCCATGAAGTTTATTGAGGAAAAGCGGGAGGAGCCTTTCTTCCTTTATCTTCCCTACAACACGCCTCACTCCCCCATGCAGGTTCCCGACCGATGGTGGGACAAATTCGAAGATGCCACACTGAACATGCACCACCGCGACCCGGAAAAGGAGGATATGAAGCATCTTAAAGCCGCCCTGGCCATGTGCGAAAACATCGACTGGAATGTGGGCCGCCTGATGGACAAGCTAGAAAAGCTCGGCTTAAAAGAAAACACCATTGTAGTGTACTTCAGCGACAACGGCCCCAACGGCTGGAGATGGAACGAAGGCATGAAAGGCAGAAAAGGCTCCACCGATGAGGGCGGGGTGCGCTCTCCCCTCTTCATCCGCTGGCCCGGGGTGATCAAGGCGGATACAAAGATAGACGAAATTGCAGGAGCGATCGATCTGCTTCCCACACTGGCCGATCTGGCAGGCATTAAACCGGAAACCAACAAACCCGTCGAAGGTGTTAGCCTGGAACCCCTGCTTTTTAGAAATGACGAATCATGGAACAGCCGCCTGCTCTATTCTTTCTGGGGAGGAAGAGCCAGTGTAAGAAGCCAGCAGTTCAGACTCGACGGTGAAGGCCGCCTGTTCGACATTGAAAAGGACCGGGGCCAGTACATCGATGTATCTGATAAAAATCCGCAGGTAGCCGATCGCCTGGAAGATTCGCTGTCAGCATGGAAAAAAGAGATGACTGCAGAACTTGACAGGGACAGTAGGCCTTTTCCCATTGGCCATTCTGATTTTAAGTATACACAGATGCCTGCCCGTGACGCAGAACCACACGGAAACATAGAGCGCTCCAACCGCTTTCCCAACTGCACCTTTTTTACCAACTGGACGGCCTCATCAGACAAAATCACCTGGGATGCGGAAGTCCTCAGTGAAGGAGACTATCAGGTGAAGCTATATTACACCTGTTCACGGCAAAACCTGGGCTCCATCATAACACTTAGCATGGGATCTGCCGAAGTAACCGGCAAAATAACCGAAGCACATGACCCGCCACTCCGTGGAATGGAAGATGACCGGGTGGAGCGCCAGGAATCCTACGTAAAGGCATTCAAGCCAATGAATCTGGGCATCATTTCTCTGGAAGAAGGCCGGGGTACCTTAACACTGAAGGCAAAGGAAATTCCCGGCGGTCAGGCTATGGATTTCAGGCTCCTTATATTTGAACGGATTGATTAACACCTTACAATAAAATAAGCCATTTTAACCCCTTAAAATAAAATACCATGAAAAAAAGAATTGTAATTGTAGCACTTATGGCGGTATTCACCGTTGCAGCATGTTTCGTGATCCTGGGGTCCGTTTCAGTAGAAATGATGGATACTCTTGGAATCAATGAAGCGGAACTGGGCTCCCTGGTTCTGACCTTATTTCTGACAAGTTGTATTGTTCAGTTGATTATCGGCCCGTTAGTAGATAAACTGGGTCATAAACCGTTGGCTATTGGTGGTTTTGCTTTGACAGCAATAAGCATTTTCCTGCTGGCATTTGCTATAAATTATACCATGGCTATGCTGGCCTGTATCCTGCTGGGTATTGGTGCCATGTCACTGAATACTGTGGGAAACACCCTCATACCCGCAGTACTTTTCAAAGGAAAGGATCCTGCCCGAGCCAGTAATTTAGGCAATGTATTTTTCGGCCTCGGATACGTGCTCACACCATTGTTGTTCACACTATTTTTCAAATCAATGGGCTACAGTACCGCCGTATCCATTCTTGGGGTTCTGATGATTGTTTTTCTGGCATTTTCCATTACAACAAACTATCCCCAGATTTCCAGCGGATTTAGATTTTCCATGAGTTTTAAAGTACTCGAAAAAGCCGCAGTTTTAATTGCAGCTTTGGCGCTATTCTTCTATATGTCGCTTGAAATTACCATGGCAACCTGGAGTAAACCGCTTATGAAGGAACTTTTTGGTGGCGGCCCCGATGCAAGTGCCAACGCCGGGCTTGTGTTAAGTCTTTTTGGTGTTGCAATGACAGTGGGCCGATTCATTGCATCAAGAATTAAAAACCTGACAGACATTGGTGCAAGGGTCATTCTGCTGATGTCTCTGATATCGCTTTTTGGCATAGTCATTATTATACTGACCCAAAACCCGGTGATAGCCATATTAGCCATTCTGGTGGTAGGATTAACATTTGGACCCATATTCCCAAATATCGTGGGCATTACTTTTGCAAAATTTGATCCGAAACTTCATGGCAGCATCTTTGGAATTATTTTCACGGTTGGCCTCCTCGGTGGAACCTTTGTGCCGAATTTTATAGGCAATCTGAGTGCGGGCGGAGAAACCGTTCAACACAGCATGATGATAGCGGCTGTTATGGCCGGAATCCTGGTTGTTATTGCCTGGGTTATTGGTAGAATAGGACAACCCAAAAAAATTGAATAAATTCTGACATATACAACAGCAAGGAATACTTGAATTTTAAATAATATAAAAAAGGAGAAAACTATGGAAATGCTAAAACTTGGTTTTATAGGTGCCGGTTTCATATCAAAATTTCAGATCCGATCAATGACTCAGCTAAACAACGCGGAACTGGTCGGCGTTCATTCCACCGACGGCGCCAAGGAATTACAAAAATATGCTCAGGACCATGGCGTAGGTGAATGCACCGTTTATCAAAGCGTCAAAGAGCTGTGTAACAATTGTGACGCTGTAGCGCTTTATGTTCCGAATAATGTACGTATAGAACTTATGGAACAAATAGTTGATGCTGTAAAAGCAGGTGCAGAGCTAAAGGGGGTAATTTGCGAAAAACCCCTGGCCCGTACCGTAACTGAGGCTCAACGTATGGTCGATCTGGCCAGGGAAGCAAATCTTGTTACATCATATCATGAAAATCAACTACACATGCCTTCCATAAAAAACGCACTTGCTCAACTGGAACCAGAGCAGCAAGCTATGGGTCCTATTGCACTTGCTAGAAGCTCAGAAGAACACAGCGGACCTCATGAACCCTGGTTCTGGGATCCAACACGCCAGGGAGGTGGAGTTCTTCTGGATATGGGTTGCCACAGCATTGCAACTTCATGGTATGTACTTACACCCGTCAACAAACCCGTTGATTTTCTTGAACCTGTTTCAGTATCATGCGACATTTCCCTGTTGAAATGGGGTCAACCGGTTTACAGAAAACAGCTCCTGGATAAAATGGGTGTTGATTACGAAAAAGCCCCTGCTGAAGATTTTTGCACCGGGATTATCACCTTTCGAAATCCCGAAACCGGTCAGCTGGTAAAAGGTCAGTTTTCCAATTCATGGATGTATGATAAGCAAGGACTAAGGCTACTAATGGAAGGACTGGCTCCCGGGTATACCTTTGAGGTAAACTCCCTGCGCGCTCCCTTGGAGGTATTCGTTGGCGACGAAGCGGCTGAAGCTGTTGCAGATGCTGAATCCGCTCTTGAAAAAGCTACTGCTACGCGAGGGCTTATGGCCGTACCATCAAACGAAGCAGATGAGTATGGATACGTTCAGGAAACACGTGACACAGCCCGCGCCCTGCTCAACAACCAAAAACCTTTATTGGACTGGGAATACGGGCTAAAGGTTACCGAACTGATCCAGGCCAGTTACATGGCAGCAGAAAAGAAAAAAACCATTGATCTCACAGATCCGGATGTCAGGAAAGAACTAAAGAACTTTCAACCGCTGGTGGCCCAGGGAAAAGGCGGTGAAATTCTTTATGGCTGATAAACAAATAGTCATTTAATGAAAACCCATCGCATATACCTCATTTTGATCATAATGGCCTTAGGTGGCGGGCTTTTCTTTGTATGGTATTACTTTCAGCACGAAGGAAAAACAAAGAAACACACAGAGCCCCCTCCGGTAGGATACAAAGCAGATCCCGATTCCATGGGATGGCGGCCCCTCTTCAATGGAAGAACATTAGCGGGATGGAAAATAACCAATTTTGGCACCCAGGGTCCCGTTCAGGTAGATGAAAAGGATTCCACCCTAATATTGGGCATGGGAGAAGGTTGTACAGGGATTACCTGGCAGCGGGAATTTCCAAAAGTGAATTATGAAATTGCCCTGGATGCCAAACGCTTTAGGGGTAACGACTTTTTCTGCGGACTGACTTTCCCGGTGGAAGAAGAATATTGCACACTCATTGTCGGCGGCTGGGGAGGAACAGTAGTCGGAATCAGCAATATTGACGGCAAAGATGCCTCTGAAAATTTTACCAGGCAATCGATGGGCTTTGAAAAACAAAAATGGTATCACATCCGGGTCAGTGTCACCAGCAAATGGCTCCGGGCCTGGATTGATAACCAACAAGTGGCTGAAATGCAAGTCAAAAAATATCAATTTTCCGTGCGCCCGGAAGTAAGGTTATCGAGACCATTGGGCATCTGTTCCTGGATGACTGCAGCAGTCTTAAAAGACATACAATTCCGAAAAACTGATTCATAAATGGGCTTTTTTATAAGCAACCATCGAAAATCGAGAAGCAATAATTTAGAATCCTTAAAAAAAACATTTATTAACAAGAAAATCAACTAAATAATTAAACCTTTCACAGCCATAAATGCAATTTCAAAAAACAGGTAAGCAATTTCACCCTTAGGTTTTACAAGAAATGCTTTGTATGTTTATGATATTTTCCTACTTTTACAGCCTTAAAAATTCTGCGACGTAAGTATTAAGAAAAAAAGGAATTCATGAAGGGAAAACTTATTAAGAAAACGTTCACTACAATTTTTATTTTAGGTATCTTGATAGGATTCGGTATATTTTTAGGAGGGAATAAACTGGTAAAAATCACTTCAACAGACGATTTCTGTGCATCCTGCCACGTCCATCCCCACTCCACCCAATCCTGGAAAAAATCAACACATTATGACAACCAAAGAGGTATTGTTGTGCATTGCGTGGAATGCCACCTGCCTCCGCCGGGAGACTTATATTACCTCACCGAGAAAGCCATAACCGGTGCGCGGGATGTGTATGGAAAACTGTTTAAAGACATCGATCAAATCAACTGGGAGAAAAAATCACAGTTAGAGTATGCAAAAGGCCATGTTTATGAAAGTTCCTGTCTGGAATGCCATGAGAACTTATTCCCCAAGGGACTATCCGAAGAAGGGAAAGAAGGCCATCTCCACTACTCTGAGAATCCAAATACCGTCAGGTGTATCAATTGTCACTTACATGTAGGGCATTATGATCCGGATGCGGTTCATGCTCAAAATGTTGGTTTTGGCATGCAGGCGGAAGAGGAAATAGAAACATATAATGAAGCAGCAGAGGTGGACTCTTTTGCTGACTACACCGAATACATACCCGGTACTGCTGTGAGCTTTGACATGCAAGCCATCCCCGGAGGTACTTTTACGATGGGGAGCCCGGAAGATGAACCCTTCAGGGATGAAGATGAGGGTCCACAGGTAGAGGTTAAACTCGACAGTTTTTATATAGCACGGGTTGAAACCACCTGGGATGCTTTTCTTGCCTTTTTATCCGAAACAATGTCCGAAGGCAGACCGGATAATTACGGCAGAATACCTCCCGAAGAAATGGTGGATGGAATAAGCGGTCCTACCCCTCCTTATGGCAATGTCGATCAGGGATGGGGACGCGGTGACCGACCTGCCATAACCATGACCCACTATGCTGCACGCGTCTATTGCTATTGGCTTAGCCAAAAGACCGGTAAAAAATATCGTCTCCCAACAGAAGCGGAATGGGAATACGCGGCCAGAGCAGAAACACAGGGAGCCTACTTCTTTGAAGGCAGTCCCAAAGATTATGCACCACAAACAGGCCTGTTCTCCTCACTTTTCGGACCCGATACCTCTGTGATCAACACTTATGTCATCTACGAGATGAACAGCAATGCCAGAACCCAGCCACCGGAAGAAGTAAATCCCAATCCTTTCGGCCTCAAGAATACACTGGGTAATGTTGCGGAATTCTGTAGTGATTACTATGATCCTGATATTTATGAAACCTATGACGAGCAGGTGGAAAATCCTCAAGGACCTCAATCAGGTGAAGAGTTTGTGATCAGGGGTGGATCTTTCAGGGATGAAGCTCCCGAGGTACGATCTGCAGAAAGAGAACATACACAGACAGAGAAATGGATGGAAACCGACCCACAAATGCCCCAAAGTGTATGGTGGTATTCAGATGCCAATCATATAGGTTTCAGGGTGGTTTGTGAGTATAAAGAAAATGAAAATAACAACTAACTTTTAAATATTTATGCAGTATGGAACATAAAAATAAACAAACAAGAAGAGAATTTCTCACAACAAGCGCTCTTGGAGTAGCCGGAATGGTGGTTACAGCCAACTGGCTATCTTCATGCAGCCGGGGTAGCAAACCAGAACTCAGTCTACCCCCCATGTTAAATGAAGCGCCTGATGGAAGTCTCCTGAAAGCAGGGCTCGTAGGATGCGGTGGCAGGGGAACCGGTGCTGCCATTAACTTTGTCAATGCAGGACCCAACCTGGAAATAGCAGCTATAGGTGATGTTTTTGAAGACAGGGTAAATGAAAGCTGCGAAAAAATCAACGACCAAACCGGCCAGGAGGTTCCCGAGGACAAATGCTTTGTTGGATTCGACGCTTATAAAAAGGTCATTGACTCGGATGTAGACGTTGTGATTCTGGCAACACCACCCTATTTCAGGCCATTACATTTTGAAGCCTGTGTGGATGCACACAAACATGTGTTCATGGAAAAACCACTGGCAGTAGATCCTGTAGGCGCCCGTTCAATTATCAGTTCCTCAAAAAGAGCGGATGATATGGGATTAACCGTAATAACCGGAACGCAACGACACCACCAGGAAAGTTACATTGAAGCCTACAAACGGATTATGCGCGGCGAAATCGGGGATATAGTCGCTGCAAATTGCTACTGGAACAGTGGCCAACTCTGGTATAAAGAAAGAAAATCAGAATGGAGTGACATGGAATTCATGATACGCGACTGGGTGAACTGGTGCTGGCTTTCCGGTGACCACATCACCGAACAGCATGTCCACAACATTGATGTTATCAACTGGTTCATGGGGGGTAAGTTCCCTGAGCGTGCCCTTGGTTTTGGCTCAAGGCACCGAAGGGTCACAGGGGATCAGTATGATAACTTCAGCGTAGATTTTGTATATGAAGGCGATATTCACGTGCATAGTATGTGCCGGCAGATAGACGGTTGTACCAATGATGTTTCCGAATTTGTGCGCGGCACCAAAGGGTACTCTGATTGCACCAGCTACATAGCCAAACCGGACGGAGAAAAAGTTTGGAACTACGAAGAACCGGAAGACGTAAACAGTCCCTATCTTCAGGAACACATTCACCTGGTAACCTCAATCCGCAGAGATGAGCCTGTTAATGAGGCAGAATTTACAGCCAAATCAACAATTTGTGCAATAATGGGCAGAATCTCCGCATATACCGGTGAAGAAGTTACCTGGGATCAGATGATGAAGTCAAGTCTCCGCTTAGGTCCCGAAGGAGGTCCTGAATCAGTTACTTCATTAGGATCCAGCGATATGGTGGATTCGGAAGTTCCGGTTCCGGGATCAGAAGAATAAACAGCGGCTTTATAAAAAGCACAAAACCCAAAACCCGGTTAACTAAGGTTGTCAAAAAAAGGTTGCTATGCAGCAACCTTTTTTTTAATAATAATGAATGTTTGATTGATTGAATGATTGATTCCCACTACCTTAGTTATTGAATCATTTCCATATTCAATCCTAATAATCAGAAGCCAATGATCAGGTTTCAAAATTATCCGCCTTCACGTAGGCATCGATCAATGCCTTTTCACCCTTCTTTCCGCTTATAGAGTTGCCATGTTCCATTCCCAATATGCCATTAAATCCCTTATCATAGATATGCTTAAAAACATTCCTAAAATTAATCTCCCCGGTATAAGGCTCATTTCTTCCGGGATTATCTCCCTGCTGGAAGTATCCAATCTCATCCCAGGCCATGTCAATGTTAGGAATTAGATTGCCTTCTGAAATCTGCTGGTGATAGATATCAGCAAGAATCTTACAGGATGGACTGTCCACTGCACGGCAAATCTCATAACCCTGGGCCATCTTTTGGAGGAATTGTCCCGGGTGATTGTAAAAGTTTAAGACTTCAAGAACCATAACCAATCCATGGGGCTCTAAAATTTCAGCAGCTCTTCTTAAAGTTTCTACTACATTAGCAGTTTGATACCCCCTGTCTTTCCTCAAATCTTTATGTCCCGGAACCACCGTCATCCATGTCGCATTAACCCTTTTGGCTACTTCCACTGATTCCCGGATTTCTTTAAGGAATTTTTCCCTTGCCTTCTCATCCCCACTGGTCAGGTTGGGCTCATTCCAATAGATCTCATGGGCTACAAAAACTCCCATCTTCATATTCCGACGGTCCATCTCAGCAGCAATTTTTTCCTGCATGGATGTATCCCGGCCCTTCATGCCGTTATCCTCCAATGCAGTGAAGCCAACATCCGCCATGAATTTGACCTGATCGACCGGATCATCTCCCGCACTATTGCTAAACGTTCCAAAATGAGGGGCATAGTGTAAATTGAACTCATGCTTTGCCTGCTTACTCTGGCCGGCTGGAGCCGAAGCGTAACCCAAAGCACCGTTAACAGCAAATAAAGAAGCTGCAGCGGTTCCTGTCTTAATAAATTTTCTTCTGTTCATAATGCTTGATTTATTATATGTTCTTTAACACTGAATATAAAAACCTTTAAAATAACAACTTAAATGCATTTATTAAAGCATATCTACCAACAAATTCAGAAAAAAAGGATCCCATCTCAATTTTGTTGAAATTTAAAAAAAAATA
>JBKGZA010000117.1:0-10434 GCA_046545815.1 Bacteroidales bacterium
GCTTTTTTGCGAAATTTATTGAAGCAAAAAGCCAGGTTTTTCAATAGCGTCAGAATTATTCAAGAATAATTCGGGTTAGGTGCAAACATGGTTTTGACAGGATAATAATTAAAGGACATCCCGAAAATACCATTCAATTGCTTTATTTCGGGATATCCTTTATTCACAGACATGAACAAATGTTTACATATTATAAGCGGTTTCACCGTGTTCGTATACATCCAATCCTTCCTCTTCCACCCTTCGTTCAACCCTTAACCCATTTGTAGCCTTTAGGGTTTTAAAAAGAATGAATGCCAGGGCCAGAGCCCATACAAACACAGCAAGTACTCCCACTGCCTGAATTCCGAGCAATTGAGCTCCATCACCATATAACAGTCCTCCATCTGTGGCAAAGAAACCCACAAGGATGGTACCCATTGCTCCACATATTCCGTGTACGGTTACGGCACCCACGGGGTCATCCACTTTTAATATTTTGTCGATGAATTCAACACCGAATGGCAGGATGAATCCGGCTATAGCACCGATAACAACAGCTCCGCCCGGGCTCACTATATCGCATCCTGCTGTAATGGCTACCAGCCCGGCCAAAGCACCGTTCAATGCAAAGCTGAGGATCGGCCTTCTGTAACGCTTCCAGGCCACGATCATAGCCGTAACTGCACCGGCTGCCGCCGATAAGTTGGTGGTGATAAAAATATGGGATATGGCAATGGCATCAGACTCACTGGAGGCTGCCAACTGCGATCCCGGGTTGAACCCAAACCATCCAAACCACAGAATAAACACGCCCAGTGCTGCAAGAGTCAGGTTGTGCCCGGGTATCGCCATTGGTTTATTGTTGATATATTTCCCGAGCCTGGGACCTATAACAAAGGCACCAATCAAACCAACCCAAGCCCCAACAGAATGGACCACAGTGGAACCGGCAAAATCGTGAAAGCCCATTTCAGATAACCAGCCTCCTCCCCATACCCAATGTCCGGAAACCGGGTATATGATCAGTGTAATGGCTATAGTAAAAACAATATATGCATTGAACTTGGTTCGTTCTGCCATTGCTCCTGACACAATTGTAGCTGCCGTGGCCGCAAAAACAGTCTGAAACATCAGGCTGGCTTTATCCGGTATGCTGTTTACAGCATCACTATTAAAAAATAAATCGGGTTTCCCAATAAAACCACCTATGTCTTCTCCATACATCAATGTGTATCCGACGAACCAAAATACCAACGATCCAAAAGAGAAGTCCATGATATTCTTCATCAAGATATTGGCAGAGTTCTTGGAACGGGTGAAGCCGGCTTCTACCATTGCAAAGCCCGGCTGCATAAACATAACCAATACTGCTGCAATCAACACCCATATGGTATCAGTAGATATGGCTAGTTCTCCAATATTTTTGGCTACACTGTCTATTGTTAATGTATCTTCCATAATTGTTAAATTTTAAATATTACCTCAATAATTGTTTTGTTATTCCTGTTCCCCTTTGATAAACAGTACTTCGTCACCATCTTCCCCGGTTCTGATCCGGTAAGCATTCAGACATTCTGAAATAAAGATTTTCCCATCACCTATTTCACCTGTTCTGGCTACGGTCAAAAGGGTGTCAACGGTCGGTTGCAGGAACTTGTCCCTTACATAAATCGATATCAGTATCCGTTCAATGGTACTGGTATCGTATTTAATACCACGGTAGATGCGCTCCTGGGTAGCTTTTCCTACTCCTCTTACTTCCCAGTAAGAAAAAAAGTCTATACCAATCTCATGAAGGGCTTGCTTAACCTCTTCATATTTCGTTTTCCTTATGATTGCTTCTATCTTTTTCAATTTTTCAAAGTTTTATGGTTAAAATGAGAATCCGATAACTGTATGAAACTGCTCCAGGTCAGGGTTCAGGACGACTGAACCGTTAACAGGCAGGGAAAAATTATCATTAATGGTAATCTCGCGGTTGGTGCTTAACCCCAGATTTACCAGTGCAAAGGTGCCGTCTGCTGAATGCCAGCCATCTCCCGCTCCCAGGAAAATATTCACATCCCTAAACGCATATCCGACTTCAAAATACATTTCTCCTCCTTCAGTACCAGCCAATCCTGCCTGGTTCAGCATATAATTGGCAGCAACAGAAAAATCCGCTATATCATACCCAACATTGGCTTCAAAACCGTGTGCACCGTTTTGATCGGCTGAGTAATTAAAATAAGGAGTACCCGGATAATAGTAATCGGTCAATCCGAGAGACAAACCAAAATCAAAATCATAGGAAACATAAAGGTCGGATTCCTGAAAACCATCAAATCCGTATGAACCCCATGCACCAATGGATAACCCCCCTGTTGAAAAATCAACATAGGGCTGTATGGACGGCCCTGAAAAGGAAACTCCTCTCCAGACATAAGAACTATAAAAATCACCCCCGGCTGTAAATGGGGTATTATTATCCTGTGCTGAAAGACAGGTTACCTGTAAAAACATACCAGATAAAAGAACAATTTTAATTAATAATTTGATATTCATTATTTTAATAGATTTAATACATATTCATTAATAACTCATTATAATTGTTTTGTAAACGCCGGAATTCACGTAGACCAATCCTTTGAAATAGAAATCAATAGTCTTTTACAGTTTACCACTCCCATTAAATTAATGAGACAGGTATTGCAATGACAGGATATTAGTCTGAAGTTTGCCAGACTCTGTCTGATTTGCTCATAAAGAAAGAATAATGTTCTTAATGGGTGGCCTGTGGATTCACAAGGTTGGGAATTCCAGCTAAGGCTTCAGTCATCAGTGCTGCTGTCGTTGTTGATTACCAACATGGGCTGAAGAATTAATGAAATTTTCAGCGTTCTGGTAATTGAATTGTAACATGTTGATAACAACTTCTCTGCTACACCACCCTTCTCTGGCATTAGAGTATTGCCTGAAAAGAACCGGAAGCAAAGCATCTACTGCATTGTTGATTAAATTGTAATGTCTTTTCATGGCATATAAATTTGAAGTTGAAAATAATTATGTGGCAAATATGCAAAAAATATTTTATATTAACGAATTCTTAAGGGGGTATTTTAAAAATTATATTATTATTTTTATATAGCCGCTTAATTTGTTAGGGGTATTTCAAAATTATATTCATTTATGACAATTATCCTTCCATAGGACCATTACAATTGAATGGTGAAAAAGGTATGTACTGCTACCACAAAAAAGGTAAAATCAATCATTTTATCAGCCATGCAAAATGTTGTATCTTAAACATGAACAATTTATAGTTGATACAGTTAGAAGAAGTGAAGAACAGCTAAGAAAAGGCAAAAAATTATGAAATTAGGAATTATAGGAAGTGGATTTGTAGGATCAACGGCAGCTTATGCCATCATGTTGCGCGGCGGTGCCAGCGAGATCATACTGATAGACAAAAACAAGGAACGGGCCGAAGCTGAGGCCGCTGACATCCGCCATGCCAGCCCATTCGTCCATCATGTTAAGGTATATGCAGGAGATTATTCTGACCTGAAAGGGGCAACCATGGCAATTATAACAGCTGGCATTGCTCAGAAACCCGGACAAAGCAGGCTGGAGCTCATGAATAAAAATGCCTCCATTCTAAGAGAAATCATGGACAACATAATACATTACGCCCCAAACAGCCTTATGCTCATTGCCACGAATCCAGTGGACATTATGACCCATCTGGCCACAAAACATGCTGCGCAGAATGGTGTTTCGCAGTTTAGGGTATTTGGCACAGGCACCACACTGGATACTGCCAGATTCCGAACCCTCCTGGGAGATTACCTGGATGTGGACCCCGCGCATGTTCATGGCTATGTAATTGGTGAGCACGGAGATTCAGAGGTGTTGACGTGGTCAATTATTGATATAGGAGGACTTCCCTTAAAAGAATTTGCAGCTCTGAGAAACAAAAAATTCGACGCGTCGGTTAAAAAAGACATTGATGATCAGGTGCGTCATGCAGCTTACAAAATCATTCAAGGTAAAGGCTCTACCTATTATGGGGTCGGAGGGGCCATTTCCAGGATTGTTGATATTATAGAACACGATCACAAAGCTTTTATTACCATATGTACTCCGGTGGAAGAGATAGCAGGAGTAAAAGATGTGACCATATCCTTACCCCATCTTGTCAGCAGCAAGGGCGTACTGGCTACTCTGCCCTTTAAACTAGATAAAAAGGAAACTGAAGCATTGCAAAAAAGTGCTCGCATCATAAGGGAAGCGATTGATAAGCTCGAATAGCCTTACCCGTCAAATTCTTGCTTTTTTTGGCAAAAATTGGCCGGTAAGATACTGTCAACCCAAAACCATTGCCCTGATTTTTTTCTTCAGTTCATATAGATTAAATGATTTGCAGCACACCGGAATAAAATGATCCGCTCCGCGGACTGTAACGGCCAAAGTCACCGGCAATAACGCCTGGTTAAAATCCTGTGGGATGAGATTCCAGAACACCAGAGTAAGGATGGAAACAATCATCAGTATCCCGTAAACCCATGAAGCACTATAAATCTTGTTTCTCAGCACAAACCAGGTAAACACCAAGCCGATCGGATTAGCCCACAGCACATTCAGGTTCCACTTCATTTGCTGGTGATCGGTCGCAATCCACATAAAAATCAGCACCAGACCGAGTAAGCCGAGTATGGAAAGGAATATCCCATCAAACCATTTTTTGGATCCGGACCGGGCAAATAACGTCAGCCCCACAACTGCCAACAATAATACCCATCCGGCAAGGACCGGCCCAATGACGGGTTCATCAAAACTGGATTTGGCCGGATCTTTTTCAAGTAATATATGTTCGGGACCGAGTAACCTTTCATTATCATTTACCGGGCTCGTGCGAAAAGTATGACTCATATTTCGGGACAAATAATCGGGAAGATACATCTGCTGTGGGAAAGAAGCAATATTATCGGCAGGAAGGCCCAGGAGAATATCTATTCCCAGCCGGGCCCAGGGAACCGTTTCCAGATAAGGACACATCAAATCCCTGAAAGATTGTGGGCTATAAACGGAGGTATCAAACTCCAGCTCATTTTTAACCTTAGATTTAGCCACATCCCAAATCTTGGTGGAACAATTGTTATAAAAAAAATCGTAAAGGTAAAAACGGTTCTCAGGCAAATAATTCCATCTTAAAAACTTTATCATCTGCTTTCGCTCTTGTTGCGTCAACAAAAACTTTTCTTCCTTAACTGAGCGTCCTTCTCTTCGGTATTCCTCCAGAAACCGGTCCATAGGCTGTATGGCAAGCTGATATTGAAGCTTTCCCCTGATAAACTTCCAGTAGAAATTGGGTGTGCTGAAATCAAAAACCCCATAATTGAAAATCAAATCGGTATTGGTCGTTGAATCGTTCACCCTGATCGCACTGTGCCCGAAAATGGAATAAAGCTCGCTTCCGGGTGAACAGGTAACCAGGCTTATTTCAGCATTTTTGGAAAGCGTTTGAGAACCGGCAGAAGCATTCAAAGCCATTAAACCAATAAAAACCAGAAGGAATTTTAATCTTTTCACGTTTACCGTGTTTTTAGTATTCATTGGCTGACAAAGATAAAACTTTCATAACAATAAAAACATCTCCTCCATAACTGCATCCATGCCCTCTAATCCTCCACCCCGGGAACATATCACTTTGGTAATCCCGCCTCCGGGCGGAGACAAATCAATCCCTATTGCGAAAAATATACAACCGGGTTTCAAGCAGCTCTTCCAGTTCATAAATTGGTCTATCCGGAAAATCCGGAGCTTTGACCCCCGAATGGAATACTTTATTCCCAATAAACACCCTTGCTTCATCCCACAAACCTTCGCTGAAAAACCCGGATATGGTCTGTTCTCCGCCTTCTACAAAAAGTGAAAGCACGTTCCGTTTATATAAATGCTCAAGAATTTGTCCCAAAACCCTTTTGTCAAAATCCAGCCGGACAATTTCAACGGAAGAACAAGAAAGCATCTCTGCCTTTGAGGTGCTGCTGTTATGATCGGTAAATATTACCGTTGGCTTAGCATCATGAATCATTTCCAGATGGTTGTCCACATCCAGATGGCGGTCGATAACAAGACGCAATGGATCTTTACCTTGCCATTCACGAACATTCAGCCGGGGGTTATCCTTCAGTGTAGTATTTGCACCCACCAGGATAGAGCCTTCCTCAGATCTCCACTTATGAACCAACCTTTTAGACAATTCATTGGTTATCCAGTTCGGCTTAATGGGATCGTTTTTTGCCCGGACTTTATCTATAAATCCATCCAGTGTCTGAGCCCACTTTAATATAATATACGGCCGGTTTTTTTCATGAAAAGTAATAAACCGGCGATTGACCTCCCGGCTTTTCTTTTCAATCACATTCTCAATAACACTGCAACCTCCGTTACGCAAGATATCAATTCCTCTACCGGAGACTTTCGAAGAAGGATCGCGCATGCCAATGACCACCCGTGGGATTCCCTCCCTTATTATTCTTTCTGCGCACGGCGGGGTATGGCCATAATGGGCACAAGGTTCCAAATTAACGTACAAAGTAGAAGATTGTAATAATGTCTTGTTTTTTACCGAATCTATAGCGATAGTTTCAGCATGCCCTGCTCCGTAGAGACGGTGATATCCTTCACCTATAATCCTATCATTGTGCACAATGACGGAACCTACCAGAGGATTGGGAGCCGTATTGCCAGAGGCCATCTCTGCCAGCTCCAGGCAACGCTTCATATATTTATCATCTTTTGACATACTCTGAATGACTCAATTTCTTAATTTTGAGGTATGGAAAAAAGCACCTCCATACAAGATGTGATCCGGCATATTAAAAATGAACTCAATGATATATATCCTAAATATGAGATAAATAGTATCATTGAAATGGTGCTGAATCATGTAGTAAATTTAAAAAAAACCGATTTACTTGTAAACCGTAAAAAACCTATAAATGCTCAGCAATTTGAATCTATCGAAAATATTACAAAACATCTGAAAAATCACAAACCGATTCAACAGATCACAGGTAAAGCTATATTTTACGACATAACCCTTAATATCAACAGCAATGTCCTCATTCCCCGCCAGGAAACCGAAGAACTTGTGGACTGGATCATAAAAGACAGATCCACTAAAAAGAACAAAATCCTCGACATCGGTACAGGCAGCGGCTGTATTGCCATAGCCCTGGCCAAAAATCTTCCCGGTTCCATAGTAACCGCTACGGACTTTAAACAGGAAATTATTGAGACAGCCACTAAAAATGCAAAGCTGAATAATGTCACTGTCCGTTTCGATCTTTCTGATATGCTGAAAGAAGAGCTGCCACCGGATCAATACGACCTGATCGTCAGCAATCCACCTTACGTAAGGGCGTCCGAAAAAATTTTTATGCAAAGAAATGTATTGAATTACGAACCTGCAGAAGCACTTTTCGTAAAAGACGAAGCCCCACTGATCTTCTACCGTATGATCATAAAGCTGGCAGAAAAACATTTGATGGATGACGGTGCGCTATATCTTGAAATCAATGAATTCATGGGGGAGGAAATGATCAGGCTTTTAAAAGAAAAAGGATTTGGCAAACTCTGGCTGAGAAAAGATATCAACAACAAAGACAGAATGATCAAAGCACAAAAATAATCCATGGATTTTGACCACATGCTTGCAAAGGCTCAGCGCCTATGTTCCAAAAGTGAAAAATGTGAATACGACATTCGTAAAAAACTTCAACAGTGGAATGCATACGAAAGTGAAATGAAAAAAGTGATCGATGCACTTAAAGCTTATAATTTCATTAATCATCAACGTTATGCCAAATCATTTGCAAACGATAAGTTAAAATTCAACCATTGGGGCAGGAAAAAAATCGAATATGCGCTGCGGAGCAAAAATATAGAGGCAGAGTATATTGAGGAAGCAATAAATGAAATTTCTGAGGAAGAATACAACCGGATACTCCTTGAAGAGTTGAACAAGAAACACAATTCCCTGAAAAACAAGACAAAAAGTGAAATAAAAAACAAAATATCCAACTATTTACTTCAAAAAGGATTTGAATCTGGCAAGGTTTTTGATTTTGTGGACTATAAAATGAGAGGAGATGACCCCAATTGAAGGAAATGATTCCTTTAAAAAATTCAAAAGATTAAACCAATGATATTTCGCAAATCAATTTATAAGAGCGCACCCCTCTTATTACTCTTCATGCTGTATTCCTGCTCGGCATCAAATCTCGCAGGAACGGGCAGTAAACCTTCATGGGTAGAAGAGAGGCCGGCCAGCGATGCGTATTACATTGGTATTGGAATGGCCAATAAAGATCAGGACAATTATATCCGTATTGCCAAAAATAATGCCTTAAGCGATATGATCTCCGAAATCTCGGTAAACATTTCCGGCAATTCTGTTTTGCAGCAATTTGAAGATCGCACGGGCTTCAGGGAAGAATTCGAATCCATTACCAAAATGAGCATGAAGGATGAGTTGGAAGGTTACGAAATGGTGGACTCTTATAACGGCAAGAAAAATTATTGGGTTTATTACCGGATGTCAGTAGACCGATATCACAGAATCAAAAAAGAAAAGTTAGAACGGGCCAAAAACCAGGCAAAAGACTATTTTGAAAAAGCAAAGGCATCAGAAAAAAAGCGGGATATACATAACGCCCTCAATTTATATATAAAAGCCTTCGATGCCATAAAAGGCCATCTGGAAGAGGACCTGTCTGTTTTTATGCTGAATGAAGGAAGAATCGAGCTGGGTAATGCCATATATCAAAACATTCAGGAAATATTCAGTAAGCTGAATATTGTACCGGCAAAAGAAATCTTTAAGGTCAGTCCACTGGCCGGAAACAACCCTGAAGTCAGGGCCATTGTGTATTACGGGAACAACGAGTCCAAAAACCGCATTTCCGGTCTGCCCTTTATCCTCTCGTTTCCAGGTGTAGATACGGCAAAAACAGAGCAAGTGCAAAGCAATTCCTCCGGGGAGATCATCTGTTCAGGAACTCAAGGTTATCCTGTTGGCAAACAGCAGAAAATTAAGTCAACCTTAAACACTGAGGTCTATTTTGGGGAAGAGCAAGGAGGAAATCTGTTAAAACAAATGTTTAGTCATCAGGGTTCAGTACCTTATGGATATATTACAATTGATGTAGCGGAAACGAGAGCTTATTATAAACCGAAAGAAACTGAATTCGGTGATTCCGCTAATGGAAATCCAGTATCAAATCTAATTAAAGAAATTTTGTCGGAACATTTCTTTTCTTTTGTTGCTGAGCGCAGCGATGCCGAAGTAATCATACATGTTTCAGCCCATACGCAAAAAGGCAAAAAACTGGAGCAGTATAACCTGCATACAGCATATCTTAACTGTAGAATCAGCATCACAGATGCACAGAATGACGAAGAAATTTACAGTAAAGTACTTCAAAATATCAAAGGAATGAAAAGTGGAAGTTTTCATATGGCTGCCCGGGATGCCGGGGAAAAAGCGAAGAAACAGATTCAACAACAGATCATACCGGAATTAAGACAAATAAACTTTTAACCATAAAATCAGCAGAAAATTATGAAAGCACGACTTTATTACTCAATCAATCTCATGATAGCCGCAGCACTTTTATTGAGTGTCGGCCTATCGGGATGTGGCTCAAAAAAGAAAGCCACCAATGTTGCGGAAGAGGAAGAGGAGCTCATTACCTTCTATTGCGATGGAGAGGAATACAGAACAGATAAAAATGCCTTCAGGGCAAATGCATTGGGGGAAAGCAATGATCAGATGGTGGCCCGGAAAAAGGCCATGAGCAATGCCAAAGCAGCACTCGCCGGACAAATTGAAACGATTATCAAAGGTACTACGGATAACTATGTCAATTCCCGAGAATTTGACAATGTAGAAGAAGTGGAAGAGCGCTTTGAAACCTTAAACAGGGAAGTGATCAAACAGCAGCTCAACAACGTCAAAACCATCTGCCAGAAGCATACCAGAACCAACAATGGTAAATATAAAACATACCTGGCGATTGAAATGGACGTGGACGCTCTTGAAGAAGCCTTCCAGGAAAGACTTTCAAGGGACAAGCAACTAAAAATCGATTACGATTATGAAAAGTACAAAGAAACCTTTGAAGAAGAGATGGAAAAGCTCGAAAACCAGAAAGGATATTAATAGAGTGGTTACAGTTATGAATCGAGTAGGAAGATAGGGATTATTTCCCTATCTGTCCCCTCACACCACCGTACATCCGGCAACTGCCGGATACGGCGGTTTCCTGGTTACACCCTTACCTTCAGGTAGTAATCTGTAAAGAAAACGTACCCCGCCTCTCTTAGGCGTTCATTAGTAATAGACGTGACAAGAATATAGCTATGGGCTATACGCCAGTAGCCTTTCCTGGTATTGGCAAATTC
>JBKGZA010000118.1:0-10382 GCA_046545815.1 Bacteroidales bacterium
TCTTATCTCAAGTAAAATACATTACCGTTTCAACCTGGAATGGTTAAAGGAGAAACCGGATGTATAATTTGGTAATTATCTATAAATCAAATCAATTAAATTAAATATTCGTTATGCAATCACAATTAATGAAGGCAGTCATTTTTGATATGGACGGCGTATTGGTGGACAGCGAACCTTTTCATGTAGAAGTTGAAAAGAGGCTTTTTAAGCGTTTCCACCTGAATGTTTCAGATGAAGAACACAGGAATTATATGGGCAAAGCTTCTGATGTCATGTGGGGGGAGATCATAAAAAAGAAGAATCTGCCCTGGAATCCGGCGGAAATGGTCAGGCTTAATCATGAAGAATCCAGAAATTATTTTGCAGGCTTATACAAGATTGATCCAATGCCCGGAGTATTGGATTTGCTGGACGACTTAAAAAATAACCACATTCCGATGGCCGTGGCATCTTCCTCAGATTCCGAGACCGTTGAAATGATTATGGAAAAATCAGGCTTGATAAAATATTTTAGGTATATTGTAAGCAGTAATTTGGTTGGGAAGAGTAAACCTGAACCGGATATTTTTCTTTATACCGCCCAATTGCTGGGCGTTGGCCCGGAATATTGCCTGGTTATAGAAGATTCAACCAACGGCATTCAAGCAGCAAAAGCTGCGAATATGTTATGTATAGCATTTAATGGACCTTCTTCTGATAATCAGGATCAGAGCCTAGCTGATATGCAGGTAAAAGATTTTTTTCATTTGAAAGAAATATTGAACAAATATCTTGAGGTGCAAAAAACAAAAAACTAACATATTATGACTACTTCGACTATAAGAAGACCATTAACAGTTTTATCAGTCTCTTTACTGCTTGTTTTGGTGTGTTCCAATGTTCATGCCCGGAGGCCTGTTTTCAATTCTGAAATCATTATACCTTATCAAAATGAGCATGTTCATGGTTCAACCATAGAAGAACTACCCAACGGCGATCTTTTGGCCGCCTGGTTTCAGGGTAGTGGAGAGCGATGGGCTGATGATGTCAAAATATTTGGTGCAAGGAAAAAATATGGAAGTAATGAGTGGAGTGAACCGTTTGTTTTGGCTGATGTGGAAGGCTTTCCTGATATCAATCCGGTCCTTTTTGTGGATGGTAAAAGTAGGCTCTGGCTCATGTGGTATACGGTAATTGCCAATCAGTGGGAGACTTCATTATGTAAATACAGAATCAGTGAGGATTATATGAATATGTTGGGACCCCCCAATTGGAACTGGCAGGAAAACCTGCATGTTAAACCAGGCGATAAAGCTGAACGTGGTATTCAACCAGACGATTCATTTGTTCAATCAGTAAATAGGCAATTGGACAATTATATTGAAACCGCTAATGTGGAAGCTGACAATGAAAGAATCCAACAATGGAAAGAGAGGATTCTGGCCAAAGCCAAAGGTAAGGATATGGTGAAAAACGGACGATTATATAAGGAAGACGGGACTTATGAACATACTGAGCTGGGCTACCCTTATTTTAGAAGGATGGGATGGCAAACCAGAAACAAACCGTTCATAACCACTGAGGGCCGAGTGATTGTTCCTCTCTACTCCGATGGATTTAGCTTTTCTTTAATGGCTTTTACTGACAATTGGGGTGAAACCTGGGAGTTTAGTACACCGCTTGTTGGGGCAGGCAATATACAACCAGCAATTGCAGAAACCGAATCGGGTGAATTGGTAGCTTATATGCGGGACAATGGTCCTCCGCCCAAGCGTCTTCATGTCAGTCGTTCAACCGATGATGGAGAGACCTGGAGCCAGGTAAAGGATTCGGAGATACCTAATCCAGGGTCTGCAGCAGATATAGTGACATTAAAAAACGGCCATTGGGTATTAATTTATAACGATACAACCGAAGGACGTCATAGCCTTGCCGTATCTGTTTCTGAGGATGAGGGAAAAACCTGGCCATGGACCAGGAAAATTGAATTTGATGATGGCAATGATCCGGTAACCGCAGGATATCCTGCTATAATTCAAGGAAAGAATGGCAAACTTCATGTAAGTTACAGTTATCGCCAACCTTCAAAAAATGGCAGCGAAAGAAAGACAATAAAATACGCTACATTTAATGAGGAATGGATTAAAGGGGAATAGTTCGATAATGAATTTCTTCCGTATTAAACTGAAAAGCATTAAATTTGAAAAATTCCGCAATGATGATTTTATATAGACCAACAAGGATATCCCTACCTACACTTTTTCTTTTTTTTCTTATTTACTTATTGTCATTTTCAAATTGCAAATCTCCGAAGAAAGAAAAAACTGGTGAGGAAGGTATCTCTGAAACACCCCTGGATATTTACGTGGATACTGCCGGTTCCGATTTTAATTATCGGGTTATGCATCATGCTAAAAGGGAGGATTATACATTGTATATTCTGAGAATGACTTCCCAGAAATGGCTGAATGAACAATTGGTGGAGGACCCTACCTGGTGGCATTGGGTAAGTATTGTGGTACCGGATTCTGTTGAGTATGAAACGGCATTTATATGGATTGGAGGAGGAGACAGAGACGATGAATTACCTGTTAAGGCGGACTCTATGCTGGTTCAGTCCGCTGTTTTGACCAATACAATTGCTGTGGGGATACATAATATTCCAAATCAACCGCTGACCTTTTCCGGAGATACCATGGGTGAAAGGAAAGAGGACGAATTGATTGCCTACGGTTGGCGAAAATTTCTTGAAGGGGGTGCGGATGATGAAGATGCGGTTTGGTTGGCCCGGTTGCCTATGACCAATGCAGTGCATTGTGCCATGGATGCAGTAAAAGAGTTTGTTGCAAAGGAAGAAGGTTTAGATGTAAACAATTATGCCGTAGCCGGAGCCTCCAAGCGGGGATGGACTACATGGACCACAGCAGCCACAGATGACCGTGTCGTAGCCATGATTCCCATTGTCATCGATCTGCTGAATTTGGAACCTTCCTTTAAACATCATTGGAGAAATTATGGATTTTGGGCCCCGGCCGTACATGATTATGTTGATGAAGGGATTATGGAGTGGATAGGTTCTGTGGAATTCGATCGTTTAATGGAGATTACGGAGCCTTATTCCTATATAGAACGCTATGATATGCCGAAACTGCTGGTTAATGCTACCGGTGACCAGTTTTTTCAGCCGGATAGCTGGCAGTTTTACTGGAATGATCTGAAAGAGGAAAAGTATCTCCGGTATGTTCCAAATACCGGGCATTCATTGGATGATACAGATGCCATGCAAACGATCATGGCCTTTTATGATGCTGTGGTAAATCATAAGGCCCTTCCGGATTATCATTGGAAAGTGGGGGACTCTCATATTGCTGTAAGGACAGATCCTGAAGATCCCATCGAGGAAGTAAAGCTCTGGTATGCTGTTAACGAAGAAAAACGGGACTTCAGAGTGGATGAAATCGGAAAAGTTTGGAAAGACAGTATCATCCGGCTCAATAATGACGGCCATTATAACATCAGGCTTTCCGGGCCGAAAAAGGGATGGAAGGCATATTTTATTGAACTAACCTATAATTATGGTCTTCCTCTCAAATTAACAACAGGGGTAAAGGTACTTCCCGATGAGTACCCCTATCCTCCTTATGAAAGTTCTGATCCAAAGGGAACGCGATGACATGAAGACTTTAAAATTTGGCTGAGTTATATCAAGTATTGGGCTGCACAAACGTAAAGAGAAAGAATGATTTGCGCATATGGCCCTGATGGTTTTAAAATATTGGAATTGAATTTAAAAAAAATAAGTCTATGAAAAAGATTACAATCCTGTTATTTGTCATTATTGCCATGAATAATCTTTCATGGGCACAGAGCTACAACCCCGATGTTCCCGGAGTGGTGATCAATCATTCACCGGCTTCTGCCGAAAAGTACATCGGATCGCCTTCTATTGTGATTATGCCTAACGGCGATTATATAGCCTCACATGATTTTTTTGGTTCCGGGGGTGGCCGTGGTTCATGGGATCAAACCCTGATATACCGTTCCACCGATAAAGGAGAAACATGGGAGCACCTTACTACCATAGAGAATCAATGGTGGTCTACACTTTTTTATCACAACCAAGCCTTGTACCTGATTGGCACCTATGGCCGGATGAACAATGCCGTTATCCGTAGATCGGAAGACAGCGGTAAAACCTGGACCAATCCAACCGACAGCAATAGCGGCTTGCTTGCTGAAGGCCGGTACCATTGCGCCCCGGTACCCGTGGTAAGACATGACGGCCGTTTGTGGAGAGCCATGGAGCACGCACCTCAGGGCAGAGACTTTGAAGCATTCATGATGTCTGTTCCGGTGGATGCCAATCTCCTTGATGCCGATAATTGGACATTCACCAATAAGATACCTTATGATGAAGACTGGTATGATGGCAGAATGCGGAGCTGGCTGGAAGGAAATGCTGTGGTAACACCCCAGGATGAGATGGTTAACGTCCTGCGCTGTGCCTTTTCAGATGAGACCAGGGGTGTTGCAGCTATCATACATATAAATGAAGAGGGCAACAAAGCCACTTTCAGTTCTGAAAAAGGATTTATTCGTCTGCCCGGCGGTACAGGCAAGAAATTTACCATCCGCTATGATGAAAAAAGCCGGAAGTACTGGTCACTGGTTAACTGGGTACAACCCAAAGATGTGGATACCCGTGAAAGAAATACCGTTGCACTGGTCAGTAGCCCGGACCTGAAAACCTGGACCATAGAAAGAGTAGTCCTGCATCATCCCGATCCCCATAACCATGCATTTCAGTATCTCGACTGGCAGTTTGAAGAGGATGATATCATTGCGGTATCCCGAACGGCTTATGATGATGGTCTGGGAGGAGCAGCCAATTATCACGACGCGAATTTTATGACTTTTCATCGCATTAAAAATTTCAGAGTGAGTTTCAACAAAGATTAAAAAGAAGCCCCCGTTGATTGTTTGGGTTGATTTTATATTTTTAAAGATCTCCAAATAAATGTTTGATTTATAAATCATTTACCGATGAAATACATATTATATTTAGTGTTTATGACCATTGCAGGATTCATGTTTTTGATATCATCCTGCAACATCAAAGGTAACAAAAATTCTGAAAAAGAGAATCTTACTATTCGTGAACAGTGGAGAGATGCCAAATTTGGTTTATTTGTTCACTGGGGGCCGGTATCACTTAAAGGAACCGAGATTGGCTGGTCACGTGGCAGAGAAATACCCATTGAGGAATATGACAGCTTATACAAAAAATTCAATCCCACCCGATTCGATGCTGAAGAATGGGTTTCCTTGTTAAAGGAGGCCGGAATGAAATACCTGGTGATCGTAACCAAACATCATGATGGATTTGTTATGGGGGATTCCGAAACCACAGATTATGATATCATGTCAACTCCCTATAAAAAAGATGTCATAAAGCAATTATCAAAGGAATGCAGGGAACAGGGAATCTTGTTTGGCACCTACTATTCCATTGCCGACTGGTGGCATCCCGATTATCCCCTTGTTGAAAATCGAAGCAGTAAAAAAGAGGGGGCAAATATGGAAACGTATATTGAGTATATGAAAGCCCAGATCAAGGAGCTGGTAAACAACTACCATACCAAAATATTGTGGTTTGACGGAGAATGGGAGGAACCCTGGACTCATAAAATGGGCCTGGACATGTATAACTACGTTAAGTCACTGGATGATAATATACTTATTAACAACCGGGTTGATAAGGGAAGAAAAGGCATGGAAGGGATTACCAAGTCGGAGAAATATGCCGGTGATTTTGCTACCCCTGAGCAACAGGTTGGGAGGTTCGATACTACAACACTTTGGGAATCCTGTATCACAATCGGTAACCAGTGGGCCTGGAAACCTGATGATGAGATTAAATCGAGAGATGAGTGCATAAGACTTTTGGTTCAAACTGCCGGTGGGGGAGGAAATTTGCTTCTCAATGTGGGACCAAAGCCGGATGGCACAATTGCATTCAAACAGGCTCAGCGTCTGCGTGAAATAGGAGATTGGCTTGATGAATATGGGGAATCAGTTTATGACACGCGTGGTGGTCCGCTTCCTCCACAGGATTGGGGCGTAAGTACACAAAAAGGGGATCAGGTGTATCTGCATATCCTTGAGCAAAAGAATAATATTTATATTGAGAACTTTCCCCATGAAGTATCTGATATACGGCTGCTCAATAAGAATGGAGAGGTAACATACGAACAGAGTGGAAATTCTCTTGATATTTCACTATCAAATACAAGGTCATTAGCAGTAGATGTCATTATAGAATTAACTTGTAATAAATAAAAGACATATTATTATGAAACCTTACAAATTGCCATCAGTCTGTCTCATTATCATGATTTTTTTATTGAACAGTCTGGCCGCTCAACAAAATAACGATTTGATTATGGAAGAAGAATTCATTTTTAAGGAGGCTCCTTTTGCCAGTTGCCATGCTTCAACCATCGAATCAACACCTGATGGTTTGGTGGCTGCCTGGTTTGGAGGTACGCACGAGAAGAACAAGGATGTAGAGATATGGCTCAGCCGGAAAACCAATGGCCAATGGACCGACCCCGTCTCTGTAGCTAATGGAGTTCAGCATGACGATAAACGCTATCCCTGCTGGAATCCCGTTCTTTTTCAATATCCTGAGGGGCCATTAATGCTATTCTATAAAGTGGGACCCAGTCCAAGCGAATGGTGGGGTGTACTTAAAATATCCGATGATTATGGAGAAACCTGGTCGCAGGATTACAGGCTACCTGAGGATATACTTGGGCCTATAAAAAACAAGCCTGTGCTTATGGATGACGGCAGACTCGTTTGTCCTTCAAGTACAGAAGATAAAGGCTGGAGGGTGCATTTTGAAATCACGGAAGATTATGGCAAGTCATGGAAGCTTGTCGGTCCCATCAACGATGCCAGCCAATACAACGTCATTCAGCCCAGTATATTAAAACACGGAGGGGATACCCTGCAGATTCTCTGCCGGAGCAAGGAAAACCGGGTTATCTCAAGCTGGTCGTATGACGGTGGATATCATTGGACCGATCTGGAACCTACAGAGCTTCCCAATCCCAACTCGGGCACCGATGCAGTCACTCTGAAGAGCGGATTGCAGTTGTTGGTGTACAACCATTCTAAAATTGAGGAAGGAGAGTGGGGCGGTCCAAGAACTCCATTAAATGTAGCCATTTCCAGGGACGGAAAAAGCTGGAAGAATATTCTGACCCTGGAAGATGAGTCCGGAGAATACTCCTATCCCGCCGTTATCCAAGCCTCCGATGGTCGGGTGCACATTACCTATACCTGGAAAAGAAAACGGGTAAAGCATGTGGTTCTGGATGAGGAAGAGATCAATGATTTCATGGAGTGAATTTGGGCATTTGGTGATATGACAGGAGTTATTATGCAGTGTAGAGTCATGCTGGCGTGACTTGAAATTTGATTGGCAGGAAAATTTGGCTTGATCGTCATTCAATTGTCATTAGATTGTGGTATCCCGTCTGACCGATTATCAGATATATACCAAAGAATTGTTTATTCTGGCATCTCGGTCGGACGGGTAAATCATTGACTTTCTATTGCTCATTGCAGACTCTTCCTGAATCTTTATTGATTTTCACAGTGCCTCGATTGAATCTATTAGCATTCTTGTTGACTATGTGTGAATCATTATTGACCCTTTGAGCATCTCCTTTGAGTTTTTTTGAATCATTATTGACATTTGAAACGACTTTGCTGACCCTTTTCGAGTCATTTTCAATTTTTTTGTTCATAAAAAACACCCAAAGTGTATCATTGATACTTTGGGTGTCTTTATTATAAAGCTTTTGTTGATTATTTTCTTCAGGCTTGTGACTTTTGTCTGCTCACCAGTTGCTTGATCCCCCATATAATTAACCGGACGATGCCCTGTATGATGTATAATACAATGGCAAACAGCAATACATAGTGAAGGGAAGAAACTACTTCAATCCATTGTGTATTGTAAGCAATAATGGAAATGATATTCAGAATAAATGCCACAATCAGAGCTATAATAAAAATATTGAGCTCTCTTTTTTTTGTTTTTGCTGATATGATGGAATCTTTCATATAGTCTAATTTTTATTTGTTAAATTGATCCAGTACTTTCAGTTTTTCTTTTGGCCAGTAAACCACTTCATTGTTCATCATGGCCTCATCGCCCATTAAGGAGGCGATTGTAGCATTAAGGTATTCTTCTGCCAGGCCCGGGGTCATCTTATTTTTCCTTACGGCTTCCAAAAAGGCTTCGTTTTGAAGCTGTGTGGAATTCGGAAGCGGATATTCATCTACGAAATATTCACCGGATAAATCTGCTGCACTTTCGGGTACCCAGGTTTTTCCACCCAGAGGCACGTTGTCAAAAATCTGATGTTCGATATCGTTGATCATCTGCAATATTCCAGGTGCCGGTGCCGGAGATTCATAGAAATATTTGCCGTTCTCCAGTTCAAAGGTGCCTTTCGGACCCATGATTTGTTCCTCCAGGCTATAATGTTTGTTACTGGTCAGAGAATCGTATATAACCGGAATTCCTCCAGGATACTGATATACCAGGTTTACATTGTCGAACACCTCACGTCCGTCATACCAGTAATTAATACTTCCTGTTCCGCTTACAAATTCGGGAACTTTTTCCATAAACCAGTTGGCTACGTGAATCTGATGAGAAGCAAGTTCTGTCATCAGTCCCCGGGAATATTTTCTGTAAAGCCGGTGATTGATTTTATGCTCAAGTGTTGGATATTGCGGGTCGAGTTCCCAGTTGGGATAATCGGGAAAATGATTTTCTGGTACCGGTCTCCGCCAGTCGTTGTTTCTGTGCCACCAGGCCCGGATTTGGGTAATTTTCGGGAAAAATCCGTTATCTACCATTTCTTTGGCTTTAAGATATTTGATATCGAATCTCCTCTGGTGTCCTACATAGAGGATATTTCCCGTTTCCTTCTGGGCTTTTACCATTGCAATGCTGTCGTCAATCGTTTCTGCCATGCTTTTTTCGCATAGCACATGGCATCCGCTTTTAAGGGCATCAATTGTTATATGGGCATGTTCATGCAGAGGCGTGGCAATGATCACTGCATCGGGCTTGTTCTTTTCCAGGAGTTCCCTGTAATCCCAATATGTTTCAGCCTTGCCGTTGGTCAGTTCTTTGGCCCGTTCGTAATGCGGGGGGTAATTGTCGCAAACAGCCGTGATCTCTACATTAGGTATTTCATTTAAAACCAGCACGTGATATCTGCCACGACTACCTACCCCAATGATTCCCAGCCGAATACGATCATTGGCCGATCCTTTGTTGTTCTGTAAAGCTTCTGAGAAGGAAATTCCGGGTACTGCGCTCAATAAAAAGCCAGTCCCTGCGAATAACGACAGTTTCTTCAAAAAATCCCTCCGCGATTGTAATTTCGGTTCTTCCATAAATTATAGTTGTGGTTTTTTGTAAATTAATAAAATGATATTTAAAATGTAAAATATTTGTTAAGCTGTTTTGGTTTTATTTTCATTTACTGATTTTTCGTACGGTATATTTTCCGATTTGTTATACCATTCCTTAATATTTGGTTGATTGTTATAGTATACAATTTCAGTGGCCTTTTCAGGTTTTAGTTTTTCCAGTATTTGGATTTTTTCTTCATCACCGGCCAGTAAGAGGGCAGTAGAGAGAATCTCTGAATCTACTGCGGATTTTGATACCACTGAAGTGGTGCTGATTTTTTCCGGATATTGTCCTGTTTTGGGATGGACAATGTCTCTTAGTTCTTCAGAGGTATTCCCGGAGGTAGATAAAGAAACATCCTTAATATCAAGGGAATATACATTCTGATTGCTGTCTTCGATATGCCGGATCCCGATCTTCCAGCAATCTCCGTAGGGATGATGCCCTCTGGCCAGCACGCTGCTTTCTCCGAAACTGATAAATGCATTGGAAATGGCTTGTTCATCCAAAATGCGGTTAAGGTTTTCCAATGCAATTCCCTTGCCTATACCTCCCAAATCGATCATCATGCCTTCTTTTTCCAGGAAGACGGTAAGATTTTTTCGGTTAAGCTTCATTTTTTCAATACCGGTGACTTCAATTGCCCTGGAAATGGGATCCTTATTGTTCTCGTTTTTTTCAGAAAATGCCTTTATTAATGGAAGTGCGGTGATATCAAACAAACCATTGGTCAATCTCTGGTATT
Source organism: Bacteroidales bacterium (assembly GCA_046545815.1). GTDB lineage: Bacteria > Bacteroidota > Bacteroidia > Bacteroidales > UBA12077 > JAGXLC01. The sequence goes on from JBKGZA010000118.1 coordinate 10,233, forward strand.
CAAAGCTTTGAGATAATATAGAAAACAATTCTTCTGTTACCTCAACCGGTTGAATGCCGGCAGCGGCATTGATACGGGAAACAAGGCTATCCTCATCAAAACGGGAAAGCAATGATTCCAGTCTGTTCACCTCATTGAAGATCCGCTGAA
>JBKGZA010000119.1:0-10361 GCA_046545815.1 Bacteroidales bacterium
TGTCAAACTCCTGTCAAACTCCTGTCAAACTCCTGTCAAACAATTTAATGACAATCACCCAATCTAAAAATATACCTGTAGATCGGCCGGTTACTCAACCAACGCTGCCAGTGCCGCTCCAACCAGGCTGGAATTTTCTACCTGGTTGAACTCAAAATACCGCTGCCTTTCGTCACTTAAGTATTCTTCCATGTACTCTTCAAATAAAGGTTTCAGCTTATGTAACCTGTAAAAGGTGGTCCCTTCAATGGTAATCAATATGGGCCGGTCTGCCGGTTTTCCCTTACCGGTTTTAAGCACTGCGGCAGCCAGATTGGCAGCAACCAGTTTTGCACTCCGTTCAATCAATCCTTCAATGATCCCGATACAAGTCTCTTCATCTGTCGCATTAGCCATGCACGAATATAACGGTTCGCGGTCGTCGGTGGATTTACTCACGAAACGATTCAATGCTTCAACGGTCAGCTCATCTAATGACAAGATATTATCAGTAGTTTCCCCGGAAAATAAACCTTCTTTTGCAGCGGTTTTCAGAACCGAAAGACACAAGCCTCCGAAATATCCGCCGGAAAACATCTTTTCAAAGGTATAGGTCCCGGGATTGCTGGTGGTATTATCAAAAGCAATATCAAGATCGGCACGCGGCCCTTTTCCGAAATTACCCGTTTCCATATTGATGATCTGATTTTTATCGGGGTCAAGTTCGGATTTTTTCAGTATGTTTTGGTTGCTTTCGATATAACAGGTATTTGTGCCGGTACCCAGTATAAAACCAATATATGAATCATAGTTTTTAATTTGAGAGGAGGATTTACCGGCAAGCAGCGTAGCCACCGTATCGTTCAACAATACAATTTGTTTGTTGGGTGTACCAAGGGCTTCAAGCAGGTTCTTGCCAATCAATTCTCCTACAACCTCCGGTGCCTGAATTTCTTTGCTAAACTGTATGAGCCTTCCGTCTTTGTTGGGCAAGATTTCTGTGGCATAAGAGAAGCAAAAGCCAATTCTGTCAGTCTCTTCCGCAAGTTCTCTTATATATCCGGCCATAGTTTGAAAGAACTCATTCTTCGAAACTTCACGATCAATGCCAGGCATTCTGGCATTCACCATATTACTCATTTCAAGATTGCTGTTTTTGTCAAACTTTATCTTTGCGGCTCTGAAGTTGGTACCTCCCGCATCAATTGCAACTACCGGTGTGTTGGTTAAAAACTCATTATCTGCCTCGATATAGGTTGGAATCATATGCAGGGAACTTTCTTTCCCTTCCAGGCCTTTGGACATTTCTGACAGAAAGGCATCCACTACCTTTTGAATCTCAACATCGGCTGCGCTCATCCTGTGGTCTTGTAAAAACTTATCGCTGTTTTTCATATTCTTTATTTTTTGTTATATCAATATAATATCTGTTTACAAACAAACGCGTTTTGCGGTCATACACCTGTTCTATGAAAACACCCCCGTTCTTTTCTATCACCCGGATAGAAGCTTTATTCCGCTGATCACAGGCTATTTTGATACGTTTAAGATTGAGCTCCCACGCCTTCTCCAGGGCCAGGCGCAGCATGATGGTGCCATAGCCCTGCCCGCGTTTTGAAGGCCTGATGTCGTATCCGATGTTGCCGTAAACGTGCAACGCGTGATGCCTGATCCGGACATTGCCGTATATTTTGCCGTAACGATCCATGAGCCAGTAAGTGGAATAAGGCACTTCTCCCTCCGGAAGATGTATTCCCATGGCATGTTCCAGAAGCTTTTTTACATACCTGTTAAAATTAGCCAGAGCAGGTTTGTATAAATCAGTATATATATCCTCTTTCTGACGAAGATAATCCATAACCAGATTGAGAAACGATTCCCTGTACTCCAGCGATGGCTCCACCAAAAAATACTTCTTACTCATGAACTGCAAATCTGTAAAAAAATAATCAAATCAAGTGCTTATCTCAAAACCCTTTATTAATGATCCATTATAATCAATACGAAACAGGCACCAAATTAATTTTTTTATTCATTATATACCAACCCTCCATATAAATATAGAACAAAATCATGCGCAGAAGTTTAGATTAAAGAGAAAAGTAAAGAATGAAAAGTTTAAAGTTTCTTGTTTTTCGGCATAATCAAGCAGAATAATAAAATTGTCATTCGGTAGTCATCCGTCAAAGAGCCGGACAAGTTTTATGGTCATTCCTGGTCATTCGATTGTATTCGCGGAATCATGATTATGCGCTCAATGAAAAACAGATGGTCCAGATACAGCAAGAGCAATGAACAGCCAGCAATTTCCGAACACTCTCTTTTAATAACCTATACCTTCTTGTTCGAGTCAGGCAATCTCACAATGTAACAATGTAACAATTGATCAAAACTAAAACATGATACGCTCTGTGCTCTTCGCTCTGTGCCCTTAGCTCTTGGCCCTGTGCTCTTCGCTCTGTGCCCTTTCTCTGAGCGCCTTCTCCCGTATGATATCCTGCACCGGCCGGTTTTCAATTTTGCTTTCCAGCCACGAGATGATGTCGAGATACAGGAATGCCCGCTGCTCGAAGGGATCATCCTTTAAGCTGACGAGCTTATTGCGCAGCTTTTTGAATTCGGAATGCAGATTATCGGGATTGATATGGGTCAGTCTTCTCAGAAAATCCAGCACATACCTTTGTACCTGCTGCAAACTGTCCATCTTATAAAGGAATCTATAGACCGATTTTACCTGGTATTCCAGAAGGTCCTCGTTGCCGAGCTCAAAATGGGCTACCAGATTCAAAATTCTCGAGAAACAATGAAAATCCTGTCTTATGGATATATCCTTATAATTAAGGATATAATTCAGATACCGGATGGTAGAGCGGTAATCCCCACTCCCGAAATAAAGGCTGGCCATCTTGTAGTAAAACACCAGTATCCGGTGGTTGTCCAAATGTCTGGAGTAATTCTTTATGTATTCATTGATTTCGGGGATTAACTCAACGCCTTCGCTGAATGTTCCTTCAAGGAAATGATAGTTGATCCGGTGTTTATAATAGAACAAATAGCACACCCGCAGGTTGTTGTCATTCCAGTGGATATTCTTGTTATTTCTAATTTCCTGCAGATTGCCCAGCTCCTCTTCAAACCTGGAATGGTACCTCAACATATGGAGTGCATTCAGCAAACTGTTCATACCCTTCAGATACATATCCGTCTGGTTGTAGATCATCTCATTGTTATTCCTGAAGAGATCCACCCATTTCCAGGCATATTTGTAGCACATCAGGAAGTTTTGGGTGATATAATTATACCAGACGTACGACTGAAAAATGTAAAGCTTTTCATAAAAATCGCAGCGGCTGATGTCTTCGGGGGGAACAAAGTTGGTATTGAAGAAACTGCTGACCATCAGCATATCCTTCTTGTTCCTGGCAGAACCTACTTTAAGATAGAGACTGTAGAGCTTCAAAGCCAGGTTTGAATAAGTTTGCGCAGAGTTAAGCTTCCGGGAAACCTCCCGCGCTTCGTTGGTCAGTTCATCGGCACGGTTTCCGATGCTCCGGGTAATGTATTGCAGTTCAATCAGCTTTTCGTATTCCAGTATCTCCATTTGAAGCATATTCTTCCTGTTGGCTTCTGCCATGCCCTTGGCTTTCTCCAGCACACGGAGCGACTGCTGATACAAGCCCTTATTATACAATACCCTCGCATAATCAATCCATTCACGAATGCTGATCTCTATATCGGAATTCAGGTTTTTCAGCCGCAGGCTTTTCAGAAGCTGCTTATACAAATGGGCTTTTAGGTTGGAAAGCTGCTGCGGCTTGATGGATCTGGCCTTATTCAATATCTCCTGCTCATTATACTCAACCTGTTTGTCCAGAATGTCGAAAAGCTGGGAAAATTTGGTTCCCTCTCCGCTCTTCAGCCTGTTCACATACAACCTGAAATTCCTCTTTTCAGATTTGGACAATGATTTGATCAGCTGAAATAAATGGTCTGTTTGTTGTTTTGGCATTGTAAATAGAGATTGTATTATATTACATTAAACACCTGTATATCATATAAAAAGGAACTACAACTCCTTTTTTAAATATCGTAATAAAAGCGAATTTTGATTTTACCAGACTTAGTTACCCCCTTACCTTTGTGAACCGGAAATACAGAAACAATCATTTAGCTTTCAAAATTATAATCTTTTTTAATAATGGCCAACGACTACGTACAGATTTTTGATACAACCCTGAGAGACGGCGAACAAGTTCCTGGTTGTCAGCTTAACACCGTGGAAAAAATAGAAATTGCCCGTGCATTGGAAGACATGGGTGTAGATATCATTGAAGCAGGCTTCCCGGTTTCCAGTCCCGGCGATTTTAAATCCGTTTCAGAAGTATGCAAAAGCGTAAGAAAACCTACCATTTGCGGTCTAACCCGGGCCATAGAGAAAGATATTGAGGTAGCAGCAGATGCCCTTAAACATGCAGAAAAGCCCAGGATACAAACCGGTATTGGCACTTCATTTTATCACATCAACTATAAGCTCAACTCCAACCGGGAAGAAATCATCAAAAGAGCAATACATGCGGTAAAATATGCCAAAAGATTTGTTGAGGATGTACAGTTTTATGCTGAAGATGCAGGCAGAACCGAAAACGAGTATCTGGCCCGTGTAGTTGAAGCAGTAATTGATGCCGGAGCCACGGTAGTCAACCTCCCGGATACCACCGGCTACTGCTTACCGGAAAACTATGGGGCAAAAATCAAATATATCAAGGAAAATGTCAAAAATGTAGATAAAGCAATTCTTTCCGTACACTGCCACAATGACCTGGGTATGGGTACTGCCAATTCCATCAGCGGAATTATCAACGGTGCACGTCAGGCAGAGGTTACCATTAACGGTATTGGTGAACGGGCGGGCAATACTGCCCTTGAGGAAGTGGCAATGATTCTTCAAAGCCACAAGGAGTTGAATCTGAACACCAGCATCAATCCAAAAAAGATATACGATACCAGCCGGCTGGTTTCAAGGTTGATGAAAATGCCTGTCCAGCCGAATAAAGCCATTGTAGGAAAAAATGCTTTTGCCCACTCATCGGGTATCCATCAGGATGGGGTATTGAAAAACAGGGAGAATTACGAAATCATTGATCCCAAAACCGTTGGAATACCTGAATCCAACATGCGGCTTACAGCAAGAAGCGGCAGAGCGGCATTTAAACACAGGATTTCCAAACTCGGCTATCAGGTGAAGGAAGAAGATCTGGACAAACTTTACAATAAATTCCTGGATGTTGCCGATAAGAAAAAAGAGGTGAACGACGATGACCTTCTTGCATTGGTCGGTCAGGTATCTTACACCAGGGAGAAAAGACTCAAACTGCTCAATCTGGATGTAATCTGTGGAAAATCATCCATACCCACAGCCACTGTACGGTTAAAAGTAAACGGAGAAACAGTTACGACATCGGAGTACGGAAATGGCCCCATTGACGCTTCATTTAATGCCATAAAGAAAATCATCAAACGAAAGATTCATCTGGATGAGTTTCTGGTTCAGGCATTAACCGGTGGCACGGATGATTACGGAAAGGTGCACATTCAACTTAAATACAGAAACAAATATTATTACGGTTTCGGTTCAAATACCGATATCATAACGGCCTCAGTAGAATCGTATCTGGATGCTATATCTAAAATCATTTGAGGTATATGACGGGAAAGCAAAAGACATTATTTGATAAGATTTGGGATGCGCACGTAGTTAAGCACATTGAAGACGGGCCCGATGTATTGTATATAGATAAGCACCTGGTACATGAAGTGACCAGTCCGCAGGCTTTTGCCGGACTCAGGGAGAAAAAAGCACCGGTTTTCAGGCCGCGGCAGGTACTTGCTACTGCCGATCACAATGTGCCTACCAGGGATCAGGACAAACAAATCAAGGATGAAAAGTCGCGGGCCCAGATAGATGAATTGCAAAAAAATGCCGAACAATACGGTCTGGAATTTTACGGCCTGAACCATCCCAAACAGGGAGTCGTCCATGTGGTTGGTCCGGAGCAGGGATTCACCCTGCCGGGCAACACCATTGTATGCGGCGACAGTCATACCGCAACCCACGGTGCATTCGGAACGATAGCCTTTGGAATCGGCACAAGCGAAGTGGAAATGGTACTGGCCTCGCAATGCCTTCTGCAATCAAAGCCAAAGCAGATGCGCATCAACCTGGACGGAAAACTTCAAAAGAGAATAACAGCAAAGGATGTCATCCTGTATGTCATATCCCGGTTGACAACTAAGGGAGCCACCGGTTATTTTGTGGAATACGCCGGTGAAGCCATCCGCAATATGTCAATGGAAGAGCGAATGACCGTGTGCAATATGAGCATAGAGATGGGTGCCCGGGGTGGCCTGATCGCACCGGATGAAAACACCTTTGATTACATCCGGGCAACACCGGCCGGACAAGAGGAAAATAAGTTCAGAAAGCAGGTGGAAGCATGGAAAAAATTGTACACCGACCCGGAAGCAGTTTTTGATAAAGAATACCATTTTGATGTTTCCAGGATAGAACCCATGATCACCTATGGAACAAATCCCGGTATGGGAATGGGTGTTCAGGACAGAATTCCGGAGGATAATAATGATCCCGTAATGAAAAAATCGCTGGAATATATGGGATTTCAGCCGGGTGATCAACTCCTGGGCAGAAAAATCAATTATGTATTTGTGGGAAGTTGTACCAATGGAAGAATAGAAGATCTTAGGGCATTCGCTCAGATGGTTAAAGGAAGAAAAAAGGCTGGTCATGTAAAGGCTTATATTGTGCCCGGCTCAAAAAAAGTGGAGATGCAGGCAAAAAAAGAGGGTCTTGAAGCCATTTTGAATGAAGCAGATTTTGAATTGCGGCAACCCGGATGTTCCGCCTGTCTTGCTATGAATGAGGATAAAGTGCCTCCGGGAGAATACTGTATATCAACCACAAACAGAAACTTTGAAGGAAGACAGGGACCGGGCTCCAGAACCATTCTGGCCAGTCCGCTGACTGCAGCCGCAACAGCCATAAACGGCCATATAACGGATCCGGGAGAACTGATAAAAGCCTAAACCATGGAAGCATTCAGGGAAATAACAGCACCTTTCATACCATTACCTTCGGACAACATTGACACCGACCAGATTATACCGGCAAGGTATATGAAATCAACCCAAAAAAAGGGATTGGGGCAATACCTGTTTTATGACTGGAGATTCAACTCAAACGGTACCCCTAAGAAAGACTTTGTGCTGAACCAACCCGGTATAACATGCAAAATACTGGTGGCAGGAGAAAATTTCGGAAGCGGCTCCAGCAGGGAACATGCACCCTGGGCATTACAGGATTTTGGCTTCAGGGTGATCATTGCAGGAAGTTTTGCGGACATCTTTAAACACAATGCATTGAATATAGGAATACTCCCTGTTGAAGTGAATAAGGATTTTCTGAACAAAATCTTCCGGCAATACGAAAAAGATCCCAATACCCAGATACATGTGGATCTTGTAAAACAAAAGGTTGAAATAACCAATACCGGCGACTTTACTCATTTTGATATCAATCAATACAAGAAAAAATGTCTTTTACACGGCCTGGATGACATCGATTATCTGATGAATATGAAAAACGAAATCATTGATTACGAAAATAAAAGAGAACTGATATAAAAAACCAAAAAATCAAGCAATGACAGACGAAACCATTTACAACGAAGAAGTGTATCATACCGGGAACGGACAGGAAACCCCGAGCAATCCGGATTACATGGATCCGGAAACTGGAGAAGCAGTACCTTACGAAGCTGGTAAAATTCCTCAGGAAAAGGTTGTATCGGAGTATTTAAAAAAATGCAACCTCAATTACAGCGATGAAGAAGAAAAAAACAACCATGTCAATTACGATTGCTTCAACACCTAAGCAAAAAACATAAAATGAAAGCAACCATAGCCATACTGGAAGGAGACGGAATAGGTCCGGAAGTGACTGCAGAAGCAGTAAAAGTATTAGAGGCCATTGAAAAACAGTTTGGTCATACCTTTGAGCGGAAGTACGCTGATATAGGGGCAGTAGCCATAGACAAACAGGGGCATCCTTTCCCTGAGGATACGCTCTGTAAATGCCTCTCCTCCGATGCCATACTTTTTGGCACCATCGGAGATCCCAAATACGATAACAACCCGAATGCCAGAATGAGGCCTGAGCAAGGGCTGCTGGCCATGAGAAAAGCTTTGGGGCTGTATGCCAACGTCAGACCCATACAAAGTTATCCCATGCTGGAGGAATTTTCGCCCCTGAAAAAGTCCGTCATACAAGGAGTCGATTTTGTCGTTTACAGGGAACTGACCAGCGGCATTTACTTTGGCAGACGCGGACGCGATGAAGAAAACAATTCGGCATACGATACATGCACATATTCCTATGAGGAGATCAGACGTATCGCCCAACAAGCCTTCCGGGCAGCCATGCACAGAAAAAATCATCTGACACTGGTGGACAAAGCCAACGTACTCGAATCTTCCCGGCTTTGGCGGGAAGTGGTTAAGGAAACCGCCCACTCCTACCCTGAAGTAAAGCTTGATTTTATGTTTGTTGACAATGCTGCCATGCAGCTCATGCAAAACCCGGGTCAGTTTGATGTCATACTCACCGGAAATATGTTCGGGGATATTCTCACCGATGAAGCCTCCGTAATAACCGGATCCCTGGGTATGCTTCCTTCTGCATCAATTGGCAACAATCACACCCTCTTTGAACCCATCCACGGATCATACCCCCAGGCAGCAGGTCAATCCATTGCCAACCCCATGGCCACCATATTGAGCCTGGCTATGATGATGGAGTATTCCTTTGAGCTTACCGAAGAAAGTCAATGCATAAAAGATGCCATCAACAATGCCATGGAAACTGGATTGGTGACCAAAGACCTTAACCGCGTGGTATATTACTCCACCCGGGAAGTAGGCGATGCAGTGGTACAAAACATTCTCCAGCCCCAGCCTGAACAGATGACTTAATTTTTACCGGCTTTTATATAAAACTCCGGTCTGTTTATGATTCCAGACCGGAGTTTTTGTGCGCTTCTTTCTTTCACAATCAAATTTATTACCTTTGCAATATAAAGCTTTTTTTCAGCGTTCAATTTTTTCAATATCTGCCAAAACCGATTTAAACTGAAATGCGATGCTTCAGGACCTGATAAAAATAAAACCGGAAACCAAAAGAAACTATTATACCGGAAAATACGAATTCGCCACACCGGTTAAGAAACCCCATGAAAAAGCAAAGTATTACTTTCAGTGGGGCCTGATATTTCATGCCCAAAAAAAACCGGCCGAAGCATATAAATATTATGAAAAAGCCCTTTTTCATCATCGAAGGCCAGTGTATCTCAAGCAGATGGCCATACTGCACCATGAGATGGGATACCTCAGAGAAGCATTGAAATATATCAGAATAGCAGTTGATATTGAAAAACAAGAACAAAAAGAAAAAGAAAAGCGAATCAGAAAATTGCAGGAAAAGAATTTTACCGGCGTTCTGCCATTCAGGTACAAATCCAGTTATAGTTATTCTTCCTTATCGCTTACAGCAAATGCCAAAGACTCCACCATCACTTCACCTTTTCAATATTCCCGGAACTTTTAAATTCAGCAGTACACACTGCTGTCTCCTTCAAAATTATCTTGATACACTCCCTTACAGTACCTTACCGGGCAAGTTTTGCCAAAAAAAGCAAGAATTTGACCGGTAATGTACTACCTTTTTTCAGGACAAGCCTGAAAAAAAAGCGCTTCGCGGAAGAAACCACTGTTTAGATTAAGTTTGAACAACATGTTGGTTCAGGTTGCGCTTTAAGCGCCTAATTATTATATTCTCCCATTTTTTAGTAACTTTATTCCAACAAAAAATTATATAGCTTATGAAATGTTTTCGGTATATAGTAATTATACTGGCAATCAGCACGCTTACAGGAATAACTACCGGCGAAGCCCAGGTGTCAAGGGGAAAAGTCCTGGAAGGAAAGGAACGGCTTACCGATCATTTTTTGGAGAACAATCCCTTTCACATCGTCAAAAATACTGACAAAGAAAAGCTCAATTCTGTACGTTATTATATTGATTGCGGCGATGACGATTTCCTGTCTCCCGCCAATAATGAATTCCATAATTTGCTCATGGAAGAAGACATACAGCATGAATACCGGGTAAGGGACGGGCATCATTCCTGGGAGTACTGGCGTACAGGACTGATCGATGGTCTGCGGTTTATTGGAAAGAGTTTTCATCAGTTCTGAGTAATGCTTGAATGCTTGAATGCTTGAATGCTTGAATGCTTGAATGAGTGAATGCTT
>JBKGZA010000120.1:0-10238 GCA_046545815.1 Bacteroidales bacterium
AATCAAGGGATAAAAATCAGCAATCCTTCCAGTTTGATCAATAATCTCTTAAAAACCCAAAATGTTCTTCGACAGGTTTCAAGAGAAGGGCGACAGAAATATTATCAGCTCACAAAAGAAGGAGAAAAATATATTAGAGATTTGCTGGGGGCTAAGAACAAGTAAAGCTTAAATTTTTCTTTAAGTGGTTAAGTTGGCAAAGAAATCCCAATGTTCCTAGCCCGAATTATTCATAGAACTTCTCTTTATGTTGCTCTGCATACTGAATCAACCGGTCGGTTACTTCCGGGTATCTGTGAAAAACATTCTGCTTCTCATAGGGATCGTGTACCATATCAAACAGTGCTGTATCGATTTTACGCTGGGTATATGTCAAGGGTCTGCGGATCTGCCCGGCCAGATTGGAATCGGGCTGGAGTCCTCTGACATTTCTTCTGATATATTCTCCACCTTCTTCTTTATCCAGTGATCTATAGGAATGGGGCAGGTGTAACTTCCAGTGTCCGTCAGCGCTAATCACTGCCTCCAGGCTGGAATGTCTGGCAAAAGGATAATAATCATGCGGGTTTTCTGCTCCGGGCTGGTGGGTGATCAGATCCCATACATTCTTTCCGTCAATCTCGTTTTCAGGAAGCGGTGTACCGGTTACATGACAAATCGTGGGTAAAATATCGATAGAGGCAAAAGTTTCGTGTGAAACGGTATTGGGCTCAATTTGGCCCGGATATCTTATAATGACAGGATTGCGTACACCTCCGTCGAAAGTGGTGCCTTTACCTTCACGGTAAGGGGTTTTCCCGGCGCGGTCCATATAGCTTAACCAGGGACCATTATCGGAGCCGATGAAAATAAACATGGTATTCTCCTCTAATCCATTTTCTGCTAAAGCCTCCATAATCTGTCCAACAGACCAGTCCAGTTCCATCATCACATCTTCATAGAGTCCCAGGCCGGATTTGCCCTTGAATTTATCACTGACGAAAAGGGGTACGTGGGGCATCGAATGGGGAACGTAAAGGAAGAAAGGCTCATCATTGTGGCGGTTGATAAAATCCACCGCATTTTCCGTATACCAGGTACTAAGGTTCCTTTGATCCCTGGGGGTCATTGAATCGATCTTAACCTCTCCGTTCTCCCAATAAGGCAAAGGCCATTGACCCCAATGTTCAGGATTCTCAGGATGATATGCCCACATATCGTTAGAATACATCAGACCGCAGGATTCATCAAAACCTCTTGAAGGCGGTCTTTGGTCGGGTACATCACCCAGATGCCACTTGCCAAAACTGGCGGTGACATAGCCGTTTTGCTGCATGATCTCACCAATGGTGGCAAATTCCGGGTCAAGGCATTCCTGATTGGGACCATGTGCCCCGAAAACACCGGTGCGGCCCGGATAACAACCCGATAGCAGGGCTGCCCGGGAAGCTGAGGATACAGCCACCGGCACGTAAAAATTGTAATAGCTGCGCCCTTCCTCTGCAAGTTCACTGACATTGGGAGTAGGATAGCGGGTTTCACCGAATGGCTTGAAATCGGCAAAAGCTGCATCATCCAGAAACACCATTACTACATTGGGTTTCTGCTTTTCTCCTTCTGTGGTCTGGTTGCAAGCAAATGCGGCCAGAACAAAAGCCAGACCGATTAGCTTCAAAAGCATTCGCTGGAAAAAATTCTTTTTCATAGTCTTAAATTTTTGGATATGTTTAGTGGTCTTCTTTTAATATCTCTTTTAAAAATTCCCTGAATGGTTCGGCAAATTCTTTTCTTTTCAAGCCAAACTCCACGGTAGTTTTGAGAAAATCCATTTTGTTCCCGATGTCATAACGCTTCCCTTCTACGGTATAGGCAATAATATCTTCCTGTTTGAGCAGGCTTCTCAGGGCATCGGTCAACTGGACCTCTCCGCCTTTTCCCGGCTCGGTCTTTTCCAGAATGGGAAAGATTTCAGGTGTTAACACGTACCTTCCAGCGATGGCTAAATTCGAGGGTGCCTCTTTGGTTTCGGGCTTCTCGATCATCTTTTCAAGCTGAAGAATCCGGTTGCTCAGCTTCTTTCCTCCCACGATCCCGTATCGGGATACCTTGTCTTCGGGTACCGCCTCCACACCGACAATGGGTTGGCGATACTGGGCATAAATATCCACCAGTTGCTGGGTTACCGGAATCACGGAATCTATAACCGTATCTCCCAGTAGTACTACAAAAGGCTCGTTGCTGCAATGATACCTGGCATGGTAGATGGCATCTCCCAGTCCCTTCAGTTCTTTCTGCCGTATATAATGAATATTCGCCATCTCTTCAATGTGCTTCATCTGATCGTAGAGGATCTCATCATCCTTTTCCAGGATGCGGGATTCCAGCATGAAATTCCGGTCGAAATGGTCTTCAATGGAACGCTTGCCTTTGCCTGAGACAATCAGGATATCCTCTATTCCTGAGTCCACACATTCCTGTACAACATATTGAATGGTCGGCGTATCAATTATAGGCAGCATTTCTTTCGGCTGAGCTTTGGTAGCAGGCAAAAAGCGGGTACCAAATCCTGCAGCCGGTATTACGGCTTTCTTTATCATATTTTCTATATTATAAAAGGTTTAATGACTCTTGCGTTGATCTTTTTCAGGTGAACCATCAGGCGGCGCAGCATTTCATCGTCTTCATATACTCCGATGATAGCCCCTCCGGAGCCGGAAAATTTTGCAGACGCCCCGCAGTCTCTGGCAATCCTTACCATCTCCTTGTTGGTTTCAGAGATGTTCATGATCTTACTTCGCAAATCAAAATTTTTATCTATTAAATGATTCAATGTTTCATAATCCCTGTTTGAAAGGGCTTTTTTACCTTCCTCTGCCAGTTCGGCAATTTCAGTGAGTGTATCTATGACTTCCGGATCGCCCTGATGGTATCTTTCCTTGACATTGTTGAAGACCTTTCCCGAAACCTTACTCAGATCGGTTTTATAAGCCAGATAAAGTTTGGGCAGCAGCTTATGATCGAGTGGTTCATAATATCCATGGCCATGTTGGTTATAATACTCCTTATCAAAATCCATAAAAACACACCCCTCATAAACCTGGATCACCCGGTCTTGCAGACCAGCGTTGATTCCCAGTTCATCCACCTCCGCAGAAAGAATCAATCCGGGTAATACAGCTTGAGGAATTTCAACATCATAAAAACGCATAAGGGCTTTCATGGTGGCGGTAACAATAGCACTTGAACCGGCCAGGCCAACCTGCCTGGGGATGGAGGTCTGATACCGGATGGTAAAATTTTTGTTGTTCAGCTTAACACTCTTGTCCAGGCAATATTCACCGAACTTCTTAATGGAAGCCTTGATCAGGCGGGTGCCCCCGTAATAACCGGTAGCCGTCACATTATCCATCAATTGATGGATGTTGCGAAACTGATTCTTGTCCACTTCCTGCTCTTCTATAACCAATTCGGGACTTTCATACAAAGTGACATTGGCTCCGAAATTTCTTATAATGATGGATATGGTTTTGCCAAAATATCCGTCGGAGGGATTTCCTAACAGTCCTGCCCTCGCAAAGGCCCTGGATTCTATAATCATTTGCTCAGGTTTGATGCTTTTAATGCCAAAAATATAAAAAATGCAGGAATATAACCAAAAAGCGGAATAATAATAGAATAAAAAAGAGTGTGATTAAATGTCCGTTTTGATTATGGCAGGTTAATCAGACAAATTGAATCCCGACTTTATATACAGACCTTAAAACTTGCCGTACAGGGAAAACTCCTCCGTATTGCAATAGAGGGAGGAATAGAAACAATACCCATTACGGTTGGTTTCAAGCTTGCGTTGAAGTTCAAGCACCGGATGACCTTCCGGTACCTGAAGGTATCCGGCTACTTTTTTATGAGCAGGGATGGCCCGAATGCGTTGATCTCCTCCAATAACATCGATCTTATAGTTTTTGCGCAAGACTTCAAACAGTGATTTGTTCCTCAGATTCCTGGAGGTAAATCTGGGCAGGTTGATGTTGGGCAGGTAATTGATGTCATAGAACACCGGTACATTCTTCACAAGGCGCAAACGTTCCAGACGGATGCATCCCGATTCCCATTCTCTCTGAGAAAGATTAAAAAAGAAAGGCTCCTCCCATTGCTCCAGGGTAGGGGGAGTAAGAATGTGGGTTTGGAGATTCTCTTTTCCGACTGCTGAAGTGGTTCCAACGATGGATAAAATGCCGATGGACTTGGGGTCTTTTCTGGATACAATGCTGCCCTTACCCCGGTGTTTTCTAATATAACCGTCTTTAACCAAGGCATCCAGTGCCTGACGGACGGTAGGCCTTGCCAGACCATGCAGTTTACACAACTCATTCTCACTCGGCAGCAAGTCTCCTTCCTGATAAATCCCTTCTTCTATATGACTGCGAAGCAGTTCATAAATTTTCCGGTATTGTGGAATACGAACATCTTCCATAAATGAAAGGTCTTTTCTTTTATTTGACTTGTCCATACAAGTTTAAAAAATTTTAATTCCGAATTTACAGAAATTATTTTTATTTTTCAAAATTATCTTGTATTTTGGTGGATTAAAAATTGATGTCTTGTACTTACAAGTAAACATAGTTCACTTCAAACAGCAATCATATGGCAACACCAATCATGATGCCCAAACAAGGGCAGTCCGTCGAAAGTTGTATTCTCACCGAATGGCACAAGCAAAAGGGTGAATCAGTAAAAGAAGGCGATATTCTGTTCACTTATGAAACCGATAAGGCTTCGTTTGAACATGAATCAGAAGTGGAAGGTATCCTTCTGGAAAAATTTTTTGAGGAGGGCGACGAGGTCCCCGTGCTTACCAATATAGCCGTTGTAGGAGAAGAAGGGGAAGCGGTTGATGAATTCGATCACCGTACCGGTAGCCAGGACAAAAAAACCGAAACTAAGCCGGCGGCTGCGTCCGAAAGCAAAGCGCAGGAAGTCAAGGAGGCACCGGCCTATGAATCCACCGCCCCTCCTGAACCAAAGACACAAAAGGGCCAGGGTAAAACAGGCATATCTCCCCGTGCCAGGAAGATTGCCGAACAGCACAAGGTGCTCTATCAAAACATTAAAGGAACCGGCCCCTATGGTCGAATCATTGAACGAGACGTTCAGCAAGCCATTCAAGCAGGAGAGAAAGCCACTTCCCTTGCCTATAAAATGGGTGAAGAATCAAAATCAACGGCACCTAAGGAAGGAACAGGAGTCGGTGGCAGAGTTACCGACAAAGACCTCACCGACCGGATATACCAGGAAGACTATGAAGTCAGAAAACTTACCAATGTCAGGAAATTAATTGCTGACAGCATGCATGCCTCACTTCAGAATGCAGCACAGCTCACCCACCATACCAGTGCGGATGCCCGGAAAATACTTCAACTAAGGGAAACGGTCAAAACTAAAAGAGATGAAGGCCTTCTGCCAAATATCACTTTAAATGATATGGTTTGTTATGCAGTGATCAGGGCCCTTAAGCAGCATCCCGATGCCAATGCCCATTTCGGCGATGATCATATCAAAATCTTCAAGAAGGTGCACCTGGGATTTGCTGTGGACACAGAACGCGGTCTGATGGTGCCGGTTGTGAGAAATGCCGGCGACCTTACGCTGGAAGGCTTGTCGAATCAAATGAAAGCCCTCTCCGACAGGTGTAAAAAGGGTGATATTGACCCTGAATTGATTGCCAGCGAAGCGGCCTCCTTCACAGTATCTAATCTGGGAGCCTATGGAGTGGAAATGTTTACCCCAGTCCTGAACCTGCCTCAGGTAGGCATTCTGGGTGTGAACACCATTATCAACCGGCCGGCTGATCTGGGAAATGGCACCTTTGGCTTTGTGCCCCACATCGGTTTGTCACTTACATACGACCACAGGGCTATTGACGGAGGACCGGCATCATCGTTCCTGAAAACAATCAAGGAAGAGATAGAAGCTTTTAACATGAGTTGGCAACAGGCAGTTGGCAAAACGCCAAAATAAAATAGCAATGCCATGTTATCATTCGGTTAAAGTTTGATTATATGTTTGTAATTCAATTAAATAAAACCTCAAAATTCGAGCCTTGTGCTTATTTCGCCATGAAACCCGCAGATTTTCTTCATTGCCTTGTTGTGAAGGTTCCTGGATACGGGTTTCATATAAATAAAAGTAACTATCAACTGATAAATAAATTTTAAAAAATGACTTATGATCTGGGAATAATCGGTGCAGGACCTGCCGGTTACGTTGCGGCGGAACGTGCGGGGAACAAAGGCTTATCCACCGTACTGTTCGACAAACAATTTATTGGTGGCGTTTGCCTCAATGAAGGATGCATCCCTACCAAAACACTTCTGCATACGGCCAAACTTTATGAATATGCCAAAGAGGGCAAAAAATACGGGCTGGAACTGGAAGGTATCTCCTATGATATCTCCCGACTTATGCAACGCAAGAACAAAATGGTCAAAAAGCTGGTTGGGGGTATTAAGTCACAACTGAAGAACAGCCGGGTGGAGATGGTGATGGAAGAAGCCGCCGTATTGGAAAAAACTCCGGGCCATATTAAGATACAAGCCGGCGATGATGTATTTGAATGCAGAAATCTTCTGCTGGCTACTGGTTCCGAAACATCTTTCCCACCTATACCCGGACTGAAGAAAGAAAATGTATATACCAACCGGGAAATCCTTCAGATAGAAGAAATTCCCGGAGAGTTGACCGTCATCGGCGGCGGAGTCATAGGCATAGAATTCGCTGATTTTTTTGCCACCATGGGCACCAAAGTCACGGTGATCGAAATGCTTGATGAGATCATCAACGGCATGGATCGTGAACTGGCAGCAATGCTGAGACAAACCCTTGCAAAGAAAGGCGTGGATATCAAGTTGTCAGCCAAAGTCACAGAAATGAACAACAAGGAGATCACCTTTGAATCAAATGGAAAGCAACAGGATATCCGCTCCGACCATATCTTATTGAGCGCCGGCAGGAAACCGGTGGTAGAGCTTCCGGGAATAGAAAAATTGAATATTGAATACGATCGCAATGGAATTAAAATCGACGAATACTGCCGGACCAATGCGCCCCGGGTTTATGCAGCAGGAGATGTCACGGGCTATTCCCTGTTTGCTCATACCGCCAGCAGGGAAGGCGAGGTAGCCGTAAATCATATACTGGGCAAAAAGGACCGAATGAGGTATGAAGCCGTTCCGGCAGTAGTATATACGCATCCCGAGGTATCCGGCGTGGGCCTCACAGAAGATGAGGCAAAAGAAAAGAATATTTCCTATGAGGTTCGGTCTCTTCCAATGGCCTTTGCCGGCAGATATGTGATAGAAAACGAGGGAGTCAATGGCCTGTGTAAAATACTGATGGGCAAGCAATATGGCAATATACTGGGTGTTCACGTTCTCGGTTCACCCAGCTCGGAAATCATATTCGGTGGTGTAATGGCAATCGAAGAACAACTTACCATCGGGGAATTTCAGGAGATGATCTTTCCCCACCCAACAGTATCGGAAATATTTAAAGAAACAGCATTTAAGCAATGAGTCAGTATATATTCAGTAACAATAATCAAAACATAAAAATAAAAAATTATGCCGAAATCACAGTTTATAGATCCCAACGAAGCCAGAAAACCCGGTAAGATCACCTTTGGTGAGATACCGATCAATCAGTACCAAAAAACCATTGAGGAGGAGAAAAAGAACTTCAGCGATGACGATCTGCAGCGAATCTACCGGGATATGACGATCATCAGGGAATTTGAAACCTTGCTGAACAGTGTAAAAACCACCGGTGAATATTATGGTGTAAAATACCAGTATCCGGGGCCTGCACATCTTTCGATCGGACAGGAAGCCGCTGCTGTGGGTATGGCATACAATCTGACCATTGACGATTTTATTCTCGGATCCCACAGGAGCCATGGGGAAATCCTGGCCAAAGGCCTGTCTGCCATCGAACAGTTATCTGAGGATGAACTGATGGGGATTATGAAAGAATTTTTCGACGGTGCCATATTGCAGGTGGTCGAAAAAAACCATAAAGGGGATGTAAAAGAACTGGCCATCAAATTCCTGTTATACGGAACGCTGGCCGAAATTTTCGGAAGAAAAACCGGAATCAACAGAGGCCTTGGAGGTTCGATGCACGCTTTCTTCACTCCTTTCGGAATATACCCAAACAATGCCGTTGTCGGAGGTTCCGGGGATATAGCCGTAGGTGCAGCCCTCTATAAAAAAGTCAACCAGAAGAATGGCATTGTAGTGGCCAACATCGGTGACGCTTCCATGGGATGCGGTCCTGTATGGGAAGGCATCACCTTTGCCTCAATGAACCAGTTCAAAGAGCTATGGACTGGAGACTACCAGGGAGGCATGCCCATCATATTCAACTTCATGAACAACCAGTACGGTATGGGCGGCCAGCCTGAAGGTGAAACCATGGGCTTTGATGCACTGGCCCGTGTGGGAGCAGGCGTGAATCCGGATATGATGCATGCGGAACGAATAGATGGATACAATCCCCTGGCTGTCATAGATGCTTTCAAACGAAAGAAAGAACTTCTGGAAGAGAAAAAAGGGCCGGTATTGCTTGACACGCTTACCTACCGCATCAGCGGGCATTCTCCTTCCGATGCTTCTACCTATCGAACCAAGGAGGAGATAGAAGCATGGCAGGAAAAAGATTCGCTCCAGAGTTTTAAAGAGATTCTGCTCAACAACCAGGTGGCTTCTGAAAAGAAACTGGATTCGACCAGTAACTCTACCATCGAACTGCTTAAGGAAATCTACAATCTGGCCATTGATGAAGCAATCTCTCCACGTCTGGAACTGGAAAAAGATCCCAATCTGGTTGGGAAAATGATGTTTTCCAATCAATCCGTCGATAAGATGGAGGACCGGAAACCTGAGACATTGATTTCGAAAGAGGAAAATCCAAGGTTAAAGCAACTTGCCAAGCGCCATCGTTATGGCCTTGATGAGAACGGAAATCCGCATTCTACGGTCAAGACCTATCAGCTTCGCGACGGCATTTTTGAAGCCATACTGGATAAATTCTATACAGACCCCACACTTGTCGCCTACGGTGAGGAAAACAGAGACTGGGGAGGAGCATTTGCCGTATATCGGGGATTAACCGAAGCACTTCCCTACAACAGGTTATTCAATACTCCGATATCAGAAGGTGCCATCGTAGGTACGGCAATTGGTTATGGCATGGCAGGCGGCCGTGTCATTGCAGAAATTATGTACTGCGACTTCTTGGGCCGTTCAGGTGACGAAGTTTTCAACCAGCTCCCCAAATGGCAGTCGATGAGTGGTAATGTAATCAAAATGCCGGTCATCATAAGGGTATCTGTAGGCAATAAATATGGTCCACAGCATTCGCAGGACTGGTCTTCGCTGGTTGCCCATATTCCGGGCCTAAAGGTGGTATACCCGGTCACTCCGTATGATGCCAAAGGACTTATGAATGCGGCCCTTAAAGGCACAGACCCGGTCATCTTCTTCGAAAGCCAGCGCATATACGGAATCGGCGAATGGTTCCATGAAGAAGGCGTACCGGATGAATATTATGAGATACCTTTAGGTGAGCCCGACATCAAGAGAGAAGGAAAAGACGTTACCATACTGACCATCGGCTCTACCCTTTATACAGCCCTTAAGGCCGCCGACACACTGAAGGAAAAATACGGTGTGGAAGCCGAACTGATTGATGCCCGGTCACTGGTACCTTTTAACTACGAGACCGTACTGCAGTCGGTTAAGAAAACAGGAAAGATCCTGCTCTCCAGTGATGCTTCTTCACGGAACTCCTTCTTGAAAGATATGGCGGAGAATATCTCAGAAATGGCTTTTGATGATCTGGACGGGCCGCCGGTGGTGGTCGGAGCACGGAACTGGATCATTCCGCCGTATGAGCAGGAGCACCATTTCCTTCCAACACCGGAAAAAATAATTGATGCCATTCATGAAAAGATTCTGCCCCTAAAGGGCCATCAGTTGACCACAAATTTCACTACAAATGAGCAGATTAGAATGGCGAAAGGTGGAGTATAGAAAAGGAAGAGTGATTGAATGGTTGAATGATTGAATGCCTGCCGCCAGGCAGGCGGGTCTGCCCGCACGCTGTCGCTGAAGCTTTAGCGTAAGCAACCGGAACGCAGTGAAGATGGGATTGGTTGATTGAGGAGTCGTCTGAAGAGTTTGACAAAGAGTTTGATTGTTTGA
>JBKGZA010000121.1:0-10187 GCA_046545815.1 Bacteroidales bacterium
TTCAAAAACTTTCCCGCTTACCAGCGGGATTCGTTTTTGAATAATGCAGGCTAAAGATAATTTTTTTAATGCAATTTCAAAAAGAAATGTATGAAAGGATAAAGCGGGAACGAATGGTTAACATAGCAAATGAAATTTAATTCCAACTTAATGATCAGGTGATAAAGACGAAATCATTTTTATATCTTTAATATTGTTCTGTTCATTTTCTTTAATATTGTTTCATAAAAATTCAGGTATTTCAATATCCTTTTTCATGTGGTATACTCCGAGAAGAAATGTGAGCAATATAACGGGTTTGCAGGTTTTCAACACCTTGCGGTTCGTCACCTTTCTGCTCATTGCCATTGTTTTCACAAAGATTGGTTTGTCCAAAGAGCAAATCGGTCTTTTCGAGATCTCATTATTTATTGTAAGTATCACCAACTTCTTCTGGGTAACTGGAATTATACAGGCTTTTCTTCCATTATATAAAGGCAGTAAATCATATGGAGATCTGGCCAATGAAGATGAGCGCAAGTCGCCGGAAATTTTCAACACGTACCTGGTACTTTTGGCCATCAGCCTTTTTGTATTTACAGTGGGAAAATTTCTTCAGGAACATTTCTCGGTATTTGGCTACAGAGGAGAAGTTCCTTTGCTGAATGTGACCTTATGGTATCTCCTTTTAAGCAGTCCGGCCAATTTGGTTGAATACATCTACGTAGTCAGGAATAAATCGGGCAACACACTTAGTTATGCCTATATCACTTATACCATCCAGTTTATAGCTGCCATCCTGCCTCCCATCTTAGGTTACAGCGTAATCTGGTCACTTCGGGGGCTGGTTTTTGTGGCCATTATACGGAACATCTGGTTGCTTAGCTTACTTTATAATTATGCCAAGCTCAGGTTATCGATTCCTTTTATAAAAGAACTGTTCATCATAGCCACACCTTTGTTGTTCAGCACACTGATAAGTGGTTCAGCCCAATATATTGACGGGGTGGTGGTGTCCGTTCATTTTTCGGCAGATAAGTTCGCAGTGTTCCGGTTTGGGGCCAAAGAACTGCCGTTTGTGATCATGCTGGCCACAGGGCTTAGCAATGCCATGCTGACAGAATTCAGTTCCAAAGAAAACATCCGGGATACACTGGCCAAAATCAAAAGAAAATCCCTCAGGATCATGCATTCGATGTTTCCCCTATCCATTGGGCTGGTAATTTTTGCCGATCCGCTGTACAAACTGATGTTCAGCCCGGAATTTTCCCGGAGTGCTGATATATTTATTGTTTACCTGCTAACCATCCTCAGCCGGATGCTTTTCCCCCATACCATATTGATGGGGCTGAAGAAAAACCGGCCGGTATTGATTGTTGCCATCATAGAAGTGGTCATCAACATATCTCTGAGCCTTTGGCTGGTTAATCATTACGGTGCGGTTGGGGTAGCCCTGGGAACCATTATTGCCTATTTCATAGCCAAAGTTACACTGATCATTTACAATTATGTACGGATGAACATATCGCCGATAGAATACATCCCGGTAAAATGGTATGTAGGTTACAGCCTGCTTTTGGGAGGCGTATTCCTGCTGTTTGACCGGGGAATTGTTACAATTTGGGGGTAGGGATGGATGTAGATACAAAAGCCCGCTTAAGCGGGCTGAGAGAATCCAATAGAGGGACATTCCATCCCCCGGATTCATCCGGGGGCTAATCTTATAAACATAAATGTTTAAGATGTTATTGATCCAAACACAGATAAATTCCGGAGCTACTCATATAAATAAATCTAGCGGTAATTATGAGTTTAGCCTTTGGATTCAACCGGAGGAACAGAAAATACAAGATAATTAATAATTACAGCCTGCTTTTCGGCAGGCCTTAATTTCAGTCCTATGTTTTTCATTTTATCAAAAGTCCTGAATTTTCTACTGAAACCTTTGCTGTGGATCTTCGTGCTGATGCTCCTTGGCTTATTTCTGAAAAAGAAAAAAACGAAACAGGTTGTCCTGGTTCTGGCAACGGCCTGCCTTTTTATTTTGGGTAATGAACCAATTGCCGACTTTTTTACCGATAGATGGGAATATCCGGCTGTTCATCCAGCCTCTTTGGAACATTACAATTACGGAATTGTTCTGTCGGGCATGGGTGCATTTGATGAATCCAGCAAAAGCTTCCGTTTTTACGATGAATCTGACCGGATCATACAGGCAGTAAATCTTTATCATCTCGAGAAACTCGATAAAATCATTCTTACAGGAGGATCGGGACGTTTAATTGAAAACCAACACAAAGAAGCCCATTATCTCAAACAATACCTGCTGGATTGGGGAATTCCGCGAAACGATATTCTGGTAGAGAAAGATTCACGAAATACTTATGAAAATGCCAGAAATACGGCTGAAAAATACCATGACCAAAATGGTTCTTATTTGCTGATCACTTCAGCATTCCATATGAGAAGGGCGCTTGGATGCTTCAAAAAGCAGGGGATCAACCCGGAGGTTTTCCCTACCGGACCCAATAGGGATAATTCGGCAAAAGACATCGTCTATTATATACTGCCCAACGTACATGCACTGGAAAAATGGAACATATTGCTCAAAGAATGGGTAGGATATATATTTTATGATATTATGGGATATCTGTAAATTCTCAAATCATAGAGCTGGAAACACAATCGGAAGAGCAGATGAAAATCGCCTGCGGGTTACTTTTTGGTTGCACTCCAGTTTTTTATTATGTTGCTGGTATTGCTGCGAATTTGTACTTTACCTTCTATCTGGTCCTCGTCAACGTGGCCGTTGAATACATAATGGATTTCATCATCTTGATTAACAGCCTTAAAGCTAATCCGATCTCCTTTGATCAATTTTTCCTTAACGGATAATGTATCATTCTCTTCTAAAATCAGGGGATCAATTTTCTGAAATTTCTGTTCTACCACCATACTATACTTCCTGCCGTTCATCTTCCAGTTCCATTCACCTTCCATATCTGAAGGAATTACCCAGTAAAAAATCTCATTACTCTTAGATTTTAATAGCTGTCCCGATCTCCATCCTTTTATTTTGTTATCGGAACCGCCCATTTTTTTATATTTGTCAGGCTCCCAAGGGCCCATATCAAAATCATGAGATACAATACGAGTTCCCGGCTCCAAACTTTCCATGAAAGACGGACGCAGATCAGCCATCATAGTGGTTAACAAGTACATCGCAATCACAGTGGCTCTGCTATAATCGGTTTCAAACAAATCCTCTTCTACAAACGTAACCCGATCGGATACGCCTGCTTCACGGGCATTTTTTCTGGCTTCCTTTACCCTTTTGGGATTAAGATCAACTCCGTGCCCGACCGCTCCCCGTTTTGCTGCAGCAATTACAATGCGGCCGTCACCACATCCGGGATCGATGACATAATCACCCGGACCCACATCAGCCATATCCATCATTTTCTCGACAACATCTTTTGGCGTAGAAACATACGGAGCATCTAATTTTTGTGCATTTGCCCCCGAAGTCATATAAATAAGAAAAACAATCAGGATACCTGCCAGATTGAAAAACATTTTGCCGAATGCAGGTAACTTTATATTTCCAACTAATAGTAACCTCAATTTTATAATTCTCATAATACTAATTTATTTCAACATGATCTCATTCAAGCATTAATTATTTACCAATGAAACCCTTCTGTTTCTCTTCCGTGCCCATAAGTACACCGGCACTCCGGCCACAAGAAACGCTGATCCAACAAGGGATCCAATGCCGGTAAAAGCGAGGCTGGAATAAAACATATACAGGCATACGATCAGAAAAAGAATCGGTGTAACCGGATAAAGCGGCACTTTGTAGGGAATATGGCCGGGATTTTGTCTACGTCGGAAGACAAACAAGGTAAAAATGGTGAGAAGAAGGAAAAACCAAAAAATCGGGGCTGTATAATCCACCATTGTACTGACAGATTCCTTGGACCAGGCTCCCAGACCTACCAGCAAAAGGGCGATGATACCCTGTATAATCAGGGCATTGGCCGGGGTATTCCTCTGGGTGTCCCAGCGACCCATAAAGCCGAACAACCTGAAATCCCTCCCCAGCGCATAATTTGTACGGGCTCCGGTTATAATAGTTGCATTGGCTGTTGAAAGGGCTGCCAGAATAACAATCAGGGAAACCACCAGGGAGCCTGCCGAACCAAACATCTCACCCGTAATGTCAGCTCCTACAGCTTCAGTATTTTGAAGCTTTTCCAAACCCAGTACCTGCAAATACGCCAGATTAACCAAAACGTACAATCCGGTTATAAGCGCTATTCCTACAACCATTATCTTAATGATGTTGCGTTTTACATTGATCAGTTCACCAGAAAGATAGGCCGCTTCGTTCCATCCTCCATAAGTTAAAAGGACAAAAATCATAGCTGATCCGGCTGCCCCCTTTGTAAACAGGGAAATACCACTCCCTTCTGAGGATACCTCCAGCATTTCGTCCGCTGAACCCATCGCCAGGCCTGAAATTGCAATAAAGGCCAGTACAATGACAATGGCAGAAGTAAATCCCATCTGTGATTTGCCTGAATATTTGGTACCCGAAAGGTTCAAACCGGTCAGTAGAATTACGGTAAACGCGGCATATATAGACGAACTGTATTCTCCCAGGTCAACAATGAGGGAGGCGTAATCGCCCAAAACAAAAGCAATCAAGGCAATCGATCCGGTCTGGATCACTGTCATTCTTCCCCATGACAATAAAAAGCCTATAGGCGATCCATAAGCCTGACTAAGAAAATAGTACTCGCCTCCGGCATCAGGCTTTGACGAAGCCAGCTCGGCATAGCAAAGTGCTCCAAGAAGGGAAATGAGACCTCCTGCTACCCAAAAACTCACAAACTGAAATTCATTGGCAGAATGACCTGCCACAATAGGAGGGAGACGGAAAATGCCAATACCTACGACAATTCCAACTACCACAGCCAGAGAACTTAAAGAGGTAAAAGAAGGTAAAGGTTTATTCCCGGAGGAGGCATTCATAGCTTTTTTCATAGGCTATTTAGCGGAAATTTCATTTTTCTGATTCGCTGACCAGTTTTTTATCGTTTTGTTATTATTTGCCCGAATTTGCACTTTCCCCTTGATCTTTCCATCATTCACTTCGCCATTGTATACATAATATGTTCCCGTGTCGGGATTAACGGCTGTAAGACTAAGCCGCTTACCTACCAGAACTTTATCGTTGATATTTAAAGTTGT
Source organism: Bacteroidales bacterium (assembly GCA_046545815.1). GTDB lineage: Bacteria > Bacteroidota > Bacteroidia > Bacteroidales > UBA12077 > JAGXLC01. Next base: position 5,236 of record JBKGZA010000121.1, read on the forward strand.
ATTTCCTTCACGAATCTCCGTGCGAATCTCCTGATAATTCTGTTCAACGGACATGCTAAATGTATTTCCGTCAGTCTGCCACTGCCATTCACCGTCCATATCGGCGGGAATAACCCAGTAATACACATCATCATTGCCCACTTCCATATGTTTATCGGGTTCCCACTCTCCCATGTCAAAATCGTGGGATACCATCCTGGTACCGGGTTCCAGTTTATCCAGAAGCTTTGGCCTCAATTTTTTGTTAACAGAACTCAAAAGGTACATGGTAATTATATTGGCCCGGCTAAAATCGGTTTCAAAAATGTCTTCATTCAAAAACATCACTCTGTCAGAAACATTGGATTTCTTAGCATTTTCTCTTGCTTCTTCAATACGCTCCGGATCGAGATCTACACCGTGTCCATAAGCTCCCCTTTGCGCAGCCGCAATAACTATGCGTCCATCACCGGATCCCAGATCAATGACATAATCGCCCGGACCCACATCGGCAACCTCAAGCATCTTATCTACCACCTCATTAGAAGTCGCAACAAATGGGACATCCAAATCCTGAGCATCAGCCCGGGGACCCATAAATAATGACAACACCAAAATCATCGCGGAAATACCACCTAATACTTTCACCGGCAATGTTTCATATAATTTTATGCCATAGAATAATTTTATGCCAAATGTCTTCATAATTCTTTAATTTAAATCATTTTGCAACGTTGCAATTAAAAGTGACAATATTACTAATTATAATTGATTAAAGAAAACGGAAAATGTTAAAACACGTTAATCAGTCCTTCTGTTTCCACCGGACAAAAACATAAAAGCAGATAGCGCAAGATAAAATATTTTGGGTTTCCGCTGTCTGAGGTTCACAAAAAAACTGAAGCATCTTCTTCCTTTATGATATTTTTCCTCTGGCATTCAGCAAACGCAACTTCCTTACTGTTGCTCATTGCCTGCTGCCTCCTTTTCCGGCTTAAGCACACCCAATACATAATTGTCCGGGTTCAAATATTTGGCTGCTGCTTTCTGTATGTCCTCCAGAGTTACGGAATTTACCCGATCCTTATATTCTTCCTGAGAAAGCACCGGATTGTTTTTATAGTAGTGATTTTTCAGTTTGGAAAGCCAAAAGGTATTCTTTTCAATATCCTCTTCGCGTGTGGTGATGAACGTGTTCTTTGTCTTGGTAAGGTTAACAGACTTTGGACCTTCATTTCTTATTTCGTCCATAATGTTCTGCAAAATGTCAATCAGCTCATCCACTTTCTCAGGAGAACAACCAAAGGAGATCCATATAGAATACTCGGGATCCGGATATTTTTGGGGATAAGCTCTCACACGTACCCCATAGGTTCCGCCTTCGCGCTCACGCAATACTTCCCTGAAACGGATGGAAAGAATCTTTATCAGCATATTCAGTTGCAAACGATTTTCATCATTCCATTCAAACGGATCATTCATCACCATGGTAACCCGGCTTTTCGGGGCCATGCCCTTATGTATGTCAAATTTTGTAACACCTTCCGGAAACTCCGGATCTACATTTCTCCAGGATTCTTTCCTGTGAATGGAGGGCAGTGATCCCAGATATTTTTCAAGCGTCGGCAACAAGGTATCTACCTTAAAATTGCCGACAATGAAAAAAGTAAAATCGCCGGCATCCGCAAAACGATCCTTAAATATACGTTTCACAGTCTGCCGGTTGATGCTGTTAAGCTGTTCAAATGAGGGAGCCGGGAGGGTGCGGGGATGGTTCATAGTTACTGTCTTCTGCAAAGTATCGTGGTAGTGGAACCTGGGGTTGTTCTCAATATTTCGCACCCGCTCTTTCATATCCGCAATAAAAGACTGAAAGGCATTGGTATCTACCCTTGGGGAGGTGAAGTACAGGTAATTCAGCTTAAGCAAGGTTTCAAAATCGCCTGTGGAAGAACTACCGTTCACACCTTCTGTCAACGTGTTGATCGAAGCATTTAATTTGGCGGTATTCCCCGAAAGTTTTCTTTGCAATCCTGTTTTGTCAAATTTTCCAACGCCGCTATTGTTAACAATGTGAGCGGAATAACTGGCATCCAGATAAGTTTCTATTCCATACCGGGAATGTCCGCCCGGGCTGTATCCACTAAACAAAATTTCATCGTTTTTATGAAAGTTCGGCTTCAATACCGCCGATACACCATTCTCAAAGGTCACCTCGGTATATCCGAACTCCTCGTTTCGTTTTATATTTTTGATTTTTCCTTTCTTTGGTTCTCTGTCAAGTAAAGGCTGTTCGGTGTACGTATCCTGATATGGAGAAACCTCAGCATGCCAGACACTATCCAGAATGGCTTCAATCTTTTTTTCTGAGGGGACCTTCACATCCTCTTTTTCCGGGGCCCTGATCAAAACCACCCGGTTGCTGTCAGTAATCCACTGATCAGCCAATTCATTTACATCTTGCAGTGTGATCTGGGGAAGGAACTTTTTGGCATAGGCATATTCATTTTCTATTCCCGGCATGGGCCTTCCGCTTAAAAAGTTTCTGCGGTATTCATTTACATACTCCCCGGATTCGGTTTTGTCTTTTTCTTTTAAAGCTTGTCTGAATGAAGAGATCAACCAGTCCTTGGCCTGTTCCAGCTCATTTTTATTGAACCCATGCTTTCTTACACGCTGATTTTCGATAAGGATTTTCCGGAAAGATCCTGCAATCCTGTTATTTTTGGCCTGAGCAAAAGAGATATAGGCATCCTTTGTCCGCCCTATAAAGCTACCGTATCGTGAACCTGCCGTTGTAAAAGGAGCATTAGGTTCCTGCCGCATCTCGGTAAAGCGTGTACTGAACATTCGGTTGTACAGGCGATGAAGCAAAAGCTTTCTGTAATCTTCAATGGTTTCATACTGCTGTTTGTCCTGCTTAATGAAAAACTGAATGGTGTTTCGGGTATATTCCTCATCGGTGACAATACTAATGAGGGGTTTTTCATTATCCGGAATGTCATAGGCTTTTCGCTCCGGCGAATTTTCCGGGTTATCCAAACCCCCGAAATGGGTCTGAATCTTTTCCCGGGCCCGGCGAGGATTTATATCACCCACTATAATCACTGCCATTAGCTCGGGCCTGTACCAGTCATTATAAAAATCTTTCAGCCTGCCGTGGGAAAATTTTTTGATGACATCAATCTCGCCAATGGGTGAACGTTTCGCATACCGTGATCCCTTCAATATAACAGGGATGTACTTCTCACGCATGCGTTGTTCTGCACCCTGCCCAAGGCGCCATTCCTCCACCACGACACCTCGTTCTTTCTCAATTTCAGTGGAGTCAAAACTTATGTTATGACTCCAGTCTTCCAACACCAGATAGGCGGTATCCAAAAGCCCCTCCTTATCAGTAGGCACCTGTAACCGATAAACCGTTTCGCCGAAGGAAGTATAGGCGTTTAAATCGGCACCGAACCGTATTCCCATCTTTTCTAAGATATCCACCAATTCGTTTTCTTCGAAGTGCTTGGTGCCGTTGAAAGCCATATGTTCGCAAAAGTGGGCCAAGCCTCTCTGATCAGGTTTTTCCTGTAAAGACCCTGCATTCAGTATCTGCCGCATCTCCACCCTGTTTTCCGGCAAATTGTTCTCGCGCACATAATAAACCAGACCGTTATCCAGTGTGTCAATGGTTACTTCGGGGTCAACAGGTAAAGGAGACTGGACATTGATGGTATCTTCCGGAACGCTGCCAAATAAAAGGGGCTGGAAAATAAAAGCCAAAATAACTGAACTTACAATATGTCGTAGCATATATAAATTTTTACATTAACGGAAAAATCAATTATTTTATTCTAAAGACCTCTAAAATGAACATTATTCGGAAAGATCACAAACAATCACCGGATTTTCCATTAAAATCACATTTGAACAATCCCTTTGTATCTCCTCAGTTTACCAAATCCCACGGTAGATCGTTGCCGACCAGTTTTCCACCCTGTTGTTATCCCCGGGTCTGCGGATTTGCACTTTTCCGGTTATAGTATCTCCTTCAACGCGTCCGCAGTAAACATAGCGGTTGCCATTGGCCGTATTAAAAGCCGTGAAGCCCAGCCGGTCGCCCACAAGAACCCGCTCATCCTCCTTAATGATCAGTGCCTCATCCCCTGACAGGACTTGCAGCTCTACTTCCTGATATTTCTGTCTGGCTGTAACCTTAAATTTTATTCCGTTGGTTTCCCATATCCATTGTCCTTCAACCTCAGCAGGTATTATCCAGAAAAAAATATCGTCTTCGTCTTCAACCAAATGTTTGTCAGGCTCCCAGTCCCCCATATCAAAATCGTGAGATACTACACGGGTACCCGGTTCAAGACTATCCAGAAGCCTGGAACGCAATTTCATATTTACCGAGCTCAGTAAATACATAGTGACTACAGAGGCTCTGCGAAAATCGGTATTAAATATGTTTTCTTCTAAAAATAGCACTTTATCGGAGACACCCGCCTTTCTTGCGTTCCCTTCAGCTTCCCTTACGCGCTCAGGATCAATGTCCACACCATGTCCGTAAGCTCCCCGCTGAGCAGCTGCAATCATAATTCGTCCGTCACCGGAACCCAGATCAATCACGTAATCGCCGGCACCCACATCTGCCACCTCAAGCATCTTATTCACTACTTTGGTAGGAGTAGGCACATAGGGAACATCCAGGTCCTGTGCCTCAACACGGAAAATAAACAATACCGTAAAAAATACTGCCGTCAATCCAGCTATACGGAAAAACAGCCTTCCAGGCAAAATTTGCAATAAAAACCTGGAATCTGACAATATGATGGTAAACATATTCATGATCGTTACGTTTAAAACAAGAACATTCACAGATTCTTATCCCTAATTTGGACAAGCCAAAACCAAACAGGATGCTTTCAAAGAATTTAATGTGTTTCCGTTTTGGCTTGTCCAAATTAGCAGATAAACTGGAAACC
>JBKGZA010000122.1:0-10146 GCA_046545815.1 Bacteroidales bacterium
AACTCTTTCATAGAGTAATAATTTTTGGTTTTAATAAATTTTATAATTTAATTGTTTAATTGTGCTGTTAATCGTGGATACACTCTGTTGAGCCATACAACTCAATTCGTATTTTATCTGCCGCATTTGGATAACTTCTCATGCATGGCCCTTGCGGCAACTCTTCCTGCCCCCATTGCCTCGATAACCGTAGCTGCACCAGTTACAATATCGCCTCCTGCATAAACAAATTCTTTAAAGGTTTCATTGGTTTGCGGGTCTACTTTTATATTTCCCCGCTTATTTCTTTCAATATCCGGTGTTGATCGGAATATTGTAGGATTTGGTCCATTACCTATGGCAACTATAGCAAGATCGCATTCTATTATAAAGTTGGATCCTTCAATGGGCACAGGCCTTCTTCTACCCGAATCATCTGGTGCGCCTAATTCCATATTGATGCATTCCACAGCTTTTACCGTGTTGTGATCCGTTCCCAAATAACGAACCGGGTTCGTCAACAACCGAAAATTAATACCCTCTTCTTCAGCATGGTGTATTTCCTCTATTCTGGCAGGCATTTCCTCCCGCGACCTTCTGTATACAACAGTTACCTCCTTCGCACCTGTACGAATAGCGGTTCTGGCACAGTCCATGGCCACATTGCCGCCGCCAACCACCACAACCTTATTCCCTAAAGGCTTTGGAGTATCGTATTCCGGAAATTTATAAGCTTTCATTAAGTTGATTCTTGTAAGATATTCATTTGCTGAAAAGACATTTCCCAAATTTTCACCTTCTATTTTCATGAACGTGGGCAACCCTGCTCCGACACCAATAAACACAGCATCATAATGTTCCTGCAATTCATCTACCGTAATGGTAGCCCCAACAACATGATTTACTTCAATTCGGCATCCCATCTTCTTCAGATAATCGATCTCAAACTGCACAATAGATTTTGGCAGCCTGAATTCAGGAATTCCAAATGTTAAAACACCTCCTGTTTCATGCAAAGCCTCAAAAATGGTAACGGAATAACCCAATTTCCTCATGTCTGCTGCAACTGTAAGTCCTGCCGGACCGGAACCTACAACAGCGATCCTTTTATCTGTATTTTTCTCAATAACCGGCTTTTCTACAAGGCCCATCTTTCGTTCATAATCAGCAACGAACCTTTCCAATCTCCCAATAGCCACAGGCTCATCTTTTTTACCCAAAACACACAGGGCTTCACATTGATTTTCCTGAGGACAAACCCGTCCACAAATAGCCGGCAATATATTATCCTGCTTGATCAGCTTGGCAGCATCATCAAATCTTCCCTGGCTCACAAAAGATATAAAACCGGGAATATCCACATTAACAGGACATCCTTCCACACATTTGGGACTTTTGCATTGAATACATCGCTCAGCTTCCAATAAGGCGAGTTCCGAGGTATACCCGTAAGGTACTTCCTGAAAATTATTTACCCTTAATACCTGATCCTGTTCGGGCATCTCCTGCCTGAAAATCTTTTCTATCTTTCTTCTATCGGCTTTTGAAAGACCGTGCCATTCACATCCCTGTTTCAGGCACAAAAAGAATGGTATCAGTTTCTCATCGGTTGATAAAATAATCCTTGCTGCTTTACTTCCACACTGCCCGCAATTGGTCTCAGTATCCACCAAACTCTTTCCACATAGTGGGCAGAAAAGATCATCAAGAGTATCTTCTTTATCGATGGGTAAAGAAGCTTCCATTTGAAAAATTTCCAAATAAGGACTAAATTCCAGATTATTCTCCTGTTCTTTATATATAGTCTTTACCTTCAGCTTTCTTTCTTCACCCAGGTTTAAACTTTTATTGCAATGCGGACAGTAAGCTTTCAGATAAGTACGGTGACTTAAATCTTTTATATGTTGAATGCTCATAATATATTGATTTATACAACTTATTGTTAAATTTATTACTTCACCACTCCGGTTGGAGCTATACCCCCTTACTCGTTACTGGATTTGTTGATGGAAAAGAGCAATGATTCCTGCTCTTGTTTCATATATAAAGCATTGCGTTTTTCAAGCTCTTCAAAATCCACTTGATGGCCGTCAAAATCAGGACCATCCACACAGCAAAACTTCGTCTCATTACCTACATTTGCTCTGCAGCCACCACACATGCCGGTTCCATCAATCATAATTGTATTCAAACTAACGGTAGTCGGAATATTATACTGCCTGGTCAAATTACATACATTTTTCATCATCACCACAGGCCCGATGGCATATACCAGCTCAATATCCTGACGATCCCCCAGGTATTTCCTTAAAGGATCGGTTACAAATCCCTTTTCCCCATAACTACCATCATCAGTAGTTACTGTCAGTTCATGACAAAGATTGCTCATCTCGTGCTCCAAAAAAAGCAAATCTTTGGTCTTTGCTCCGATAATGCCCAATACATGGTTGCCTGCCTCTCTAAAAGCCTTGGTGACATGATGCAATATGGCAATACCAGTGCCTCCCCCCACCATAAGAACCGTTCCCATCTTTTTAATATCAGCAGGATTACCAAGAGGACCAACCACATCCTTTATTATATCTCCTTCGCTGAGTGAGCGCATCCTGGCAGTAGTTTTTCCCACTACCTGGAAAATAATCGAAATACTCCCGGCAAATTCATCCTTATCGGCAATGGTTAAAGGTATCCGCTCCCCCTTTTCATCTACTCTGACAATGATAAATTGACCCGGTTTTGCTTTTTTTGAAATCACAGGTGCATCTAATTCAAACCGTACCACCGTTCCTTTTGCCATTTCCTGTTTTCTTACTATCTGGGACATATTTATAAAATTATAAAATTAAGAAGGTGTAAATTTAATTTAAAAATAATTTATTGAGATAATAAAATGGAAAGTAATAAATAAACGGAAGGCAGATAACTCGAGTCTGTCTATAAAGTCAGGAAATCTGCGATACTCTTCTAAATGGTCTCTGTGGTTCTTCGTGCTTACTCTTTGTGAACTCTGTGGCTCAAATACATAAAATTAACCACAAAGAACACAGAGGACTTTATGGACAGAGTCTAATTCATCTTTATTTCTTGTGAATGAGAAGACAATGCCAATCTCACCAGGTAATGTCCCACGCCTGTATAATCATCAATTGTCTCTTTTGTCAATTTGAGTTAAGGAATGGTTAACGGATTGTTCATAAATCATCCTTTTTCCTCAACACAAAATATTTTTAATGATTAATTTTGATCATTAATTTGCACCTTTGATGTTCGTATTATGAATGAAACATTCATCGTTGGAGTTATTTCGGACAAGACATTTGGTCCTGTCCTCAAACCCCTGATAATAAACAAAACGGAGGATAAAGGCTCCTATCCCATCGAAGCCCAGTTAAATGAACTGAATTACTCCAGATATGAGCCTTACCTGGATAACCACCAGAAAAATATATTTAAAATCGCTCAGGAATACAGTGACAAGCAGCTTTACAAATTATTCGGAAGCAAAAAGCACCGAACCCCGAAAGAATTCCTCAATGCCATAAATCAAGAAGACGTTGAAAAGAGAATCCGACCTTATATTGAAAAAAGGCATGCAAAATTGGTGGAGGAATTGAGAAAAGCCGATATTGAGGTATATTTCAAGGACAAATATAAGTACATTAACAAGGACAACAAAATAAAGGTGCTGAAAGAACAAGCAAAAACCACCCTTAATATTAATAAACAAGCCAATGAAACACGTTACCACCTCTCCATCAATCAGGGCGGTCAGGAAATCCATCTTCTGGATAAGTCTTACCGGATACTTTCCAGTGACCCATGCAACATGGTCATTGACTATGCCCTGTACTCATTTGAAGACGTTGATGCAAATAAGCTAAAGCCATTTTTCAGGAAAGAATACATTATCGTGCCCAAAAACTTTGAAAAAAAGTGGTTTGAAACATTTGCCCTTCCAAATATCAAGAAATTCAATGTCAATCCTACGGGATTTGATATTGAAACCCTGGCAACCAATAAAAATCCCACCCTGACGCTTACCTACGATTTATCCTATAAACCGGCCTTTCTTCTATCGTTCTGGTACAATTCCGAGCACTTTTATGCGAACAAAGGGCAGGAAAACAAGGTGATTCTGGAAGCCAAGGGAGACTCTTACAAGTTTTTTAAAATTGTAAGAGATATACAGTGGGAGCAAAATATCGGCGATCTGCTTCATAAAGAAGGGCTTTATAACTACATGAACAGCTTCTTTACCCGTGCTGAATTTAAAAACAAAAATCCCGAACCTGAGGCCATCCTTTTCGATTTAATTGACTGGCTAAAAAAACATAAAACGGAGCTTGAGAAAAAAGGTTTTACCATCAAACAGGCGCTTAATGAGAAAACCTATTCTCTTGATGAGGTTCAGCTTCAGTCGAAAGTAGAGGAACAGCAAGATTGGTTTGATATTAAAGCAAGTGTAAAAATAGGGAATTACACCTTTCCCTTTGTGACACTAAAAAAATATATTTTGCAGGGGATAAGGGAAATGAAGCTACCCTCAGGTGAATATGCCCTTTTACCGGAGGAATGGTTTTCGAAGTATGCAGATTTATTTAAATTCGGCAAAACAGAAAACAACAAATTAAAAATCAGCAAACACCATTTCAGTCTGCTGGAGCAAAGCCTGGAGCAATTTCATCACCAATATCTTGACCGGCTAAAAGACCTGAGTGAAGATTTTCAAAAGGGAGAAATAACCATTCCAAATGAACTTACCAACATTTTAAGAACCTATCAGCTAAAAGGCTACCGGTGGATGTACCTGTTAAGCAAACACCGTTTCGGCGGTTGCCTGGCAGATGACATGGGGCTGGGAAAAACCCTGCAAACCCTGACTATGCTGTTGGATTTAAAAAAATCAGGGAATAAAACAAAACCACCAGCCAAAGAAAAAGTATATCAACAACAACTGAGCCTGTTTGACAATTTTATAACAACCGAAGAAAAACCGACAGATGAGGGAACCGGGCCATCCGCTTCCCCTACTTCGCTGATAGTCACACCTACTTCTCTTATTCATAACTGGCAGGAAGAAATAAAAAAATTCACCCCCCAGCTCAGCTTCTATAAATTTACCGGGATAAACCGAACACGGGAACCCGAAGAACTCTGCAAATACGACATCATACTGACCAGTTACGGCATTGTAAGAAACGATTACGAATTGTTGCAACAAACTTATTTTGACTATATCATACTGGATGAGAGTCAGTATATCAAAAATCCTTCATCCAAAATTTATAATGCAGTGAATAAACTGGAAAGCAAACATAAATTTGTGCTTACCGGCACCCCCATTGAAAATTCTCTTTCAGATCTTTGGGCCCAGCTTAACTTTTTGAATAAAGGACTATTGGGGAGTTATAGCTTTTTTAGAAATGAATTCATTCACCCCATCGAAAAAAACAAGGACCAGGTGCAGGAAGCCAAGCTTCAGGCCATTATTGATCCGTTTATATTAAGACGTACCAAAAACCAGGTAGCAAAAGAGCTGCCTCAGAAGATGGAGCAGGTCATTTATTGCGAGATGACAGAGGAACAAAAATCTTATTATGAAAAGGAAAAATCGAAGATCAGAAATACCATTCTGGAGAATCTGGATGAGGTGGAAGCCCAGGTTAACATGAAAATCCTTGAGGGATTGAGCACGCTTAGACAGGCAGCCAACCATCCGGCTATGATTGACGGGGAATACCAGGGTGAGAGTGGTAAATTCGAAGAAATCACTGAATATCTTCAGAATCTGATCTCCGAAGACCATAAGGTACTGGTATTTTCTTCCTATAAAAAGCATCTCAGGATACTGGAAAATTATTTCCAATCGCAGGGATGGTCATATACAATGCTCACCGGCGAAACCTACAACCGTGAGAAGGTAATTAATGAGTTTCAGAACAATGAAGAAAAAAAGCTCTTTCTGATACAAATCAAAGCAGGAGGCTTCGGATTAAATCTTACGGCTGCAGATTATGTGCTGATCATCGACCCCTGGTGGAATCCTGCCGTGGAGGAACAGGCCATCAACAGGGCACACCGTATCGGACAGGATAAAAATGTGATGGTTTACCGATTCATTTCTACAAATACCGTTGAAGAAAAGATACTTCATCTCCAAAACAGAAAGTCGAAACTGGCCGACACCTTCATCACACCCAATGAAGCACTGAAAACACTCACACGCGAACAGATCGTGGAGTTGTTCAGTTAAGGAAAACCAGGCCCATTTATTGCATATCGCCGATTTTTTTTTGACTTTATGGACTGATTTGCATTATGCACTTTACTTTGAGAGAACATTCCTACAAGAAATTTCAGAGTTAAACCTTTTTTCTTTCTGGCATAAATAGTTACTTTTGTTTTTTGACATACCCGACACTAAGCAACATATGTTTCCCAAAGAAGATGGGGTATAGAAATACACAGGGAGGCAATATAAATGGATATCAAACAACAAGTGAAAAGAAAAGTCGAATTTATTTCCATCATTATCTCTTTAGGAATTATTTACTGGGTGATTGATGTTTTGGTTGATACCTTTATTTTTGGCAATCCTTTCATCCAATCCCTTTTTCATCCTGGTCCCCATGAACTCTGGATGCGTAGTGTCACGATCCTGTTTTTGATACTTTTGGTATATATAGCCCAAACTCTCATCAATCAAAAAAAAAGTCACAAAAAGAAGGTAAATCACCTAAACCTGGTTTTACAGGCCATTCGGAATGTCAACCAGCTAATCACCAAAGAAAATGATGAAGACAGACTTATACGACAATCATGTAAGTTGCTCACAGAAACCAGGGGCTACAATGGAGCATTGATTATACTCACAGTCGATCAGGGGAAGTTCATCAAACTGGAGGAATCGGGATGGAAGAACCGGAGAAAAGAGCTGGAGGAACAATTAAAAAGTGAGGAGTATATTGAATGTTTTAAAAGGGCGCTGATTAATCCCGGGGTTATAATGATTGAGGATACATTAAAAGAATGTACGGGATGTCCTCTTGTCAAAGATGAAATTAACAACCGAAGCCTGACCTGCCGGATGGAACATGAGGGAAAAATTTATGGCCTGATATCGGTCAATCTGCCAAAACATTTTGCAGAGTTAAAGGAAGAGCAGGAACTGGTGGAGGAAGTAGCTGGCGACCTGGCCTTTGCAATGCATAAAATCAGCATGGGAAGAAGATTGCTGAAAACCGAAAAACAATACCGTTTACTGGCAGAAACTGCCAGGGACATCATCTGTATCCATGATATGGAAGGAAAGATACAGTATATCAATGCGGCCGGTCTGAATGCCCTCGGTAAAACGCTGGAAGAAATCAGGGGGGGAAATATTCACAACTATATCCTCAGCAACAAAGAATTAACAGAAAGAAAACAAGAACGGTTAAAAGGAGACCCATCAGAATATACCTACCAAACCCAAATACAAAATAGCCAGGGCGAAATCATCCCACTGGAAATCAATAGCTCGCCAATCGAAGAAGAAGGAAAAATACAGGCAATTTTGCTTATTGCCAGGGATATTACCGAAAGAAAGCAGGCACAGGAAAGAATAGAAAGGTACCTTACCGATCTGCAGATCATTTATGAAGTAACCAGCAGCCTCATAAACACTACCAATGAAGAAGAGATACTGGATACAATCGGAGAAAGAATTCATACACTAAATCCTTCCGCATACATCATGCTAAGCTCATTGGACGAAATTTCCGAAACCATAAAAATAGAAAGACTCTACGGATTTGAAGACATTGAAGATGACTTAAGAGAGCAAGTCGGTGCCGACCTTAAAGATATTTCCATAAAAACAACCGAACTGACCAATGAAAACAAACAAAGACTCGCATCAGGTAAATTCAATCTCATTGAGGGAGGACTTTATGAACTGTTCAATAAAAAACTTCCCGAACAAACCTGCAGACAAACAGAGGATTTACTCAATGTGAAGCGTATATACTCCATCGGCTTTGTTCACAATGGCATACCGAGGGGAAGTGTTACCGTGATGTTTAAAGAAGACATTGAGTTCAACAAACAAACCCTGTTGGAAAATATTATAAACCAGGCATCGGTTACCCTGTCACAGAAACAATCGGAAAAAGCACTAAAAAGAGAAAAAAACAAAGCCGAACAGAGCGACCGCCTGAAATCCGCTTTTTTGATGAACCTCTCCCATGAAATCCGTACCCCCCTGAATGGCATCATGGGATTCAGCCAGATATTACAGGAACGTGAATTTCCCTTCGAAAAACAAAAGGAATTCCTGAATATTATCCATAGCAAAGCCGATCAATTGCTTCATATACTCAATGATATTCTTGACCTCTCCAAGATAGAAGCCGGTCAACTGAATATAAGGCAGGAAGACTTTTACCTGAACGACGTCCTTCATGAAATTTATGATGCATACCTCCTGGAACTGGAAAAAAACGACAACATCAATATTGCTTTAAGCTATCAATGCGGTCTCAAAAGGGAACAAAGTCGCATGTTTTCTGACCGCGACCGATTCAGACAAATTCTTTCAAACCTGATCTCCAATGCCATCAAATTCACGGATGAAGGAAGCGTTGAGTTTGGATATGAGGTAAAGGATGAGGAAACACTGGTATTTTACGTAAAAGACACGGGTACTGGAATCCCTGAGAATAAGAAAGAAGAAATTTTCGAACCTTTCAGACAGGCCGATGAATCAACCAACCGGATATATGAAGGCACCGGTTTGGGATTATCCATTTCCAAAAGCCTGGTAGAAATTCTGGGCGGAAAGATGGAGTTTAACTCGGAAGAAGGAAAGGGAAGCACTTTTTATTTTACCATTCCATACATCATCCACAAGTATCATCCGGAGGAAACACAGGCGGCATCTGTTGATTTTCCATCCTGGCCAGAGCATCAGGTGCTTATTGTAGAAGATGATCCCGTAAGTCTGGAATTCATGCAAGAAATATTTATTGAAACCAAAATGCAGATTCTTTCCGCTCAGAATGGAGCGGAGGCTTTGCGCATTTTCAGACAAAATCCTGCAATAAGTCTCATCCTTATGGATCTGAGACTGCCGGACATGAACGGACTGGAGGTGGTACAACACATCCGCGCAGAAAATCCCCATGTTCCCATAATAGCTCAGACAGCCTATACCATGGACAACGATGCAAAAAAATGTCTGAATGCCGGCTGCTCCGATTACCTTACCAAACCGATCGATATACAGGCCATGCTGAACGTTATGAACAAATATCTCAAGCAACGTGCAGAATGATCAGTGTAATCATAGTTGATGACCATACCATTGTCCTTAAAGGAATCAAACAGTTGCTGGAGGACACAGATGATATCCGCATCGAAGGTGAAGCTTGCGGGGCAAAGGAAATGTTTGAAAAGCTTTGGAAAATTGTGACTTTTAAGGAATCCACCGTCTAAAAATGCAACATTAACTTAGACATACTTGCCAGGTACGAGCAGATTCAATAATAACATAATAGAGACCAGTATAAAAAGCATAATATTGGTGCATAAGGCGCTTTTTAAACTGGACTCATAGTAGAATATAAACAATACGTTGTTGACTGATTTTACAAAATATTCCGATAAGGAATTAATAGTATTTATAGTTGAAAAGGGAGAAATTGATGCCTTTGGAGTGCTTTATGACAGATACGGGAAGGTTATCTTTAATAAAGCTCTGGCAACTTTCGGGCATCTGGAGAATGCAGAAGATATTACTCACGATATCTTTATGAAAATATTTCTTCGGCTTAAAACATTCAGAGGGGATTCAGCTTTTTCCACATGGGTATATTCTATCACAAATCATCACATTATTGATCTTATGCGATCAGCCCAGACAAAAAACACGTTCGAATCCGAAGCAGATATGGCATCTTTCCCGGAAGAACCGGAAGATAAAGAAATTTTAAATATTGAAACATCCAAAATGTTGCAGGTTCTTGAAAACCTTGATAATGAAGAACGAATGATCTTGATGTTAAAATACAAGGATGAGATGTCACTGAAAGAAATAATGGAAGTGCTGAAAATAAAGGAAAGTGCTGCGAAAATGCGTGTTAGCCGCGCAAAAAAGAAAGCTTACAAAATATATAAGGAGCAATATAA
>JBKGZA010000123.1:0-10111 GCA_046545815.1 Bacteroidales bacterium
CTTATGGTCTTTCAAAGCTATGCTACGTGTTATTCACTTACAAACTTGCAAGGGAGAAGGATAGATCCCAATTAACTGCCAATTGCCTGCACCCCGGTGTGATCAGCACCAAGCTTCTGAAGCAGAATTACGGGGATATCGGCTCGGCAGTTGAAGAAGGCGCCAGAAACATCGTTTATGTGGCCAACTCTGATGCGATAGAAGGCGTATCGGGTAAATATTTCGTGAATCAAATGCCGCAGAGCTCAGCCACCGTTACTTACGAGGTCAATGTGCAGGACAGATTGTGGGAAGTGAGTAAGGAAATGGTGAAAGATTATCTCTCTTAAAATCAGGTCACGTTTCTTTTAAAAAGACAAACGGTTATATCTTATGAATAAGAAAAATGAGGAAAAGGAACAGGAAGGTAAGGGAATAAAAAGGTATTTTGACATCCATCCTCCTGTTTTTTGGACGGCGAGCATTTTACTGGCAGTCTTTATTGCAATAACGCTGATAGTAGGAGAACCAATGAAGGAGATTTTTCAGAACCTCCAGGATTGGATATCTGATCATTTTGGCTGGTTCCTGATTTTAGCGGTTAATTTCTATTTGTTTTTCGCACTTTATTTTGCCTTCTCCAAGTACAGTAAGATCCGGCTGGGAGGCAGGAATGCCGTACCTGAATTCAGCCGCGGGTCATGGTTTGCCATGCTTTTCAGCGCAGGTATGGGCATAGGGATATTGTTCTGGAGTGTTGCAGAGCCTCTTTTTCATTTTACGGATCCCCCGTTGAATGATGGAGAAACTGTTCAGGCAGCACAGGAAGCCATGAAAACTACCTTTCTGCACTGGGGCTTGCACGCATGGGCCATTTATACGCTTGTAGGACTCGCGCTGGCCTTTTTCTCATTCAACAAAAACATGCCCCTGGCTTTTCGATCGATATTTTATCCCATACTTGGGGATAAGGTTTATAAATGGCCTGGTGATGTGATTGATGTGCTGGCTGTTCTGGCCACATTGTTTGGTTTGGCGACATCGCTCGGCCTGGGTGTTAAACAGGTAAGCGCTGGGTTGAATCATTTGTTTTCCTCTCCCGATAACCTTACAGTCAGAGTTTTGCTTATTGTGGCCATAACAGGGGCAGCGACTATCTCAGTGGTATCAGGCCTGAATCAGGGTGTAAAAAAGCTTAGCGAATTGAATATTAAGCTTGGAGCCATCTTGCTGGTATTTATTTTAATACTTGGCCCCACTGTTTTTATTCTGGATTCCTATGCCCAGAATCTTGGGAACTATCTTTCAGGCTTCTTTGATAAAAGTTTCTGGACAGAGAGCTATCAGCAAACCAACTGGCAGAACCAGTGGACCATTTTTTACTGGTCGTGGTGGATTTCATGGTCGCCGTTTGTGGGCATGTTTATTGCCAGGATATCACGGGGAAGAACCATTCAGGAATACGTGCTGAGCGTACTTATTGTACCTACCTTGCTGACCTTTCTGTGGATAACGGCCTTTGGCGGATCTGCCCTGTTCCTGGAGCTGAATGGAACGGCTGATATTGTTTCCGAGGTAAAAGAGAATGTTGCTACTTCCATTTACCATCTATTTGAGAATTTTCCGCTGGCAGCAGTAACCAACTTTGCTGCTATCGTATTAGTGATCAGCTTTTTCATTACCTCCTCCGATTCGGGTTCACTGGTTGTGGATGCATTTACTTCGGGCGGCAAACTGAAATCTCCCGTTACCCAGCGGGTTTTTTGGGCTTCCATGGAAGGGCTTGTAGCTGCTATTTTGTTGATCGGAGGCGGACTAAAAGCGCTGCAAACCGCCGCCATAACCACGGGTTTGCCGTTTGCAGTTATCCTGATCATCATGGCGGTGAGTTTGCGCAAAGGATTGCAAAAAGAGCATGAAAAAGAAGAACTGCACGAAAAAGCCAAAGAACGTGAATCCTACAAAGAACTTGTTCAGGATCTGCTTGAAAAAACCAATGACGACCAGGATAGCACTGAAGACACAGACAAAAAACAATCATGACCTATGAATACCATAAAAAATCTGAATACCATGCTTGTCTGTCTCGACCTGACGGTGATCGATCGCTATCTGATCGAGTATGCCTCCTATTTGAGTCAGACTCTGGAGTTGAAGAAGGTCATCTTCTTTCATGCCATACAGGCGTATGACCTACCCGATAAGTCAAGTAAAAAGTTTCCGAATCTGGAAAACGATCTGAGCACAAAGATTAAAGCGGAGATCAATAGTGTGGTCTCCAGCCATTTTAAACGGAAAATCAATACTGATGTGATCACCCGGATTGAAGATGAGGATGCTGCCAATGTCATCATTGATTTTACCCGCAAAGAAGATGTGGATATTGTGCTTCTCGGTCAAAAATACGGAGAGGATCGGTCCGGGCATTACGGGCATAAGATTGCTGCCGAGGCCCTGGCGGATTTGATGTTCGTTCCGGAAGATCCTGATCTGTCGCTTAATAAGATTTTGTGTGCTGTTGACTTTTCAAAGGTCTCTGAAAAAGCGTTCAGGCGCGCTCTGGATATTGCCAGATCTGCAGATTCTAACCTTATCTGCTACTATCTTTATGATACCCAGAAAAGCTATTTCCCGGCCACCACATTCAAAACCAAGGGTGTACTTGAAAAAAAGGTTTACAAGCGATTCAGAAAGTTCCTGGGAAAATTTGACCTGGAACCTGATGATGTGGAACTAATCCTGAGGGTGAATGAGGAATTCAAGAGTCAGGCAGAAAAACTTTATGAAGAAGCGGAAGCACAGGAGGTCGATCTCTTGGTGGTGGGAGCAAAGGGAAAAACTTCGGTTGTAACCAGCTTGCTGGGCAATGTCACTGAAAGGCTCCGGAAAATGGAGAAAAAAATGCCTCTGATGATTATGAAAAATGTGAAAACAAGGGAATAAACTTTAGTACCTTACTTTATATTTTCGCTCTTTTTTTGGGAGAAGATGAAATTCTAATATCCAAATACTAAATTAGTATTTACTCACTACGCTTCCCGTCACTCGGGACAGGCTGTGAGATCGCTACGCCAAGTTCCCGTTTATCTGATAATTTGGACAAGCCAAAACGGAAACACATTAAATTCCTTGAAAGCATCCTGTTTGGTTTTGGCTTGTCCAAATTAGGTGTTACCGGAACACCACCCATCCCCGGTCTTTTGAAATGGAGTTGATCGCCTGGGCAATGGTTTGATATTCCTGTTGCAGCTGCATTATTTGTTGCTGGTTCTGACCTTCTTTCTGGGCTTGCTGGAGTTCTTTCCCCTTATCCTTCTGGGCCTTCTCCAGAATTTTACGCTTATAGGCAATGATCGCCTCGGGAACAAGCATTTTGAGCTTCATATCCTCTGTTTCAACATATACCCCGCTTTTCTTTTTGAAGAATTCACTTAATTCGTATGCCGGACTCAGCAAGTCAGCTGCCAGTTTGCTGATTTGTTCATCGCTGTGGTAGATGAAATGGCTTTTATCCGGGTGCCTTCCCTTGTTCAGTATTTCCAGGTATTCCTCAAAAATTTGTTTGTAGATCAGATTTTTGAATTCCAGTTCATCATTCAGTATCTCTTTGATGATATACTGGGCTACGGTAAGGGTTTTGGGTTCGCTGTACTTGTCCTCTTTGTAGGTATACAAATCCTCATCCCCATAATGCAGCAACAGCCGGATGATCTCCTTCTCCTGTGTTTCGGAGTACACTTCTTCAATAAAAGCGGGAACTGAGGTAAGGTTTTGATTGTTCTTCTCCTCTTTCTCCCTGCCAGCCTGTTCCCTTCTGTATTTCTGCCGGGCTCTTTTGTTCCGGATCTTATTGGTTTCCTCGTAAAGTACTTTCTCGTCGATATCGAGAAGGCTGCTGCAGTTTTTTATATACACCGTGCGCATGATCCCGGCAGGTATCATGGCAATAGAACGCACCACATCATTGATGAGGCCCGCCTTTTTCACAGGATCGTTCTGGGCTTCCTCCGAAAGCAGACGCGTTTTGAAATGGATGAAATCCTGCTCGTTTTCTTCGATGTATCTGACCAGTTCCGAAGCACCCTGCTTTTTGGAAAATGAATCCGGGTCCTCGCCTTCAGGAAGAGGCAATACCTTGACGTTCATCCCTTGTTCCAGAATGAGGTCAATGCCTCTTAATGAAGCTTTCATACCGGCGGGATCCCCGTCAAAGATAATAGTGATGTTGGGTGTAAAACGTTTAACCAGCCTGATCTGGTTTTCTGTCAGAGATGTGCCGGATGAAGCCACCACATTTTCAATCCCTTTCTGATGGAGAGCGATGACATCGGTGTAGCCCTCCACCATATAGCATTTTTCGTTTTTGGTGATGGCTTTTTTGGCATGGTAGATGCCGTAAAGGATGTTGCTCTTATGATATATCTCCGATTCCGGGGAATTGATGTATTTAGCCGTTTTTTCATCCTTTTTCATGGTTCTGCCGCCAAAGCCGATCACATTCCCCGAAAGGCTGTGTATCGGAAACATGATGCGTCCCCTGAAACGGTCGTAGCGCTTATTTTCCTTTACGACCGTAAGACCCGTTTTTTCCAGATAATCTTGTTTGAATCCCTTTTTGAGAGCAGCCTGGGTGAAGCTTTCCCACTGATCCAGACTGTAGCCCAAATCAAACTTATCGATCATGTCTTCCCGGATGCTTCTTTCTTTCAAGTAGCTGAGTCCTACTGACCGGCCTTCCTGATGGTTTTTAAGGTTCTCCTGAAAGTGTTTGGCGGCAAAATTGCTCACAATCTGAAGGCTGTCCCTGACATTTTTCTCCTCGATATCCTCTGCCGAGAGCTCTTTTTCCTCTATCTCGATATTGTATTTATTGGCCAGGTATCGGAGGGCCTCCGGATAACTCAGATGCTCATGCTCCATGATAAAATTGATGGCATTGCCCCCTTTTCCACAACCGAAACATTTGAATATCCCTTTTGACGCGGAGACTGTAAAGGATGGGGTTTTTTCATTATGGAACGGACACAATCCCAGGTAATTGGTTCCCCGTTTCTTCAGATTTACAAAATCTTGTATTACATCCGTAATATCAGCAGTTTCAATGATTCGCTCGACGGTTTGTTTGTCAATCATTCCGATGCAATTAGTGAATTTATATTCAGGCTATAATAATGTCAGCCTCTACCGCTAAATTAATAAAAATCAACCTCAATAACGAGTATTGTTCATAAAGGTGTATTTATAGTTCTATCCGTATTAATATGAAATAAACAAGGTTATTTATGCTTACCCTTTTGTCAACCCGGCTGAACTTTCTTAAATTTACTTCTTGCTAAACAAAAAGCATGGTATGAAATTTTAACTATATAAACCACGTAGATTATGAATAAGATAAAATTACCGGCTAGAAAAATAAAGGAAGGGGTCAATGTGGGTAATGCCCTGCAAAAACGGACTTCCTGCAGGAATTATGAGCGTAAACCCATTAATCTTCAGCAGTTGAGCAATATACTGTGGGCAGCTCAGGGGGTGGTTAGTAAAAGTTTCAATATGCGCCGTACCGCTCCTTCGGCAGGCGCCACCTTTCCCCTGGAGCTTTTTGTTGCTGTCAGAAAAGAAGGCATAGAGGGAGTGGATCAGGGCATATATCAATATAAACCACGGGAACATGCTCTTCAGAGGATAAATGAAGATGATGTAACGATGGATCTTGTTAAAGCTTGCTTTAATCAGGAATTCATTCAGAATGCTGGGGTTAATCTGTTAATTGCCGCTGATTATGAAAGGACGAAGGAGCGGTATGCTTCCAGAGGAGAGCGCTATGTATATATGGAGGCCGGATCGGCCGCTCAGAATGTTTCCCTGGAAGCTGTTGAACAGGGACTGGGCACTGTCATTATCGGCGCTTTTGATGATGATGCCGTACAGCAAATCTTTGGAATTGAAAAGTGGTTCCCCCTGGCCGTTATGCCTGTGGGCAAGCCAAAGGATAAGAAGATATATGCCTGATATTGGAATATATTTGTCATTTGTAATTTGGAGTTTGATGCTTAATAATTGTTATTTCATTGTTCATTGTTCATTAATTTAACTGACAGAACAACGCCAATATAGTTGCTTAGATGAAAACCGATACCCACCCCCTCATAACGTTAACCACTGATTTTGGTATTGAGGATGATTATGTTGGACTTATGAAGGGTGTGATTCGTTCAATCAACCCTCATGTAGCGGTAATTGATCTGACCCATTATATACCCCCTCAGGATGTGGCGTGGACTGCCTATATGCTTTATTATTCCTTTGATTATTTTCCCAAAGAAAGCATTCACGTGGTTGTGGTGGACCCGGGGGTGGGAAGCAGCAGGCCGATCAAGCTGGTCAAACTGGCCGGCCATTATTTCCTGGCACCGGACAACGGTGTAATGACCAAATTAGTAGTCCGCTACAACCCTGAAGAAATATGGACCGTCAACAATCCGGAGTATTTTTTGCCGGACATCAGCAACACCTTCCACGGAAGGGATATTTTTGCACCGACAGCAGCCCACCTGAGTAACGGAGTTTCTCCTGAAAAACTCGGAGAAGTCTCAGAGAAAGTGAAAACCTTATTTTTGCCTGAACCCCAAATGAAAGCCAATGAAATTACCGGCCAAATCGTTCATATTGACCGGTTCGGAAACCTGATAACCAATATTGAACAAGGGATGGTAACCCGCCTTCCCGTTTCCCCTGATGATTTGGCCATTCATTTATCCGGCCGGTCTTTATCGGGCATCAAAAGCTCCTATAACGAAGTAGAAGAAGGGAACGCCCTGGCGATATACGGATCTAAAGGATTGCTGGAAATATCCGTGAACAAGGATAGTGCCGCTAAAAAATTGAATCTGAATAAAGGAGACAGTGTTAAAGTTTCCTGCTAACATCCTTCCTGTTGAAATACACAGTTGGAAAGATCAAAACTTTTTATTGCCACTTTTCATAAAAACACAATAACTTTTCTGTGATCTGAGTTTTAAAAAAACCACCATTACCGTTTAATCTTAATTCCCATGAAACGACAATTGCAATTTAGCCGGGAGGCCCGAAATTCGCTCAGAAAAGGCATTGATCTGGGAGCCCGGACGGTTGGTATCAGCTACGGACCCAACGGAAGAAATGTACTCATAGATAACAGAAGTGAAAAACCCCAGGTACTCAAGAACGGAAGCCAGGTGCTCAAAAACCTTTCGCGTAAGGATCATTATGAAGATATAGGCATTAAAATCCTTAAAGAAGTATCCCTGAAAACGCAAAAGCAAACGGGCGACGGGAGCACCACCGCTGTGCTTCTAACGGCTGCCCTCATCCAAAATGGTATTAAACTGCTGCATGGAGGAGTAAATGTAAACGATTTGCAAACAGGCCTGGATCATGGCCTTGAGGTGGTTTGCAGAAACATCAGAAACAAAGCCATTGACATCAAACAAAACGAACATTTTCTTGAAAAGCTGGCCAACACAGCTACCTATCATGACAGGGAGCTCTCCGGTATATTGATTGAAGCCTTTAAAATGACCGGACATGAAAGTCTAATCATCACTGAAAAAGGGAAAGGTACAGACACCCAACTCGAAATCAAGGAAGGGATGCAGTTTGACCGTGGTTACCTCTCTCCTTATTTCATTACCCATCTTCCAAAGATGAAGATTGAACTGGAGAATCCCTACATCTTGCTTTATGACGAAGTTATTGCAGAGGTAAAAGATGTTTTGCCCCTGCTGGATAGGTGCCATAATGAAAACCGTTCGCTACTGATTGTTGCCAAAAATGTAGAATCCTATGCTTTGGCCACTTTAATTCTTAACAAAATCAGGGGAACCCTTAAGGTAGCTGTTGTAAAAACCCCTTACTCCGGGGATACCCGGACAGAAATGCTCGAAGACATAGCCGCCTGTTGCGGAGGCATTCTTTTTACCAAAGAGAAAGGGGTACTTTTGAGTTTTATTGAAAAAGGTATGCTGGGCGAAGCCGATAAGGTTATTGTCGATCAAAACAACACCTGTATTATCAATGGAAGAGGTTCCAAACGAAAGATTAACGAACGCATTGAACAAATCAGACACCAGCTTTCAAAACCTTCTCTGCCTAAATACAACCGGAAAAAACTGGAAAAAAGGCTGTCGAAGCTTCTGGGTTTGGTTGCCGTCATCAAAGTGGGAGCTCCTACGGAAAGCGAAATGAAAGCAAAGAAAAACCGTGTGGAGATTTCTGTCAACACCATTAAAGCTGCATTTGAGGAAGGAATAACCTACGGAGGAGGTCTGGCCTATCTGAAGAGCATACATGAATTAAATGACCTTGAAAAGAGAGAGATCAACCAGGATGTATCTTCCGGGATATCCATCCTCCGCAACGCCCTGAAAGAACCAGCCAGGGTTATGATAAACAATTCGGGAACAGACGCCAGCCCCATCATTGAAAAACTGATAAACAAAACAAACGGGAATGGATACGATGTAGTCACCCACCAGGAAGTCGATTTCATTGAAGCAGCAATCATTGATCCGGTGAAAGTCCTTCGGGTGGCCCTGGAGAATGCCGTTTCTGTTGCAGGAATGTTCCTGAAAACCGAAACGGTGATCTCTTATGCCAAATAAGCTATAATAGACATTAGATGAATCGGTTGATGATGACCAACAGGTCATCTATGGCAATGGGCTTTGAAATATATTCATCGGCTCCTGCCCGAATGCATTTTTCCCGGTCTTCGGTCATAGCATGTGCAGTTTGTGCTATGATGGGTATTTGTGGCTTGACTCTCTTCATTTCCCTTGTTACTTCAAGCCCGCTGATGTCGGGCAGCTGAATATCCATTAAAACAAGATCGGGGGAAACATCCCCACCAAATTGCTTCAGTGCCTGTTCCCCATTTTCTGCAACCAATATGCCGACCCGTGTGGGAGCCAGCACTTCTTTGAAATATTCCATACTTACCGGATCGTCTTCCACCAGAAGGATGTTTTTCCCATTCCAGTTACAGCTTTGGTCTTCCTGATTCTCCTGTTCGGCTCTTTTGTTATCCTTATAAAGCATTGATCCGAAGTTTTAACCGCTCATTTTCTTTCTTAAACGCTTCGTATGTCAGTTGATCTGTTTTCATAATTCCATCATGTTTTGCCACAGTACCTTACCGGGCAAGTTTTGCCAGAAAAACCAAGAATTCGACAGCTAAGCGCCCAATCTCATGCACCCATTCAACTTGAGAAGCATGGAGAAATGAGGCTGTTCGGCCTATTGAGCCCGGATCAATAGGCAAATTTGAATATCTGTGTAATCTTATTCAATAGCTTCTGTACGTTGAAGGGTTTCATAAGACAATCAACAGCCCCAAGCCTGAGCGCACCATTCATTTTGGTTGTTTCTCCTTTTACCGAAAGCGCTATAACGGGGATGGGAGCATACACCGGATCGACTTTCAATGATTTAAGCAACGCCATTCCCTCGATATCCATGAGGGTTACATCAAGAATGATCAGATCATAATCGTTTCTTTTCATGAGCGAAAGAGCTTCCTTCCTGTCATTGGCCAGACTGCACCTATATCCTTCATCCACAATGATTCTGTGAAGAATCAGTGAATGCAGGGTCGGATGATCAATAAGCAGAATGCGTTTCTTATCTTCCATTACAAATGACTTTTTCAAGGAGCTAAAATAAAGAAGGAATGAATGGAAAATTCGGGTGAAAATACCTGATTTTGCATTCAGGTATTTTTACTCAAAACGGGATATATTTATGGGGTTACGGACTAAATTATTGAGCTGATTGTATGGTTAAAATGAAAGATGGCGAAAATTCGGAACGGCTATTTAAGATCAAAAATCTTATTTTGTAAAAACAGAACATAATTCATTCTCTTTTTGAAGATTAAGTGAAAATGAATAAGGCTTCATACCTGACAAAATTTTGGTTAATGTGAAGTACAGTAGAAAGATTTTGTGGATGTTACACAAGGTGATCAGGTAGAATTACGCCATCCGGACTGGCGGATCAAGTGAAAATACGCACTCGGAGTTAACAAATTGCTTGTCTGGAAAAGTTTCCAACTGTCCGGATCTCTTACCCAACTGTCCGGATAACGCACCCATGT
>JBKGZA010000124.1:0-9804 GCA_046545815.1 Bacteroidales bacterium
GGCAAGACATATAGCTTCAGTGAGCATGAGTACTTATTGTAACTGCAAATTCATATTGAATCAGTTGGCAACCCTGAAAGCTACAGTTGGCAGAGATACTCAGCAGTCATTCATCGATAAGCTGGCAAAGGGGGCAAACCAAATGCCTCATTTGGCAGAAGAATGCAAGGTTCATTGGGTTTTAGAAAGAGGCTGAGGTCTGAGGAAGAAGTTGGTAAGGGGAAAAAGGCAGCTATTTATTCAAAAAACCATAAATAAAGCACTAAAAAAATGAAGTATATGAAATCCATTTCTTTCGTAAAATCCCTTCTTTTAACAGTTATTGGAACTCTACTTGTAACCTCTTTGTATGCTCAAAATTCAGAAGATGCCATCAAACCTTTCCCTGAAAATCCTTATTACTGGCAATATGAAGGAAAGCCTTTGATAATATTGGGAGGAACCAAGGATGACAATCTGTTCCAGATACCGGATTTGAAATCTCATTTAAAGGAGCTCTCGGCAGTGGGAGGCAACTATGTGCGCAACACCATGAGCGACCGGCCCGATAAGGGGTTTGAGGTATATCCCTTTAAACAGCTTGACAATGGAAAATACGATCTTAACCAGTGGAACGGGGAATACTGGCAGCGGTTTGAAAATTTATTACAATGGACTTCCCGGATGGATATCATTGTACAGATCGAAGTATGGGACCGGTTCGATTATTCCAGAGATAACTGGATACCCCATCCTTATAATCCCAAAAACAATGTGAACTATTCCTACGAAGAATCGGGTTTCAAGCCTGAATACCCCAAACATCCGGGTTCCAATGAACAGCCGTTCTTTTTTACCACTCCGCAACAGTCGAATAACAAAACCGTGCTGCACTATCAGAAGCGGTTTGTGAATAAAATGCTGGATTATGCCCTGGAATATCCCAATGTGCTGTTTTGTATAGACAATGAAACCTCGGGAGAGGAAGCCTGGTCCGTTTACTGGGCACGTTTCATCCGTGAGAGAGCTGAGGAAGAGGGAGTATCAGTCAATATAACTGAGATGTGGGATGAATGGGACCTGAAGGAACCCCAGCACCGACGTACTTTTAATCATCCTGAACGGTTTGATTTTGTGGATATTTCCCAGAACAATCACCAGACTGGCGAAACGCACTGGAACAATTTTCAATGGGTCAGGGATTATCTGAGTGACCGTCCCCGACCCATCAACAGCGTGAAAATATATGGTTCGAGTGCCGACAGCCATGGAGGTTCCGAACGGGATGCCGTGGAAAAGTTCTGGCGCTGGATCATAGGCGGGGCAGCATCAGCACGATTTCACCGTCCCAACTCGGGTATCGGCCTTAGTAAAATAGCAAAAACCCAGATCCAAAGTGCTCGCATGTTCCTGGATGAATTTGATATTTTTAATGCCAAACCGGATGATGACCATAAGCTGCTTTCCGGTCGGGAAGAAAATGAAGCCTATGTAACCCGTATACCGGATAAGCAATATGCTGTTTATTTTACCAACGGGGGCACAGTGGACCTGAACCTACCTGACGCACAAGACCAATTCCGGATAAAATGGCTGGATATTTCCGGGTCAAATTGGAAATCTCAGTCCATAATAAAAGGAGAGCAAACGGTAACTCTTGAAACGCCCGGTTTGGGTCATTACATCGCAGTGCTCACAAAAGAGGAAATAGAATAACATGTGTATTGCTGGAGCAAAAAAATCTTGTCCAATGAGCGATTTTATGTATATTGCCCTTCATAAATAATTATTTAGCTCTGTTCATTACACAGACATTTTATCATTGAGTTCGGTATAAAAAGCTGGATCTTGGCGGGTAAGGCGCTTAGCGGCCCCATTAGATTATTGAAATTCAATAGATTATTTTTACACAATTAGCTAAGTACAGCCGCTAAGGTACTGAATACTTGTAATCCATCGATATGATCTCCAAATAATCCTCAACAGGTGCTCCCGATAAACAAGTCTCAATGATCTTTCGTCCTGTAGCAGATAATTCGGGGGTTAAATACTTCTGTAATTCAGATTTGAAAAAATCAAACAGCATTTCAGCCCCGGCATCATAACCCGATGTTGTTACTTCATCTTGCCTGTGAACCTGAAGAAGCCTTGTAGGTATTTTTGCCCCTTCAATGGTAAGATAATTCAGTTCAAAACCCAGTAATTGGCAGCGCGCAGCTTGATATTGGTTGCTCCGAAGCTTTGCATTGCCTCTTCGGGTCAAATACTCACGCATCAACAATTGAGGTTTAAACCCAACCTCCCATGCCCCAATGTGCTGATTGGGCACAAGTGTATAGCGCATCCGGGGGGTCTCCATAATTTGTTCCAGCAATAAATTCGCATGGTTTACCATTTTCCCTGTGGCAAACGGCCAATAAGAGCCTACACCTTCACTCCCCATTTTACCACCCTCAACAATACTGGGATTTGCATGTCCGCGTGGAGATACAAGCCTCCATAGCCAGGCCAGAGCCGGAGGTAAAATATGAAACAATCCAATAATTCCGTAGGTTGGATTTTCTTTTGTACAAGGCGGAGTGCGTACACCAAAACTTCGAATATCTACAGTTACTGGTTTATTAACAATATTGGGCACAATATTTCGTGGAACAACTACTCTTGGGTTGGGGCATCTTTTTCCCGGACTGTCTTCTGTATGATCCCAAATCAAGGCGGTACAGTCCGGATTCGTTTTAATGTTCAGGAACAACAATGGTTCTTTTGGCTTGATGGTAAGTTTCTCAAGAAACGGGTCGTCTCCATAATCCTGGATACCATCAACCCTTATGAACCATGCATTTTCAGCATCTACAACAGTTAATTTACCACTTTTATTCTGAATTGATGGATGACATAAAGCCATATCATCCGTAACAGGATTAAAAGAACAGAACAAAGGAATATTGATGAAATTTTTTTCACCGGTTACAGTATTTTCTCCTACAAATACCTCTCCATTTTCTTCTCTTACAATATTTTGGAGCATTTCACTCTTGCCTCCCCCACTTGCGCCTTCATGCATAAAAGTGGTGATGTTATCATAGGGACTTACGACCTGCACAGTAGAACAATGGGCCGTTAACCATCCTTCTTTTTCACCTTTGGTTAATAATGCCCCATAAACACCTTTTTTAGCACTTGGACCCGGATAAAGGTTATAGGAAAAGATTTCGTGTAAACTATCCGATCTATTATGCACTACTACTTGTTTCCCGTTGAGATGGGTGTGTCGGAAAGTAGGAGCAACGAGAACAGCAGTTTCTATTGAAAGATCTTCAGGCAGTTCTTCTACTGGTATGATCCCCTGAAGCATGGCAAGGCCCATAGCAAAAAAGCCTGCATTGGCAGGTGCAACAGCAATACCTCCCGAGCCAATGTCGTCGCTTCCCGAAATAAAAAAGAATAGCGCCAAATCCTGAGATTGAAGCCATTTTATAGTGTCTTTACGCAATGTATCGAAGTTAAACCCAAACCTATCGGCAAATCGTTCTTTGTCGCTGGGTAAATCATCTGCAATACTCATGCTGTCCGGATCCCTGCGCCGCATATAGGCCTCAGTATAATTTGCTGAAATACCATTGAAAACTCTATGGACGATTGCCTCGGTAAATTCACCTTTCCCCGGGATTTCATATTTCACCTCGTAACTGCTGTTGCCGCCTCCAATAGCGGCATGAGCCAATTGTTTGACCGTGTCAAATGTTGTAAACGATTTACAACCATCAAGCACAATCTGAACATCATCAGGCAAAGCAATGCGCTTCTTTTCGAGTTTTTTCAGTAAATCTTCCATATATATGACTTTATTTTTATCGGGATAAAATAAAAAAGAAAATTAAAAGCTTCCAAAATATTTTCGCATATATGCACCTTATTTTTTAATTCCCTTTGATGGTTATTACTATGCCCGCTCAATATCCTACCCACAGGTTTTAACCGGATTGGGTATTGCAGTTTTCTTTCCAGCGCATCCAGGAAAAAATCCCTGGCGATCAACGGGGCGACATTAAGGCAAATTCAGGAACATCTTAACTCATAAAGGCACACAAAGTAAAGCCATAAGAATGGTTTACCTTGTGGACGGCCTTTTTTCAGTTTTTACTTTATACTACAGCCCTTACGGTTGCACCATAACGCCCATCTGCTGAAGGGCTTCCGGAGAGTAACCGGTAAATCTCATATGCATAAATTCAGTCGGCGAAAAAGTATCACTGGGGAAAAAAGTATCACTAGGAAACTCAAACCCACCGGGGTGGTAATACTCCTGTGGCCATGTGTTTCCGTCCGGACTTTCGGTTAGCATGAGTTTTCCGTGGGCAATGCCTACCGTCAGACCCTGGTTGATATCCATAACCGATGGGGCCAGCACAACTTGCGTATTGGTGACATCAACCTCATTGCCGGGTTCAGTGACGCTGTAGATATCGTAGGGCGGATCTATAAAATAATCGCTGGTAAAGAACAGTATCCGGGTGTCGCTGTTGATGGCTGTATCGGCATACGGGGAAGAAGAGCTTTTTTCAAGCACTTCTGTCATAGGTGCTGTTAATACGCTTACCTTAGAATTGTTTGTATGAATTATGCCGGCCAGGGTTTCATTTGAAATAATATGCGCTGGTAGTAAATTTGCACCCAGAAAACAAATTCATGCTGTAATAAATTGAAGGATGTAAAGGAAATGAAACGAATTCAAATGTTCCCCACACGGGAATCGGCCTCTTCATTGTATGTTTCAATCAGCTCATTCAATTCATTGATGAGACTCTGATACCTGTCCTGACCCGAAACCACTGCCAGGGCTTCGATCAGTTTAATCAGCTTGCGGTAGTGTTTCATAGCTGTTTTTCGCTGTGCTGAAGCACTTTCGGCAGCCATGTCAGCCATATCAATGACACGGGAGAGATACTTATCGTTAAAGAGCTCATTGGCAGTTTTCAATTCATTCACCACGGGCTGAAGATCTAAAGTATTGACAGCCCTTGCCAGCCCGGGATCTGATAAAAGTTCGTTCACCAGGATGGAAAGGGTGATGGTTTCGGCCTGGTAGTTTAGCCTGTAAATTGAATGGCCATAGTGGGTAATTGCTTTGTAGATCTTCTCCGCAGCCTGGCGTTTGGTCTCTTCGGAGCAGTATCTGCTATACCCTTTGGCATGTAAGGTAAGTAATTTAATGGCATTATCGCGGCGTTTATTCAGGGCAGCAATTTCTTCAGTAAGTTTACTTCCCCGTTCCTTATTGAATACCGCCTCAATATTGTCAAGGCTTTCTTCCAAGGGAGTAAGAGTTGTGTCAATTTCAAGTGCAACAGGATCATTTTTTTTACAAATGCTGATCGAATTGCTCAGAAACTGGATGAATTCACCTATCCTCAGTTTTTGATAATGAATATTTGCTATCATTTGCTGAAAGTTTAATGATTAGAAATACCGGCGAAAGGGAATAAAACTGCATGTTTTTATGAGTTGATCTTTTCCCGGGGAAAATATACGAATATATTTTCTTCCAGTCAAGTTTTTTGTTCATTTGATCCATATATCTTAATTATAGGACTGTGGCAGCAGGAAGAAAATCTCATATAATTCTATTCTGCAAATTGCAGTAGAATAAAATATTCATATAAATCTATTCTGCAAATTACAATGACAAAAAATATTCATATAAATCATCCCTGTAAATGGCAATTACTAAAAATCTCTTTATAAATCTCTCATTTAAATTGCATCGATAAAAAATATTTATATAAATATATGTTGCAAATTGCATTAAAATAAAATATTCATATAAAAGCTTTATGCAAATTGCATGATATAAAAATATGCATGAAAAAGGTTTCCGACAGGGTCAGCAGGATTCTATTATAGCGTATTCTTGCTTAAAACGGGAGGATGAAATCATATGGATACAGGAAATCATTCCTTTCCAATGGCGTTCAAGAATAAAAGGAACCAGACTCCATCCGGGCCGGTTCCTTCTATCTGTTTACTGGGATAAATTACTTATTTTTGCTATATTAGCTAAAATTAATATTGCCATATGAGATCCATCGTTTTTACAGTTTTGATTCTTCTTTTGTTGATAATATCAGTTGTTCTTCCTGCCAAATCACAGACGGGAAATTATAAAAAGTGGGAAGTAGTGGAAAAGGATTATTCAAGGATTCCTCCCAAGCCCGTGGTGGTGACCGAACCCTGGTATGAATTCAAATTAGACACGCCCAGGGCGTATAACATACGCTATGGTGCCTGGACGGCTATGCTATCCGGCGCTGCCGGTCATTCATACGGTGGCGGGCATGTTTGGCTGACCCATCTTCCAGAGTCTCCTGCAGAAGGGGGAACCTGGCCGCTGGATGAAAGCTTTGAGACCACCACACTGGATTATCCCGGAACCGTATCCATGAGCCATATGGCCAAATTCCTGAAAACAATTCCCTGGTGGAAATTCGAACCGCGCCCCGATCTGGTTAGTGAATACCCGGATCCTTATTGTTCAGTCATTCCAGGAAAAAAATACCTGAGCTATCTGCCGTGGGGAGGAACTCAAAAAATCAACCTGAAACACGCATCTAAAGAGGAAAAGTTTTATTACCAATGGATCGATCCCGCTTCATGGGAAACAAAAAGTGAAGGCACCGTCAATGGAGGAGCAGTGAGGTCTTTTTCCTCTCCTGCCCAGTTTCCGGGAAGTCTTAGATATCAGGATTGGGTGCTCTATATTTCTAAAGAGAAGCTGCCAAAAGAGGGTGCTTATCATTAATTCACATTATGAACATCCTAACGTTATATAAAAACTCTGAGTAAATGATATAATCTTTAAAAAACTTTATCAATATGGACATTCAACAATTCACCTCCGTTTTTCTGATCGTTGGAATCGCCATGGTTATGGCTTCCTGTAGCTCAGAAGAAAAAGATTACCGGGTATTACCGGTGGAGACCTATGTAAGCAAGATGAAAGCCGGATGGATCGGCCAGATGGCAGGAGTCGGATGGGGTGCTCCCACCGAATTTCAATACAACGGGGAGATTATCCCGGAGTCAGAAATGCCGGAATGGAACCCTGAAATGGTCAACCAGTTCAATCAGGACGACATTTACGTGGAAATGACTTTCCTGCAATCCCTGGAGAAATATGGGATGGATGTATCCATGGAGCAGGCAGGCATTGATTTTGCCAATTCCGGATATCCACTATGGCACGCCAACCGGGCCAGCAGGAACAACCTCAGGTCGGGCATTGTTCCTCCTGATGCCGGTCATCCCGAACACAACAAGCATGCCGATGACATCGACTATCAGATAGAAGCGGATTATGCCGGGCTTATTGCCCCGGGAATGCCCAATGTAGCCATCGGACTGGGAGAAAAATTCGGCCGGCTGATGAACTACGGAGACGGGATGTATGGCGGTCAGTTTGTAGCGGGAATGTATTCGGAAGCCTTTTTTGAGAAGGATATGGAAAAAGTGGTCAGAGCAGGCCTGGAATGCATCCTGGAAGGCAGCCAGTATGCCGAGTGTATCCGGGATGTGCTGGAGTGGTACGAGGAATACCCGGATGACTGGACACAAACCTGGCAGGAGGTGGAGGAAAAATATAACGATAACCCGGAATACCGTAAATTTTCCTGCTCAGGTCGCGAAAGCAATTCATTCAGCGCTCCAGCTAGAAACCAGGAATAAAGCACCATGCTTTCATGGAGCGCAATCTACAAACCTGAAAAGTTGGTTGAATATTATTTGGAATATTAATTAGAAAGTACATAATAAATAAATAATTAATTGCCATGAATTCACGCGTTGCACTATTTATAGCACTTGTTTTATTTGTCCCGTTTCTAACAGGTGCGCAGGAATCTAAATGGAACGGCCCTTCCGTTGATTTAAGCCACGGTCAGCTTCAGGTTTCTCCCAATGGCAGGTATCTGCAATTTGAAGACAGCACCCCGTTCTTTTATCTGGGTGATACGGCCTGGGAGCTGTTCCACCGTCTGGATAAGGAGGAAGCGGAAAAATATCTGGAGAACCGCCGGGAGAAAGGATTTACCGTAATCCAGGCAGTGGCGCTTGCCGAGCTGGATGGACTGAACACTCCCAATCCTTATGGAGAAACCCCTTTGATTGATAACGATCCTACAAAGCCGAATGAAGCCTATTGGAAGCATGTGGATTACATCATCAATAAGGCGGAAGAAAAGGGCTTGTTCATTGGCTTATTGCCCACCTGGGGCGATAAGGTGGATCCACAGTGGGGCGTAGGTCCGGAAATATTCAATCCTGAAAATGCTTATGAATACGGTCAGTGGATTGGAAAGCGGTATAAAGATGAACCCAACATTATATGGATCATTGGTGGTGACCGGAAATGCGGGGGCGACAATTATCCCGTTTGGGATGCCATGGCCAGAGGCATTCAATCGGTTGATTCCAACCACCTGATGACATTCCATCCACAAGGTGGCACAAAATCATCTACTTGCTTTCACGATGCGGACTGGCTTGATTTCAACATGTTGCAGTCAGGGCACAGCGATAAATTCATCTCAAACTATGAAAAGATACATGCTGATTATGAACTGTTGCCGGTAAAGCCCTGTATGGATGGGGAGCCTTGCTATGAGGATCATCCCGTAAGCTGGGACCCCAAAAACGGCTGGTTCGATGCAGAGGATGTTCGCAGGGCTGCTTACTGGGCTCTTTTTGCAGGCGCACACGGACACACCTACGGATGCCATCCTATCTGGCAGATGCTGCATGAAGGTCAGGATCCTATAAGTGCAGCCCGGCATACCTGGGACGAGGTGCTGGACCTGCCCGGTGCCTGGGATATGACCCACGTCAGGAAGCTGATGCTCTCCCGGCCCTATTACAGCCGCATACCCGATCCAAGCCTCATTGAATCAGAAGAAGGGAATTATGCCAATCATGTGGCAGCCACCCGGGGCAATGGATATGCCATGGTTTATCTTCCCGCCAACAGGGAAGTTACTGTAAACCCGGAAAAATTAAGAGCGGATACGATGGTTGCCTGGTGGTATAATCCCCGCACCGGCGCATCAAATAAAATAGGAGAATTCGGGACAGACCAGGAACAGCGTTTCAGCACGCCGGTTAAGGGTGTGGATTGGGTGCTGGTGCTGGATGATGCAGACAGAGATTTTCCAGAGCCCGGCAAGGCATTCCTGAATAATTAAGGGTTTGGATTGCCACGAATGCACGAATAATAATCCATTTGTGCATCTGTGGCTATATATTTTCCATCAGGAGATTGTATTCTGGATTTTTTCATTCGAAATTTATATCTTGCAAGCTAAAAAGGAGGGTCAATTATGTCAAGCGAAGCAAAAAGCAATCCTCAGAACAGCGCTGTTTACGGTTTGGGATTCATCGGAGCAGCCATTTATTTTATCTCTCAGGCTACCACTTTCTGGATGGGTGTGCTGGGTTTTCTTAAAGCAATCGTATGGCCGGCTTTCCTGGTTTATGAAGCATTTAAGCATCTGGCGGGATAGCCTTAAATTACCATTGATTTACAAATGGTATTTTTATAAAAGATTGATGGGTTCATTTTCCCTGATGTTCATGTTTGTTTAACAGTTTAAATATATAAGCTATGAAAAAATACACTACTTTTTTGTTTATAGTATCATTGGTCCTGATGATACTCGGGTTTCTCACAAGCAAAATAACCGGAGAAAGCTTTCAGTACATTTCGCTTACCGGATTTCTTTTTGCCATTCTGAAAATCCTTTTGATTACCGTAACTATTTCCCTGGCAGCTGCCAT
>JBKGZA010000125.1:0-9804 GCA_046545815.1 Bacteroidales bacterium
TTACTTTTTTCATTTGCTTGACGTTTTTTGTGTCAAGCTATTTCAGAATAAGACATATGACAGATAAAGCTGAAGCATCGCTCTACAGAAATATCAGATAACTGCAATTATTATAATGCTCTGTAAAAAAGCCGGAAAGTTATCATCAGGGGATAAATAATGTTCAGCCAGGGGAAGGGTTAAATTATACCAGGGATAGTTTTCCTGCTGTTATATATTATTATTTATTTAGCACTTTTAAGAAATCCGCCTGGGTTTTGCAACCTTTTTTGTACTGTAGCGATAGAAGTTATTAAATATATTAAACGATGAACAGAGCAGTAAGCATTTTACTTTTTATTTTCCTGGCGTCGGGAGTGGGAGTTTTTACTGGGTCTTATTATGGGGGAAATCCCGGTCAATGGGCTAAGATCGCAGAACAACTGGCTCTTCGGTTAGGAGACCTTCAATTCAGCAGAACCGATGAATATGAAGCCGATGAGTTGGCTGTAAAGTATACCGCAGATACCGAGATGTATCCCAAAGGCGTGGCAGGGTTTTTCATCAAGCTGGAGGACGTACAAAACCGACCCAAAGTTCCTGAATTCCTCAGCACACATCCAAGCCCAGATAACCGGATCGAAAATAGCGATGAAGTATGGAAGAAGATCGGTTCACCGGTCGGGGAAAAATTCTCCGGGCGCTATCAGGAATTCAAAAATGCGCTGCCTGAATGAAAATATCCAAGACCTTCATAGGCGTTGATTATGGGAGTAAAGATTCGGGCAATACTGTGATTTGCTATAAGCATGGAGAGGACATGGGTTTTAAGGAAACCGCGAAAAACTCTGATCCTGATCCGGTCATCATCGGGGAGGCAGAAAAGATGAAGGCGGAATACATTTTTTTGGATGCTCCCCTTTCTTTGCCCAAAGTTTATTACGACAAAACCGACAAGGAACGGGACTATTTTTACCGCAAGTGCGACCGGGATCTTGGGGCCATGTCACCCATGTTTATAGGCGGATTAACCGCACGTGCCATTCGTTTGCGCCAACAATTAGAAGAAAAAGGCTTTATTGTCAAGGAAGTATATCCTTCCGCACTGGCAGAGCTTCTTGATTTGTATCATCACGGCTATCAGGAAAAAACCATCAACATCCTACGATGCATGGATGTAATTGCTTCCCAGTTCCACCTCTACAATTTAAGGGAGGAGGAAATGCCCACCTGGCATCATTTTGATGCTCTGCTGGCCCTGATATCGGGAGGCCGATACCTTCAAGGCGTAGCTGAAGGCTACGGCAACAGTGGTGAAGGGATGATCTATGTCTGAAGAACAAGGATTGGAGGATAGAAGAAAGGGGTTAATGGTTGAATAGGGAACTGGTTAATTGGTTTAATAGTTGAATAGTTGATTGGTGAGATAAGGTTCAGCCTTCATTCAAGCATTTCGCAACAGTGCCGTGGAAAATATAACATGTGATGTCATTAATTACCAGGTTGACCTGCTCTATTTTTTTCTGCGAAAGGTTTTTAATCAGTGAATCCAACATCCTTTTGCTGGTATAATTGTGCCTGATCACAAACAGATTGGCATTGGAGTACTTCACCAGCAGGAAGGCATCGGTTACCAGCCCAACGGGTGGGGTGTCGATGATGATGTAGTGGTACACATCCTTCAATTTTTTAAAAAGTTCACCGGTTTTCCGGGAAGCGATCAATTCAGAAGGATTGGGTGGTATGGCGCCCGCCGGAATGACATCAAGATTTTCCACTTCCGACTGGTGGATGATATCTTCTAATCCGCAGTTATTGCTAAGATAGCCACTTAATCCGGGTTCTTCCTTAATATTAACGAAAGTGTAGAGGTTGGGGCGTCTGAGATCAAAGCTGACCAGTACAGTTTTTCTCTCGTACATAGCGAAACTGGTTGCCAGGTTCAGTGAAACAAAGCTTTTCCCTTCTCCCTGGCGGTTCGGAGATGTCTCTTGTGATTGTCAGCGACGGGCATGTTTTGGGGTAGGTTTTCATATTATAGGCATTCAGCCTTTCTCCATCCTGATAGGCTACAACAAAAGCTCCTTTCACTTGAATGTGTTTTTTAAGCCTTCTGGCATGGTAATATGTACGGCAATTCCCTACCGAATAACGATACCATCCATTTCCCCTGTTCAGTTGAACCTCTTTGACACCTGAATAAATGGAGTTAAGCTTTGATTCATCCAGTGGAATCCGGGCTGCTGCAATCTGAACCCTGTAAACAATATCTCCCTTTTCTTCCTCTAATGAGTCATTCTCTGATAATTTTTCTCTTTCTTTTTGGTTTCGCTCATCTGGAACATTGACATCTTGATTTTTCTGCTTGTGAGGGGGCACCGAGTTCTGATCTTCAGTTGTAACAATGAACGCATCTTTTATACCAGGTACTTCCCTAAACTGAGCAGCCTCCTTATAGCTGCCGAAATCGACAATGGAATATTTCTTCCATTCGTTTTCTTTTATCTCAAAAAATTCTTTGTCAGATTTATATAGTTTTTTTAATGTATTTTGTGAAAGTTGGGCCTTTTCTGCTGCAATCTCTAACTTGTAATTCATATCCTTGGAATTTGAAAGATTCGCGCTCCCGGATTGGGATTTTGCGTTATCGTTATTTTCTGCAGCTATATCACCTATTCGGAAAGTACTGTTGTTGCTTTCCCAACTTCCGCGTCTCCGATTCGGTTTTTTCTTACTTACTTTGCCGGAATCCATCTGGTTTTCGTAAGTATTTCCATGGTTTTTTATAAGTGAGCGCATGCTCTCAGAAGAAAGGGTATCGTTGACTCTTTGATGCCTTATCTTTTCGTAAATGGTTTTCTGATATTGGTATTTATGCAGGGTGCTCCTGATATTATTTAACAACTCCTCATCAATTACCACCTCTTTTTCATTTTGACTGCTATCTGATGAATCCGAAGCAGCATCATTTCTTTCGGCGTAGAATTTTTTCAAAGCTTTTTCCAGTTCTTTGGAAGATAAATATTTATCTGGGATATCAGTTTGACCATCAACATAATTTATCCATCCTGAAACAATAAGAAGGCATAAAAGAAATATTTTTAGCCAATTGCTATAGATCATTAACAATTAATTAAGTAGCACGATTCTGTAAAATTTAAAGCCGAATTTGTATGTGGTGTAAAATTATACGGAGGTCATAAGAATTGTCGGGTTAAAAAGATGAGATAACCTACCTTTACGTGTTGATATGGATCATCAACCTGAGGGTTGATTTATTCGTCGGGGATATGATCCAAGATTTTCCGGGTAGCTCCTGCATTCTGCTCTACGTAATGCTTTGAAATCTGTCCGGCCTCCCTGAGTTTCTCCTGATTTTCCAGGAAGCCGTCAATCAATTGCCTGAAGGAATCAGTTGTCTTAACAGAAAAGCCGCCCCCTTGTTTTTTCAGATCGAGGGCTTCCTTAAATTTTTCATGATTCGGGCCGAAAACAACAGGCAAACCAAAAGTAGCCGGTTCAAGAATGTTGTGTATGCCTTTTCCGAATCCCCCTCCAACATAGGCAACGTCTCCATATCGATATAAAGCGGATAGCAATCCTATGCTGTCAATAATAAGCACGATGGTTGTATCTATGTCAGCCTCACCGGCCTCTGAGAATGTCGCTGCCTGCCCTTCAGAAAATTTTTCCAGCAAGGCATTTATCCTGCTTTGATGAACTTCGTGAGGAGCAAGGATCAGCTTAACAGAGCCGGAAGTGTTCTGAAAATAATCAATCAGGAGGTTTTCATCCTTTGGCCAGGTGCTGCCTGCCACAAGCAGGAAACAGCCATTCCTGAAATGCTCAATCAGCGGTATGGGCTCAGCCTTTTCCGCAATCTTTTTCACCCGGTCAAAGCGGGTATCGCCTGAAACGGTCACATTATCGATATTGTAAGAGGACAAAAGTGTTTGCGAAGCCTGATCCTGAACAAAGATGTGATCAAAACAATGCAATATTTTTCTGAACCATGCTCCGTAGTTTCTGAAAAAAAGATGATTCTTGCGGAAAAGGGCTGATACCAAGTAAACCGGTATATTTTGTTTTTCTATTTCACGGAGAAAAAAATACCAATATTCATACTTAATGAAAAACACCTTTTCCGGCCGGACGATCTGCAGGAATTTCCGTGCATTCCGGGGGGTATCAAGGGGCAGATAGGTAACATAAGCGGCCTGGGAATAATTTTTTCTGATTTCATATCCTGAGGGAGAAAATAAAGTAAGCAATATCTGGATATCTGGATATGTGCGCTTTATCTCCTCCATTAAAGGCCTGCCCTGTTCAAACTCACCAAGAGACGCACAATGAAACCAAAAGATCCGCTTTTGCGGATCAATATTTTCTTCCAATCCTTGAAACAATCTTTTCCTGCCGCGGACAAATAACCGTGCCTTTTCACTGAACAAAGAAAATGTCAGTGCGAGAAAATGGTACACTTTTACTCCCAAATAATAAAGCAGGCTCATGTCAGGTAGTTGTTTATGGCAAAAATAAGGCAAATTGACATCAACTTAAATAATTTTTTGTTTATTTCGTTCATTTCAAAACGATCCATTGCACAATCAATTTCCGGTGAGATGATTCAACGACATCTTTTTCCTTTCGTCACCTTTTTCCTCCTGATTCTTTCCGGTAATATCCTCTCCCAGGAACTGAGCAATCAGCGGAGCACCCTTATTTATACCGATAAAGATACCATTCGTTATGATACCCTTTCCACGGTAGCAGGAAGCACCATTTTGCTCGATACCAACGGGCGTAGGATACCTGACTCCTGTTATACCGTAAATCCCTGGGAAAGCATTCTCCTACCCGGGTCATCACTAAAAAGAAAGCACCGGCCGGTGAATTTAAAGTACCGGGTCATGCCGGAATCTTTTACCGAACGATATTACCATAAGCACATCAATGAAGTCAGGGAGGTACCGGATCGGGTTTTCACTTACGGTAAGTTTGCCGGCAAGAAGGAACCGGCGCCCCAGGTTTTTCAGGCAGGTAAGATCATTCAATCGGGAAGTATATCAAGGGGGCTCACGATTGGCAACAACCAGGATGCAGTGGTCAACTCGGGCATGGACCTTCAGCTTTCCGGTCAATTGAGCGAGGAATTGAATATTACGGGAGCCATCTCGGATAAGAACATCCCTCTTCAAGCCGACGGAACCACACAGGAAATACGTGATTTGGAACGTGTTTATCTCAAGGTGCATAATGACCAGACAGATGTCACAGCAGGAGATTATTCCCTCTCCGATCCATCCGGTTATTTTATGAGAATTGACAAAAAGTTACAGGGTGCCGGTGTCAGCCACAGCTACAATATGGGAAACGGAGTGAAGGGAGTCAGTTCTTTGAACGGAGCAGTTTCCAGGGGGAGATATTGTGAGCAGTCGTTTCGCGGAGAAGAAGGCAATCAGGGTCCCTACAAACTTACGGGATGCAATAACGAAACTCATATTGTCATTCTTTCGGGAAGCGAAAAGGTTTATATTGATGGTGAGCTTATGGAACGAGGCAGAAACAATGATTATGTGATCAATTACAATACCTCGGAACTTACTTTTACCGCGAACCGGCCCATTAACAAAGACAAAAGAATTAAGGTGGAATTTGAATATTCGCACAATGAATATGCACGCTTTACAGCTTTTACCGGTAATACGGTCAATACAGACAACGGAAAATTCTGGTTCAACTTGTTCTCCGAACAAGATGGTAAGAGCCAGACGCTTGCCCAGGAACTCAACGAAGAACAAAAAGATCTGCTTTACTCTATCGGGGATGATCTGGACAAGGCTGTGGTTCCTCACATAGATACGGGTAGTTACAGAAATGACCGGATACTTTATGCAAAAAAAGATACGTTAGTAAACGGGCAAAGGTATTCCATCTTTCATTATTCTACCGACCGCCAAAAGGCCAGATATAAATTGGGATTTTCCCACGTAGGCAAAAACAACGGAAATTATACACCTGTAAAAAGCTCTGCCAATGGCAGTGTTTACAAGTGGATTGCGCCGGTTAACGGTGAATCTCAGGGCAGCTATTCTCCCATGCGTACCCTGATCACTCCCAAAAAACAGCAAATGTTGACTTTCGGAGGCACCGGGGAAATAGCTCCAACCCTGGGTTCATCCTTTGAACTGGCATTGACCAACAACGACCTGAATACTTTTTCCCCTAAGGATCAGGGTAATAACAAAGGTTATGCTTTAAGGTTTGGACTAGACAAAGTGTTTACTTTTACGGATACCTCACAGTCCCGTCTTACCAGTTCTTTTTCCTACAGGGGCGTACACGAAAACTTCAATCCCCTGCAAAGGTTCAAAACAGTGGAATTCGAAAGAAACTGGAATTTGAGATCACGCGGAGTGGATGGAAATGAACATCTGTTATCCGGAGGGCTCAACTTTCACGACCGTCAGCTCGGTGAGGCAAGTTATCAATTTGAATATCTTTCTTACAGAAATGGTTATAACGGGTACAAAAACCATCTGAACACCGAAATGGAACATTCCGGATTTCAGTTTTCTTTCTCGGGGAGCATTCTGAATACTTCCGGGAATGAGATCAATACAGATTTTTTGAGGTATCAGGCTGATTTGGGACGCCGGTTCAGCAACATCAAGCTGGGGGTGAAAAATTCAGGCGAAAGCAATAAATGGCGGTCAGATTCACTAATGAGCAACAGTTTCTCATTCACCCAATGGGAATTCTACATGACCAATCCTGATACGGCCACCGACAATTATTTTCTCAATTATCAGATCAGGGAGGACGAAGCGCCACTGAATAATAGCCTGCAAGCCATTACACTGGGGAAGGATCTGAACATGGGAATGGATATCCACTCTATGGGGAATAATACCTTAAAGGCAAGAATCACTTACCGCCAGCTTGAAATACAGGACAGCAGCCTTGCCGGAAACAAACCGGAAAATAACCTTACGGGAAGAATTGAACACAGCTTACGGGCTTTTAATCAATTTTTCACCACTTCCACCAATTTTGAAATCGGTTCAGGACTGGAACCCCGCAGATCGTTTACCTACATTGAAGTACCGGAAGGGCAGGGCGTTTATACGTGGACGGATTACAATGAAAATGGGGTAAAGGAGCTGGATGAGTTCGAAAAGGCCAACTTTAGCGATCAGGCAGATTACATCAGGGTAAACAGGCCTTCGGGATCATATTACAAGACCTATACCAATGAGCTGAATCAAATCATTAACCTCAGACCTCAAAAAATTATCCGGGATACCAGTGTCTTGAGTAAAATGATCGCCAAATTTTCCGATCAGCTTGCCTTTAGCCTAAAACGCAAAACCAAACAACAGGATTTTTGGAAAAACCTCAATCCTTTTGCTTATTCCATCAGCAGTCCCCTTGTAATGTCCCAAACCTCCAACATGAGGAACACCTTTTCATTTAACAAGAACAATCCGATATATACCATTGAATACATTTTTCTTAAATCGAGAAACAAAATGCTGCTGATGAACGGAACCAATCTAAAAACAAAAAATAATCAGGGCATTCATGTCACATGGAACATAACACAGACCCTCACTTTTGAAAATGAATCGGATATAATCAGGGAGCGTTATCAAAGTGAATATTTTCAGAGTAAAAATTACCGGATCAAAAGGCTGAACGAAGCGATTTCCTTTAGATACAGGCCGGTTTCATCATTTCGG
Organism: Bacteroidales bacterium; assembly: GCA_046545815.1. Lineage (GTDB taxonomy): Bacteria > Bacteroidota > Bacteroidia > Bacteroidales > UBA12077 > JAGXLC01. Next base: position 7,722 of record JBKGZA010000125.1, read on the forward strand.
ATTAAAGTCGGTTACGGATTCTCCGATATGAACAACCGTGGGGGAAAGGAAAAAGGAAAAAAACACCGGATTGGTGCCCAGATTCATTATAGTAAAAGCAATAAATTCAGAATCCGGGGAGATATCAGCTTTATTCATTTCCAATATGGCTTTCCCGAAGATACCCCCATCGCCTATCAAATGCTGGAAGGACTAAAGCCGGGAAGAAACGGCACCTGGAACCTCATTTTTCAGAAAGAAATTTATAAAAACCTGGAACTTAACCTGAATTATTCAGGGCGGGTATCCCAGAATAGAGGGGCCATTCATACCGGTCAGGTGGAGTTCAGGGCCAGTTTCTAAAACTGAAAATCGAAAAATCCAGACTCCTTTAGTTGGGTGATTTGATTTATACGATCAGTCCCTCCTGTATGGTTTTTCTCAGTTGATGGGCCACATCTTTGGCGTTTTTATCGGTCACCTCACTACCCTGAATTGGTGGATGAAAAGTGACATAAACCGTTCCGGGTTTTAGTCTGTTGTTTTCTTCCAGCAATTGGTAGCTTCCGCTTACAGAAACGGGCACAATCTTCAGGTCGGTTGAAAAAAGAATCTGTAGACTCCCTGTCTTAAACCTGCCAAGACGCGGGCCCTTGCTGCGGGTACCTTCCGGGAAAAGCACAACAGGTTCCCCCTCCTGAGCCTTTTTTATTCTTGCTTTTGACCTGTTTAAGGATTCAGAGGCTTTCTTCCGCTCGATGAATATACAGCCCATGGCTTTCATCCACAGGTTGACGATCGGAACCTTTCCCAATTCTGCTTTCGCGATAAATCCCAGCAATTTGGGAATTGTGACCATCAAGATCGGAATATCAAAATAACCCTGATGATTGGTGACAAAAGCCACACGATCGGTAGAAGGGATATTCTCTTTGCCCTGAACAATTACTTCCACCCCGGCAACCCAAAGTACATGTTTGGCCCACCGCCGGGTGAAAAACAACAAATATTTTTTGGTGAGGGGCTTTGATATGGTTCTTAAAATTAAATAAGGAACATACAGGATTAAGGTTAAAATCATGATAATCCAGAAGTAAAGCCCGAGTAAAACATTTTTGATCATGTCACTAAAATTAATTAAGATTGTGCTGCCAAAACTAATAATTCCATGAATTAATTTGAAAAAACAACCTTTCCATAAGCAAAATATTTGTGATTAACATTTGGTTAGCAAGTTATAAAAAGAATTGTTCAATTGCTCCAAATCATTAAAATATTATTTATGATAACGGTAAAAAATCTGACAGTGCGATTTGACGGGAAAGTGCTTTACGGAAATTTTTCCATGAAAGTGGAGAAAGGGGAGAAAGTGACTTTGGCCGGGGAATCCGGAGTGGGAAAAACCACCTTCCTGCATCTGCTGTTGGGGTTTCTGCCTGTTTACGAGGGAGAAGTATTTGTTTTCGGCAAAAAACTGAGTCCTGAAAACATTCAGTTTATCCGTTCCAACATAGCCTATATTCCGCAGGAATTGTATCTACCGCCCAATACCGTTGAAGAGAGCATTTACGCTCCCTTCCGGTTTAAAAGAAATAAAGAGGCTACACCTGCAAGGGAAAAAATTATAAACACCTTACATGAGCTTAATCTGAAAGAAGAGATACTGAAAAATAGTATGGATGAGATTTCAGGGGGACAGAAACAGCGCATTGCCATAGCCTCAGCTCTCTTATTGAGAAAGCCGCTGCTTATTCTTGACGAGCCCACTTCATCGCTGGATTCCAATACCATTAACAAAGTGGTAAAACGGGTACTGAAGCAAAACGACCAGACCGTTCTGTCAACATCGCACAATCAAAGCTGGGCCAATCATTCGGATAAAATCTATAATCTTGATTTCCATGGAGCAAACGCTTGATATTAACTACATCAATTTATTTCTGGGCTATCTTCTGGTACTGATCCCGGTGATTATCTTTTATCACTTCAGAACCGGTTTGATTAAAGACAGCCTGATTGCCGTGATAAGGATGACCCTTCAGTTGTTGGTGGTAGGATTGTACCTGGAAATTCTGTTTGAATACAACAATGCATGGATCAATAG
>JBKGZA010000126.1:0-9745 GCA_046545815.1 Bacteroidales bacterium
TGTTTATGTTAAAGAACCCCTATTGTTTAGTAGAATGCAAAAGTAAAAGCTTTTTGTGAATTATGCAATACCTTTTTTAAAAAAAATTTCGCCTTAATCATTATCGTGGTTTTAATCGCAAGCGGCCGGAGATGTTGGAATTTACTGTTAAACCAGACCAACCCAGGATGATGCCGGGAGAAAACCTGCATATACCTTAACAGCCAATGAGCTCACCAAGGCATTCAACACGGATGAGCAAAAGGCAAGCCTAAAATACGCCGGGGAAGTCATTGAGGTATCCGGACAAATATCTGAGGTTACTGCCAATGATACCAGCATGACCTATATTTTGACCGGTGAAAAGCATTCGGCTTCCGGAGTCAGGTGCTCATTCTCAACCAATGCGATTGACCTGGTTAAAAAATACAATTTTGGCGATCCGTTTGAAATAAAAGGCAAATGTACCGGTAAATTGCTTGAGGTGGTATTGATCCTTTATCACACCCGTCCGACCGGCATGCATGAGGCTGTTTTAAAGGTGTTTTCGGAAGTAGTTGCATTTAGCCAGTTTTTTAGGTTATGCCAGAACCGGTCAGTCGGGGTACGTAGCAAACCCATCCAACCGTGCCTGACAGGTGGTGAGGCTTACGGGAAATATCCACGCGCATTGCCTCTGATCTCTATATGTTTGAAATTATAAATCACAAATAAAGAAACCCAAATAATGTAAATCCGTACCAATTGATAAGACAGAAACAAGTGAAGTTAAGTGAGCTTATATGAGAGATCAAGCAAACAATACGATTTTTAAATACAGACATTACAAAGTTTTAATTTTTCTATTAGTTACAGTTGTTACCATTTCCAGTTGCGGAATACATCGGCATGCAACATTGCCGCTAATTTCAAATCATCCGTTTGTTCGGGAGTTTGAACGTCCTACCAGCGATCAGGTTGATAGTTTAAGGGAAATCTATGGAAATAATAAAGTATTTGTAGAGGAATTTATGGAGCCTGCATTAATTGCTTTATCATATTACCCGGAGGTCAGATAATAAATCTCAAATTTGTCTGGAATTTCTACAGCGACTTGCTCTCCCGCGTCCTGCCAGGCGGAAAGCCCGGGAAGTGGCAGGATCACTGGTTTTTGCCTAAAATCCACTTCAAAAAAGATTTTTTACATACTTTTCGCCTTCCTGGGTTAATTTATAACCCTTTCGTCTGGTATCCGAAACCTTGTAAATAAGTTTCTGAATTTCCATGGTATCTAAAAAATTGGCTATATGAGGAATTTCGATTCCCTGGTTTTCTAAAATGTTTCTGACTCTTTGCGTGTAAAATTTTTGATCAGAACTCGTTAGTTGATTATAACAGGCAGCAGCCAAAATTTTATCCCGGGTTTCAGAAGTTTGTGGAAGACTGTTCAACCAATTTTTAAAATCAGTTCCCAAAGCATTTAAAATATCTTTCGATTCAGCGGATTTTGTTGATTTGACCTTTTGGCTTTTATCTTCCTTTTTCTCAACAGACGGCGGGGATGATTTTTGGGGTTTAGGTGGTTTAGCGTATTGTTCCTGAACAGATGGTTCTTGTTTATCCGCGGATAGTTCTTGTTTATCCGCAGATAGTTCCTGTGTATCTACGGATGGATTTTCCTCATTTTGTAAATTAAAAATTTCCCGGAACGCTTCAGAAGCAAATTCGCCGTTTCCTTCAATGGTAATTTCTACCTTCCCGTATTTTACATATATCCTGGAATAATTATCGCTCATAAGATTAATGGTTTATTAAGGAACACAATATAATCAATTTTGTGTAATTGAACAACTCCACAAATTTATTATTAATAGAGTTAAATTAAAAGTTGTTGTCTTATAAAATTTTTTACTCCGAAAGATATCAATAAAGCCATTAAAAAGCATGCTTATCTATAACGACAAAATATCAATGACATTCATTCCAAAAGTGTAAGGTCCATTTAAAATTAGTAATTTAGCGCACTAATTGAAGAAGCATCAACGTTTAAGTTTATCTGGAACAATGCCGCAATATTTCCACCCTTCCCCTTAGGCACCAGGGTAAGTGGATGAAAAATGTTTTTATTTAAATGGGGTACGGTCAATAAGAATGTCCATGGCAGTGAAATTTGCTTTACATAATTTGGGATGTCCGCTGAACTATGCAGAAACATCTGCCCTGGCTGAAAAATTTAAGGCACAGGGTTATGAACAGGTGAATTTTAATGAAAAAGCGGATATCTATGTGATTAACACGTGTACGGTAACCCATGAAGCCGATCGGAAAAGCAGAAGAAGTGTCAAAAAAGCAAAAAAGCTGAATCCGGGTGCCAGAATCATTGTAACTGGGTGCTATGCGCAGGTGCATCCGGAAAAATTCGCTGCCATAAAAGGTGTAGATCTTATACTCGGCAATGATGAAAAGTTCAGTATCCTAGATTATCTTGAAACCAGCAAAAAAGAAAAGCAGGAAATACACACTTCCGTCCCGGATGACCTGGTAAAATTTCATTCCGCTTATTCTGTGGGTGACCGTACCCGGTCATTTCTCAAAGTGCAAAACGGATGCGACTATCGTTGTACCTATTGTACCATTCCCCTGGCCCGCGGAAAAAGCCGTAACCAAAGTATAGATAATTTAGTGGTGGAAGCACGCGCTATTGCAAGCTCCGGGGTAAAAGAAATCATTCTGACCGGTATAAACATAGGGGATTTTGGTAAGACAACCGGGGAAACATTTGAGGAGCTGATTGATCGCCTGGAAGATGTTTCCGGTATTGAAAGATACCGAATAGCCTCAATTGAACCCAACCTTTTGACCAATAACATCATTCGCTTGATATCCCGATCAGAAAAATTCCTCCCCCATTTTCACATTCCCCTGCAGTCGGGATCCAATGATATACTGAGAAAAATGAAACGACGGTATACCCGGGAATTCTTCCACCTTAAATTGCAGGAAATTAAAAAACATATTCCCGGTGCATTTGTCGGAGTGGATGTAATTGCAGGTTTTCCGGGAGAAGATGAAGAAAAGTTTCAGGACACCTTTGAATTTCTTCAAAAACTGGATGCCAGCTTTTACCATGTATTCCCGTATTCCCGAAGGCCTCATACCACCGCTGCCCGAATGGAGGATCAGGTGCACGGCAACATAATAAAAGAAAGAAGCAAAAAATTACAAACGCTTGCCGACAGGAAAATAAGGATGTTCTATAAAAAACACCTGGGAGAAAAAAGAAAGGTACTCTTCGAAAACTACAATCAAGATGGGAAAATCTTCGGCTATACGGATAATTATATAAAAATAGAAACGGGTTGTCATCCCGCATGGGCAGGAAAAATAAAAGAGGTTACTTTAAAAGAAATTAATGATCAGGGAAATGTAGAGATAAAACATTTTCCTGCCTCCAAAGACTGAGCAGATTTCCCATATCTGGATAAAAACTGTCATCTTATTTAATAACCCAAAATGTTAAAAGGCGCTAAATGGCTCAATAGACAATAAATAAAAATCCTACACTGACACACTGACGGGCAGAGGGAGAAAACCTTTTTTCTCCCTCTTTGTTAAATAAAGAAAATTCGTAACCTTTGTACATCAATTCAAATAAACACGAGTCTTTATGAAGAAAAAAATGAGCCAATCCAATCTGCTTTATTATTTGTTTTTGGTATTTTTTCTCTTTTCGGCATACAGTTGCATGGAGAAACCTCAAGATAGAGAACTTTTTGGGGAACATATTAAAAGTAATATTCAGGCTTTATCATCGGATGAGTTTGAGGGTCGTGGCCCCGCCACACCGGGCGGACAAAAGACCGTGGAATATATTGAATCGAAATTTAAAAAGATCGGGCTAAAGCCTGCTGCAAACGGTAGTTACAGGCAACCCGTGCCGCTTCTGGAGATCACAGGCTCGGAATTTTCTGACCTTGAAATATCCAGTAACGGTAATATCTTACATGCTTTTGAATACGGAGAAGATATGATGATAAACTCTAATCTCCGTGAAAAAGAGATAACCATTGAAGGCAGTGAACTCGTGTTCGCAGGATATGGTATTGTGGCTCCGGAATATAACTGGAATGACTATGAAGACATTGACGTTGAGGGCAAGACGGTAGTTGTTCTCGTCAATGATCCCGGCTTTGCAACCCGGGATGAGGAGTTGTTCACAGGCAATGCAATGACGTATTACGGGCGCTGGACCTACAAATATGAAGAAGCAGCCCGCCAGGGTGCTGAAGCAGTTCTGATAGTACACCAGGATGAGCCGGCAGGTTACGGATGGGATGTGGTTAGAAACTCGTGGTCAGGCGTTCAATACAGGGCAGCCGATGGCGATGACGACTATCTGAAAGCTGAAGGCTGGATACACCTTGATGCGGCCAAGGATCTATTTGCCGATGCAGGCACAACCCTTGAAAAGGCTATGGACAAAGCCAAACAACCCGGATTTAAGGCCGAATCGTTAAACCTGAGCGCTTCAGCCAGCTTTAACAATAGCTTCGAACAGCTTGAGAGCTTCAATGTAGCTGGATACATTGAAGGCAGTGAACATCCGGAAGAAACAGTTATTTATATGGCCCATTGGGACCATCTCGGAAAGGATAAAAAAGACGGTGAGGAAATAATTTACAATGGTGCCATAGACAACGCAACAGGTGTTGCAGGTCTTATAGCAATAGGCGAACGCTTTGCAGGCCTCGAAGAACCGCCTGAACGCTCGGTGGTCTTCCTGGCAGTGACAGCAGAAGAATCAGGACTTATAGGGTCCCAACATTATGCAGAAAATCCCCTGTTTCCAATTGCAAAAACGGTTGCAGCAGTAAACATGGATGCATTAAATGTCTATGGCACTACCCGTGATGTGGAAGTGGTCGGATACAGTTTTTCAGAACTGGATGATTACCTTAAAAAACATGCCGAAAAGCAAAACCGGGAAGTTGTGCCCAATGACAACCCGGAAGTGGGATCCTACTACCGCTCCGACCATTTTAATCTGGCCAGAAAAGGGGTGCCGGCAATTTATGCATCAGGAGGAGAGGAGTATATAGGTCAAGATGAAGCATATGCCGAAAAGGTCAGACAAGACAGCAGAAGCAGATACCATCAACCCTCGGACACAATTCACGATCTTTGGAGATATGACGGGATCTACCAGGATTTACGGCTCTTCTTCACCATTGGAAACGAGCTTGCCAATTCTGATGATTTCCCCGGATGGACACAGGATAACGAATTTAAAAACATTCGGGAACAAACGGCTGACAAAAGACAACGATAATGCCAAACCAAAGGTAGGTACACAGGATTAACAAAATTTAGAGGATGGGGATTTTTAATGGCATACATAAGAAATCATATCCTCCGTTTTGAATCTGAAAATTATTCCGATGTATCCCAACCATATATCTTTTGCTCAATTTCCCATTTTCATTGCCTTCTATTCTTCTAAAGTATAAAATTATACCAGTCGAAAAAAAATTTTTACCTTTGTATCCTATGAACTTAATAGGATTAATAGAGTTTTATTTTAAAAACTAATAACAATATGAAAATCAACACAAAAATAAGGTACGGCTTAAGAACAGTGATAGAAATTGCCATACATGGAAATAATGGCATTCTTCAGAAAGAAATCGCTAAAAAGCAACACTTGTCGGATAAATATCTGGATCATATCATTGCTTCATTAAAAGCCGGGGGAATCATAACCAATGTAGCAGGAAAGGGAAGCGGATACATGCTTACAAAAGCCCCTGAACATATAAGTGTATATGACGTATACAGGTCCTTTGACAATGAATTGAGCATCACCAATTGTCTTTCTGCCCTTGCCCATTGCATGAAAAAAGAAAGTTGTGCCGCCCGTGAGTTTTGGCATGAATTGAATGAAACAATGATTGCAAAAATGAAGCAATCCAATATTGCGGATTTGGCCCGGCGGGAATTACAATTAATGGAGGCAAAAAGCAACGATTATCAAATATGAATCCTCTTTGTTCACAGCAATTGCTGTCGCTATGGATCCTATTGATTGAATAAAGACAATCAGTTATAAAAATAAAAACAATCACCATGAAACCGATAGAGTTCGAACACCAAATCATACAGCTGGAAGATAAACTGAAAAGGTTTGCACTGAGCTTAATCTCACAACCGGATGAAGCCAATGACCTGGTTCAGGATACCTATTACAAAGCCTGGGCCAACAGGGCTAAGTTCAAAAGTGATTCCAATCTTAAGGCCTGGATGTTCACCATAATGAAAAATACCTTTATCAATAAATATCGCAAGAAACAAAAGGAGAGAGCTTATTGGGATAACAACGCGAAGGATCATCTTATGAATCATCAGGAAGACAGTACCTCAATAAGACCTGACAGCGATTATTCAATTATTGAAATCAACAGGAAAATAGAAGAATTGCCCAATAAATTCCGTATTCCCTTTAAGATGTTTCTTTCGGGATATACCTATGAAGAAATATCCGATAGCCTTAACCTTAAAATGGGTACCACAAAAAGCCGCCTCTTTTTTACGAGGAAAAAGCTGGCTGAGAAGCTGGAAGGTTATTAACGATGAAAACAATGATTCGCCCTTTGTAAAGGCTCTTACATTCAGCTTATGCTTTATTTGGGCCGGTAACATTAATCCACTCCATCGGCCTGCCCTACGTTTCGGGCGCCGAAGAATAAAAAAAAGACGGCCATACGACAAAAATGGGTCCGCTTCCGGTCATTTTCCGTAAGCCGATAGCTTCGGTGAAGGAAAATATGGGTGCTTCCCATAAAGATAAAGGCTTCGTCTTTCACTTCACCCTTCCTTATGAAAGCAAGCCCATATCCTGCCCCGATAAAACCTTGGCCTAAAAAACGGAAGAATGATTCTTTATTTCACATTCTCTTTAACCCTGTTCACAAATTGCTTCGATGGTCTGAAAGAAGGAATGTAATGTTCCGGAATAACAATCTCAGTATTCTTGGAAATGTTCCGTGCTTTTTTCTGAGCACGCTTTTTTACAATAAAACTTCCAAATCCCCTTAAATAAACATTCTGACCGCCAACCATAGATTCTTTAATAGTCTCCATTAAGGCTTCAACTGTTTTCTGAACAGTTACTTTTTCAATACCTGTTTTTCTCGAAATTTCGCTTACAATGTCTGCTTTCGTCATTTTATTAAGTTTTTAGTTAGCAATTATTTAAATTTAATTGGCTGTAAATGTAAAAAAAATTTGGAAGTATTGATGTTCAATTAAATTACTTTTTCATAATCAGCTTAAATTTTCCACTTTTCGGATCTATCGGAATATCGCTTATTGCTTCTATACGATAATCAAGATTTAACATCTCTTTTTTCTTCAATATTTCCCGCCACGCTTCATCGATCTTGCGAATTACCTGTTCCTCATTGAATTGGTTGGAAATAACGGTTTTAAATGTAAAAGAAGTGTTTCCTGTCTTTAGTACCTGATATTTCTCCAGACCCCTGACATAAAATTCCACAATGACAATGGGATGAATAAAGTCATATTCACCCCGTTGATTAATAAACCAAAGCAATTCCTCACGTCGCCCGATAACATGTTTAATTCTGGTAAACGGCCAGATATCTCCTTCACCCTGGGGGACCAAAACATCATCCATGCGGTAGCGGATCAACGGCTGTGTATAATTATACAAATTGGTTAAAAGAATATGGTCATCCCTGAATTCAATATAATTCACATCATCAAACAGATAAAACCCTTTCAAATCTGCCCGCTCAACGCCCATAATAAGGGATTCCGAGGACGCATAGTAATTGATAAGCTGACATTCCCAAACTTCATGGATAAGTTTTTCTGTTTCAGGAGTGAGCGGTTCTCCGCCACACACTAATGCCTGAGGGCTGACAGACAACTTGCCGGATTTTTGCATCTCTGCCAGCATCCCCACACCAGTGGGATATCCCGTAATAACAGCCGGATTGAGTCTGTTCAGTACATCAAGATACTGCTCAAGGGGATAATTAATGTCTAAAACAAGATAATCCCGGTAAACAAAACTTTCCGGGGAATGAAGGGGACTCAGAAACAGGCTGACACCCGCATAATGTCCGTCAGCCACCCCGATAAACGCATATGATTTTGGTTTTAAACCGAAATGCGGAAAAATCCGCAAAGATATGGCTTTTATAAAATCCCACTCACGCGGATTATAAACAAAATATCCAACTTCCCCGGTAGTGCCGGAAGAATGTATCACATGATATTTATCATATAAGGTATTATCCGGTGCAGAAGTGGATTCCAGAAAATCTTCCACCCGCCTTTTTGTTAATTTCCCGGCAACCAAAAAATCATCAAAATGATCCATCATCATTTTTTTGTCAATTACCGGCAAATGGTTGATGTTAATATTTCCCAGATCACCGGAGTTTATGCCATGATCCGCATAATATTTCCTGTAGAAATCAGAGTGACGGAAGGCATATTTCAGGAGCCTCCGTAATCTGGCTTCCCGTTGCCTTAAAACAGAATGCCTGTCCTTGTGTACATTGCGATTAAGCTTGAAATGATAATACAAAATACGGGATAAAGCCATATCAATATCCTTTTAGAATAAAACCATCTGTCACCGTTTTATATTTTACCGAATGACATGCTCAGTTTGCAGGTGGAAAATCTTTTGGATTTATGAATAATTCCCATTATTTTTAATGGATCAAATGTTAAACCGTTTCATCATGAAAATCAACCGCCGTTCTTTTCTGAAAACCGCTTCTTTTCTGCCGATTCTGACGGTTCCCGGAAGCTTCAGCCCTGTCAGCCGCTTTTCTGACCAGGTAGAAAGGCCCAAACTCAAGCTCAGCCTGAATGCTTATTCTTTTAACCGCTTGCTGCAGAATGGAGAAATGGATCTCTTCCAATTACTGGATTTCTGCGCAAAACACAACCTGGATGCCGTGGACCCGACCGGCTATTATTTCCCAGGATATCCTGAAGTGCCAAAAGATGAATACATCAATCGCTTCAAAAGGCAGGCCTTTCTGATGGGTCTGGATATCAGCGGCACCGGGGTAAGAAATGATTTTTCCAATCCCGATGCCTCAGAACGGGAAAAAGACCTGGAGCTTATTAGGGAATGGATTGTAGCAGCTTCAAAGATGGGGGCCCCGCTCATCCGACTGTTTGCAGGTAGTGGACTACCGGACGGGCATAGTCAGAAAGAAGTTAATGAATGGGTAGTGGATGGGTTAACCCGGGCAGCGGATTTTGGCAAACAATACGGAGTAATGATCGCCATGCAAAACCACAGCGATTTCATTAAAACAGCCGACCACATTATTGAAATTATGGAAACAGCCAATCACGACTGGCTGGGGTTGCACCTCGACATTGGGAGCCTGCGCCAGGGCGATCCTTATGAGGAAATCAAAAAGGTAGTGACCTATGCCATTACATGGCAGATTAAAGAACTGGTGTATTTCGACGGAAAACCACAAGAGACAAACCTGAAAAAGGTATTTCAGATTGCCGCTGACGCCGGTTACCGTGGTTACCTTCCACTGGAAACACTGGGCGAAGGGGATCCCTACAAAAAGGTGGAAAAATTAATCGCCGGGGCAAGAAAGGCCCTTGCGACTATGGAAACCCCCATGCAGTAATATCTCCAACAAGAACATGGTTAAGATGCGGGTTCCATAATGAAACAAGCAAAATTTCTGAATTTGGCAGATAAATCAATTTGAACCTTAAA
>JBKGZA010000127.1:0-9710 GCA_046545815.1 Bacteroidales bacterium
CTGCATCCGGTAGAATGGAGTATTGGGGAAGCGGTAGGGATATTGGTTGCATATGCCATGAAAAAAGATGTGATTCCGCATACAGTAAGGAAAAATAAACAGATGTTGAATGATTTCCAAAAGTTTATCAGAACACAAGGGATCGAAACTCATTGGCCAAATAAATAGATGTTTAATTTGAAACTATTTTAGCCTGGATCATTCATTTTGTTTGCAACTGCGGTGGTGGGAATAATTCGGGCTAAATAATAAACTTGTTTTATCATGAAGACAAATGAAAAACCGTATAGAATACCTATGGTCCTTTCAATGTTGTTTTTGGGTTTGTTTACAGTGAAATGCACCTACACACCTGAAGCAACAAGTGATATTGCTCAATAAGAAGGTTCTGACGACGGATATACTTTAGCAGCCTATTATTGGCCGATTTTACACTACGAATCCCGAAGCCGCGAGGTTTTCTGGAACGCAGGGACAGGAGAGTGGAAGATGGTTCAAAAGGCCAGGCTCCGATTCGAAGGGCACTATCAACCCCGGATACCACTATGGGGTTATGAAATGGTTGACAATCCAGAAGTAATAGAAAAGAAGATTGATGCTGCAGCCTGTTTTTTCCATTTTTTCGTTTGGGAACCTGGCTAAATATTGGGAATGCCTCTGGCTGAATGCCAAACCCTGATGATCTCGACTATATGTTTATTATTATTTACTCTATAAACAATCCTAAAGCCATCTCTTTAGGTCTTCTTTGAGCTGCTTATGAGGTACCTTTTTCTTCATCGAGTTCCTTTAACCCTTTACGCACTCCTGCAATGAAATTGACTCTTTCCTGAATGTCTTCCCAGCTAGCATCTTCAGGAAGTTCTTGAATTATCTTTATTGCAATCTCTTTAGTAGTCATGAGTATCCTTTATTTATTGTAAAACGGTTTTGAGGATCTTAAATTACAAATTTAATTCATTATGTTCATAAAATAAGAAAGGGATTCAAAATATTAGAATAATAGAACACGGATAACACAGATATTATTGATTGACACTGATATTTTATCTGTGATTATCTGTTTAATCTGTGTCATCAGTGTTCTATATTAAATATTCATCAATAACCAGACAAGTTTTGATACTTGTCTTTGGGATTTTTATCAGTGAATCAGCCTTTCATCCTGCTTGTTAAGCGAGGGCTTTCGGAAACGCACATCATTGGCTCCGTTTTTTTCGAAGAAATCAAACATCTCGTTGTGCATTTTTTTTACCCGTTCCTGGTGTTCGGGAGCATCAATCAGGTTATGCATTTCGTTCGGATCGGTTTTCAGGTCATAGAGTTCATTTTTGTCCCAAACTCCGTGATAATAGATGTATTTATAACGGTCTCCCCGTATGGCATAGGTAGTTGGAGTCTGCGGAAAGGCCTGTTCCCAGAAATACTGATAGACGAACGTTGAACGCCATTCAACCTGTTCTCCCTTAAGCAGGGGCAGGAAAGACCGGCCGTCTATCTTATGATCCTCAGGCATTGAACCACCCGCAATGTCAAGAAAAGTTGGGGTCAAATCGATGTTTAGTACATTTTCTTCAACCGTTGAACCTGCTTCTATAGTACCTGGTCCCCAGGCCAGCATGGGAACCCGCATCGACTCTTCATAGGCCTGCCTTTTGTCGATCAGTCCGTGCTCGCCCAGCATGAAGCCGTTATCGCCCATATATATTACCAGTGTGTTTTCGGCCAATCCTTCCTTTTTCAGGTAATCCATCACCCGGTTAATGCTTTCGTCAACGCCCATCAGTGATTCGCTGTAGCGGGGAATGATCTCATCTATACGCTGGGGATGATCATCCCGCCCGTGATACATGTGTTCGACACCATGCCAGCTATACCGTTGCTCCCTTACCCATTCGGGTTTCCCTTCATAGTTGGATTCAATGTTTTTCATCGACTGCGGTTTTGGGATATTGACATCTTGATACATGCCTTCATGGCGCTCTGCGGGTTCGAACTCAGCATGTACCGCTTTATGAGAGAGGTAGGCGAAAAAGGGCTGATCACGGTCAATGTTGTCCAGCCAGTCAAGCGTATAGTCGGTCAACAGATCGGTTATGTAACCTTCCACTTGTTGTCTATCGCCATCAATATTAAGTGTTGGATTGTAATAGACGCCCTGTCCGCGGAAACTGACCCACTTATTAAATCCTGGTCTTGGATCATCGTTTGCATGCCCGATGTGCCATTTTCCAAAATAACCGGTCTGGTAACCTGCTTCCTGAAGTGCCTGTGAGAAGAAATGTGTTCCTTCGGGCATGGGATTGCTGTTGTCCACCACTCCATGACGAAAAGGATATTGTCCGGTAAGAATAGATGCCCGGCTTGGAGAACTCAGTGATGTACTCACAAAGGCGTTGGCAATGTGTGCCCCCTCCTCAGCCATTTGGTCCATCCCCGGTGTATTTAAAAAATCCGGACTTTCCGGGTGAAAACTCATGTAATCATATCGGTGGTCGTCACTCAAAATAAAAATGATGTTTTTAGCCTTTTGTGCATAGGCTGATATTATACCTATCATCATCAGCAGGTAAAAAAGTAAAAGTTGTTTAATGCGTTTCATAAAATGGTTTTTTAGAGTTGATAAATATATTCAAAGGGTGAAATTAAGAAAATTTTGGAAAAGGAGTGTGATGGAAATGGCTGGAATTTTGATTCTGTTTTAGGTGTTATATTGCCAATGCCGGTAGTTTAACTTATGTTTTGCTGTTCTTTTTTATAGTTGGGGTAAATTATATATAATCACTTTCCGGCATATGTTTTTTATGTGTTATTTGGCTATTAGTAATTTAGGGAATTACCGCTTGCTGGCATTTAAAACAGTTATACCAATTATTTCACCTTTTTCATAGCGAATAATTATTTCATCTTCAGTCATCTCAGAATGATCAGCGTGGCTTGGTTTCTTGAAGTGTATATAGAGTGTATCTGCTTCCTTGTCATAATTTGTCCAGACATTCTTGAACCTCATTAAATGGGGAATGATCTCTTTTATCTCATCTATTGTTGATTCCATATTATCTTTTTTTTATCGAATTTCTGTTTGTTGTTTGAGATATAAGCAGTAATAACAAATCCATCATTTGCGCTGATCTCTTTATAAACCACAACTATAAATTTTCTTGTATGTTCAATATTTGAACTAATAGCAATTAAACCTCCATGATATCCTTCATATATTATTGTTGGACTTTCTATTGTTTCCAATATTTCAAAATAATAATCTGCAATTTCGGGATGTCCAATTGATATGTGCTGCCATCGCTCATTGGTTAGTCTTATAAAAACGTTATTTATTGATTTGGCAGTATCCATCTTGTCTCAAATCGTTGATTCTCATCCTAACCCATACGGCTCCACCATCCTTTCATGCGGCCTGAAATGATATTGAACTTTATTTAAGTCGGTTCCCAGGGTTTGGATCTTATCCAGGTCGCCCTGGCCCATTTCTGCCTTATTCATGGAAGACAAATAGAGCACCTCGCCCGGATCAAAGCCCATGATTTTCGTGGTGAGCGTATCCAGTGCCAGGGAATCAAGGCTTGCCAGCGCAACACGGGCATCCACCGGTGTACCTCCTGTCGGGCCGTTCCCTTCCATGGCTTCGAATCCGTCTATCACTCCGAGGTCGGGGTAAATTTCCCTGGCAAGGCTGAACATATTGTAATGCAGGATGGTGTGCTTACTTCTTTCTTCAGTGAGGTGTGTGTCTTGTTTATAATTGTGATTTTTGTAATCGTGAAGGGGTGCGGCAAGCAATACATTTTTCAAAGCCAGTGTAACGAGTGCGCGATCATGGGTTTTCATTTTGGCAGCCGAGATGATGTATTGATCCTTATCAAGGAATGAAGATATGATGGGCACCGGTACAGGAGCATTGTCCGGACCGAGCATATAACGTTTTACACAGGATTCTTCGTTCAGATCGCGAAATGTAACCCCATATTCTTTTTCCAGAGGAAGGTAATTGTAATTCTTAAAGCCTTCCATGGTGCCATTGGAATTGGCAGTGGATTCTCCCACAACAATTTCTCCTTCCCACCGATCTTTGAGAAAATCAAGAATTCCCCTGACTGCATCCACATGGGTGGCAGATAACTGCACGTTGGTGGTGACAAAGTTGGGCTTGATAAGGATGCGTTTCTTGCCTTCCAGTGAGGCCATGATTTTATCCTCAATGTTTTTCAGTGCTTTAAAAGTGTTATCACGGCGATCATTGCCTTTGATGAGGCTAACCTCAGTCTGATCTGTATTTTTCCGATAAACGCCCTGATGAATAGTTTGATCCGGCCCTTCATTCTGAGGATCTACGGATTTGGAAACTGCTATTCCCGGGAATAAAGAGGCCATTGTGCCAAAACCCAACATTTTTAGCATCTGACGCCGACTTATGCTATTGTTCTTTCTGTTCATATGATAGCTTTTTCTTAATTAACATGTAGCAATTGTGAATATTATTAAACCGTAAAATTATAAATTTTTGAGTTATTAATTTTCAGAAAGGGAAATTATCTTCATCAGATAAAGCCATGCAGTCCCTTTGCTAAGCAATTTAAGAGAGATTCCTGTTCTGATGGAATCCTCTTTAATAGCAACCGGCTCATAACGTATAAAGAATCTTTGTTTTGTACCCATAACCTGGACAAGCCAGAACCAAACAGGATATTCGCCCAAATGCACAAGGACTGAATTATTAGCAATATGAAAAGCCATGCATGTCCAGGTTATTTATCGTACCTTATCAATCTATAAAAGCATTACTCATTTATAACAAGAAAACAAAGATATAATAATGATTTCAGCTATAAATTATTGATTTTTCTGCCAAAATTTGTCAGAATATAAATGATTGTATAAGGTACTAAACAGGGGATTCAGCATACCAATCAATAGAAAAAGAACAGCGGATTGGTTAATGGCTTTCTTTATTGTTTTCATATATTATTGGTTGTTCATCATTCATCAACATAACCACGGGATAAGCCATTATAGGCCCTGACCAGGGTTGCTATGTTTTTGGCATCCCCTTTAAAGGCATTGGGACCTCCTTCTCCCCAGTTAAAATCAATGCAATAAGCCTGGATGTCTTTCGCTTCAAGTGTTTTTTCATGGTCTTTCTGACGGCTGCACGCCATCAGGATCAGCAAGGAAACCAGCCATAAAAATGCCGATTGAAATCTGATCCGAATCTGGTTGCTATTCATAATTAGATCCTTTTTATCTGCAATATTTTATTATTTTTCTATATAGATTTCTGTTCATCAATAATATAAGACCCTATTTTAAAATTTCTTGAATCAATTGGCCAAAATAAAATCGTAGCTTCCGGAGCCCAGCTTCAATTTATTTTGATCTTCAGTTGGGTATGCCTGAATTACTCCAGTTTTTCCGGTTTCCGGCTTAGCTCCTTCAATTTGCAAATCACCGGATGGCAGCAGCACAGTAGCCGAGGTATTAACCGGTATCTCCAGGCTGAGGGAGATCTCACTGTCATTTTTTGACCAGTTGACAGCAATATCCCCATACCCGGTATGTTTGACACAATCTACCCACTTCATTTCAGGTGGAAACCACGGATCAATAATAAAGTGTTTGAATCCCGGTGATTCTATATCGGGTTGGATCCCTGCCAGGGTTTCATAGAACCACTCTCCGATACATCCAAACATTGGATGGTTCAATGAACTTTTACCTTCCCAGTCTTCCCAGTGGGTAGTGGCACCCTGCTCAATCCAGTTCCCCCAGCCGGGATAGCGTGTGGTATCTATCATGTCAGGGGTACACCTTTTCAAGAATTCTCTGATCGCCCTCATATAGGTAAAGGTTCTAGGGTATCTCAAACAAAGCATGGTTCCAGGCCGGAAGTATACCCCAGTCGTACCCCCAGCCGCTGGTTGGAACGATAGGTGCCAGTGAACCATTGGGTTTTTGGGTATCCACAATATCCAGGAAGGATTCTTCTCCTATACGTTTTATTTTCTCGGGTTCAAGTTTATCCATGATTTTAACACGGGGTCGGTTTTGGGCCTTCAGTTCTCCACGTGGGCCGCGAACGACCCTCACATCATGCCACTGCTGGTCGTCAAAACCCGGCTGGTCCCATCCTTCTGGTTTCCAGTTGGCGTCATAGGTTTCACCCAGCCGGATGCTGGAAAGCCTGATGGGTCCTTCTTCACAAGTCCAACTTTCATCGCTGACAACCATCTTTTTGCTGCCATCTGCATATTCAATTTCGAGCTCGAACAGCCAATGAGGAACAAAGGCAACAATATAATCAAGTACTTTTCATGGTATGGTGTTTAATTTTAATTATCATTCATTGGTATATGTATATTTACCTCCCGGCTCTATTTCAACAGAAAGTTCCTCTGCACCATATTTTACATCCACTTTTCCTCCTTTTTCTGAACGGATGACGGCTTTGGTCAGCTTTCCTTCTTTCCACCATATATCACATTCAAAACCTCCGCGGGTTTTCAGGCCTTTAACGCTTCCCTCGCTCCAGGCTTCGGGAAGTGCCGGCAACAGACGAATAACCCCGTTATGAGACTGCAGCAACATTTCAGCAATTCCTGCTGTGCCACCGAAGTTGCCATCGATCTGGAAGGGCGGATGCATGTCAAACAAATTTTGGGCTGTTGATTTGGTAAATAGTTGCTGAAGGTGATGCAAGGATTTCTCCCCGTTTTTGAGACGTGCAAAGAAACTGATAATCCAGGCGCGGCTCCAGCCCGTATGGCCTCCGCCATGCTCCAGTCTTCGCTCAATGGTTTTTCTGGCCGCTTCGTAAAGTTCAGGAGTTTCTTCCGATATCTGGGCAAGAGGATAAAGCCCCAGTAAATGAGACATGTGCCGGTGTCCTACTTCCACTTCTTCGTAGTCCTTGATCCATTCCTGGATCGTTCCGTTTTCCCCGATCTGAACTGGCGGCAGTTTATCCTGAATATCCTTTAATTTTTTGGCAAAATCCTGATCTTTGTCTAGTAACTGGCTTGCTTCTAAGTAATTATCTATTAGCTTATTGATAATCTGAATATCAATAGTGGCTGCATAGGTAAGTGATGACTGTTTCTCTTTGTTGGTTCCCGGAACAAAGAAGTCATTCTCCGGTGAATGGGATGGATTGGTTACCAGGTAGCCTTCTGGGGATTCTACAAGGAATCCTTTGACAAATTTGGCAGAACCTTTTAACAGGGGATAAATCCGGCGGAGATAATCCATGTCCTGTGTGAATTCAAAATGCCGATACAGCGGGAAGGTCATCCACGGACCAGCCATAGGAGATACGCCCCAAACTCCATCGGCTACTCCTGTACGTCCAAACGGGTCAGTAAGATGATGTAAGGTCCAGCCTTCCGTACCATACATTTTTTTGGCTGTAACCGACCCCGGCTCAGTCAGTTCTTCCATGAAGCGGGTAAGGATCCGGCTGGTCTCCGGAAGATTTCCTACCTCAGCGGGCCAGTAGTTCATCTGCAGGTTGATGTTGGTGTGGAAATCAGAATTCCATGCGGCATTAAAATCCTTATTCCATACACCCTGCAGGTTTGCCGGCAGTTTTCCGGGTTTGCGGGAAGAACCCATCAGCAGATATCTACCATATTGGAAATAAGTTGTTATTAAACCATTGTCAATGCGATCGTTCTTCACACGCTCGAGCCTTTCATCGGTGGGCATATCCTGCAGTGTGTCCTCACCAAGGGTAAAGGATACCCGGTTGAACATGCTGCTGTGATCACTCACATGAGCTTCTTTAACTTCTGAAAAGGATTTTTCTCCTGTATTTTTTAGAATGGATTTACATTGAGCAGCGGGATCGATTTGGTCTGAAAAGTTCAGCGAGTCCAATGCGTAATTGGTAGCAGCGGTGAGATAAATGGTCAAAGAATTCACTGAATTATAGGACAATTGCTCTTCATGGCTTACCAGTTCGCCACCCTCAGTTTTCACCTCAGCCACTGCCGAAAATTTCATATGGGGCCCTGCAGGTCCACGTGCGGGCTCTTCGGGATCTACGATCTGCCCGTTCATGACCATCTTTCCATCAGAAAGGAATTTAACTTCAGCATCTCTTTCCCGCTTCATATTCAAATCGACATCAAACGGCCTGCTGGCAGAAATATGCACCGCGATAAGATTGCCCGGAGCTGAAGCAAACACTTCCTGTTTTACATTGTTATCATCTGCAGTAAAAGTGGTGGTGGCAATTCCGGATCGCAGATCCAGCTCCCTTTCATAGTTCTTTACCTCGCTATCCCACTGATAATTCAGGAAAAGGTCGCCGAAAGTCTGATAGGAACGAATTTTGGGAGGGGTTCCCAGTAAATACTGATTGGCCATCTCATAAGCTTTCTGATATTTCCCGTCAAAGATCATCTCCCGGATCTCCGGCAGATGTTTCAATGCCTGGGGATTGTTGTTGTCAATTTTTGTACCTGCCCATAAGCTCTCTTCGTTGAATTGTATGCGCTCGTTTTTGGGATCTCCGAAAACCATGGCACCCATTCGGCCATTCGCGACGGGCAGGGCTTCAATCCATTTTTCGGACGGTTCATCATACCACAACCGGTATTTGGGTGCAGGTTCGTTTTGATGTTTTGAGCATCCGGATAGCACAAGGGTTGCCAAAGAAAGTAAAAGAAATATTTTCCGTATCATAGTCATTGGATATTATGATTTATAATTAATTTTCTGACTCATATATAATTAAATAAGGCAGCATGTCAATTTATTGTTTTGTTGAATGGATGTCATAGTTTGGGCTTAATGGGACTCTTCATATTTTTCTTGTTTTTCAGATTCTTTTGCCTCAATTCGGGTCGTGACTGATATTCGTAGTTATAATCCACACGCAACACCAGTGTGTTGACACCATGATCAGCCAGTTCATTGTGAATGAACTGCACAAATTCATCTACATGCTGAGAATGGGGAGCCTTAATGCACAATCCCTTTACAGGAAGGTGATTCGGACGGATGGTGTCCTCCTGAGCATAAGAAGAGAAGGAAGAAATCATAGTAAACATGAAAAACAGTCCAAAAAATAAAGTTTGTTTTATCATAGTACAAGCATTTTAAAGATTTGAAGTTCGTAATTGCTATAAAGCCCCTTTTACCTCGAATACGGTTGTATATTTGTTGGGCCTTTCCCCTGGAACAGTTAAAATAAATTTATTCTTACTTTGTTTGAATCCGACATCCCGCATATACATATGCCTGGCATACCAGCCGCAACCCAATCTGGGTTCTGTCTGGGCACCCCAATGGGCCCAGATTCCAAAACGGGCTTCTGTGTACCATTTGGGAAACTCATACTGCTCACCAAGTTCTTTCCAGGTAAGCCCTTTATCCTGAGCATAGCAATGGATGTTGATTGCTGTCAAAATCAGTATAATGGATACATTTTTTAATTTATTCATGGTTGAAAAATTTACTTTATGGTTTTTGATAATAATTTAATAAATCACTGAAATTACACCTAGTCGGACCGCCGGGCCTGAGCCCGTGTATGGAAAGTTACGGATAGCCATATCATTTAATGAGCTTAATATCTCCATTCAATGTAATCTCTTCGCCTTTATCCAGGTCAAACGTGATCACTTTGGCTCCATATCGGACTTTGGCCGGGTTACCCAGTTTGGATTTGATGGTTGCCTGAACCAGCCGGCCAT
>JBKGZA010000128.1:0-9572 GCA_046545815.1 Bacteroidales bacterium
TTTGAATTTTGGAGCTGTCGTTCAGATATGATATATCTCCATATCCCAGGTCATCAGCCAGGATATAGACAATGTTCGGGGATTGTTCTCCGGTGTTTCCGTTATCTTTCCCTGATTTTCCGCAGCCTGTCAAATAGGGAAGTAAAAAAACACCCAGAAATAGGTTAGCCATCCATTTGTTGAGCATAGTTTTTTAAGTTAAAAGTGACCGATCAGTTAATTGTTTCATATTGAGAAACCGGTCTGGGCAAAAGCCCTGCTTTTTCTGCAATACCGGGTACGCTTTTTTCGGCGCCTATGGCCATTAGATGAATTCCGCTTATTCCTTCCATTTCCTTTAATTCCTGCATCTGTTCCACTGCAATATTGATGCCTTCGGCTTTCTGATCTTCCGCCTCTAAAAGCCTTTCAACAATATGGTCAGGGATGGCAATTCCTGATACATTTTCTTTCATATATTTTGCCATTTTCCCTGACTTCAGGGGAGTGATGCCCGCCAGAATGTAGGCTTTATCATGCAAACCCTGCTCACGGACCTCATTCATCCAATTTCTGAAGCGTTCCATATCATAAATCACCTGTGTTTGTATAAAATCTGCACCGGCATTGATCTTCTTTGCCAATCGGATAACACGGAATTCCATTGGATCGGCAAAAGGATTGGCAGCAGCTCCAATGAATATTTTCGGCTCCACAAGTTCGCTTTTCTTAGTATTGCGAATGTCATCGCCTGACACAAATTTCTTTTCATCCCGCATCTTCTTAAGTATGGCGATCAATTGCACCGAATCAATGTCATGAACGATTTTTGAGGTGGGATGGTTGCCAAAAGAATGGTGATCCCCGGAAATACAAAGGATATTTTTGATTCCCAAAGCAGACGCGCCGATCACATCACTCTGTATAGCCAGCCGGTTGCGGTCGCGGGTGGTGATCTGCATAACTGCCTCCAGTCCGCATTCTTGAGCTATCAAACCGGCGCCCAAGGAAGACATTCTGACAATGGCTGTCTGATTATCGGTTATATTGGCTGCATCTACAGAATCTTTCAAAAGGTTGGCCTTTTTTTCAACCGCTTCCCGGTCGGCACTTTTCGGCGGGCCCAGTTCGCCGGTCAATGCAAAATTTCCTGAAGCCAATACCTGTTCCAGTCTGCTGCCTGATTTATACTTTTCCTCGTTCATATGTTCAGTTTTTTTTAACTTTCATTTGGTTCGGTATTCAATAATGTTATGTGAGTATACTTTTTAAAACAAAACATCCTCTCTGGAGACTTTCCGCGGACCCCCATCATGGTCATGTGACCAGTCCTTAGGTGGCTGGTAATCCATCAGTTTATCCAGTTTGTTCAACCGTTTCATGCGGTCATAAATAAGCTGCCAGGCACATTCCGTATTTTCAGGATCCAACTCACACATACCGTTCGAAGACCCGCCGCAGGGGCCGTTCATTAAGCTCTTGGAACAACGGGCGATGGGACATATTCCTTCGAACTTATCCAGCACACACTCTCCGCAACCTGCACATCTCTCTGTCCATACACCCTGCTGCAACGTAGCACCGAAAAACTGTGTATTGAGTCCGGGTCGTACAACAGCATCGGGATACAACTGTACAATATGCTGTACTCCAACACCGCAACCAAGAGATAACACCGCATCCGCTTCATTGATCTTTTCGGAAGCAGTCTCGTCGAAAAACTCCTCATCACATTGTCTGGTAAGGGTATGTTCAGTCACTTCTATCTCACGCTCATCTTTCCCTGCTGCAAGACGGATCTGATTGGCAAGTACACCCACTTCCTTTTCTCCACCTGCCATGCAAACCGTTACACAGGTACCGCATCCCAATACCAGCAATTTATCACTGTCCTTAATCGATTCGTAGATCTCCTTAAATGGTTTCTGTTCTGCAACGATCATGGTTTATCCTCCGTGTTGTGTTTATATATTCTTTATATTAATGAATTTTCATTTGTTTCGGGTCTCGGGATGACCAGCTAATATTTGATGCATAAAACTCTCACTGTTTACTTCCTGTTTACTTCCTGCTTACTTCCTGCTTACTGTTTACTGCTTACTGTTTACTGATCTCTTTTCTCCTATCATTATTTTCCTGATCCGTTCGGTAAATTCTTTTGCTGACCGGGCAAAAAGCGGACCTTCAGAGGCGCCGATGTGATACATCTCCAGCCTTTCAGGATTAATACCGACTTCTTCAATTTTCTTTTTGGCATAATTCACCCTTTTCTTTGCCCTGTAATTCCCTTCGAGGAAATGACAGCTTCCTTCTTCACAACCGGCCACCATCACTCCATCCGCACCGTCAACGAAAGCCTCAAGCAGCATATTCACATAAACCCTTCCTGTACATGGCAAGCGTACTATTCTAATGTTGGTAGGATACTGCTGACGCATTGTTCCCGCCAGATCAGCAGCAGTAAAGGCACAATAATGACAACAAAAAGCAATGATTGCCGGTTCTATTTCTTTTCCTTCAGTTTCCATTTTTAGTGTTTGGCTCAAATATTAAACATTTGTTTTCTAAAAATCTATATTTCCTGCAAGATGGATTTAAAAAGTGCATGTTCCTGCGAATCGGTAAAGGTTAGCAATTTAATGGCTTCTGCGGGACAGGCAGCAGCGCAATTGCCACATCCCTGACACTTCGCAGGATTTACCTCCGCCTTGCCATTTTCATTTATAAATGGGGCATTAAATACACATTCCCGAAGGCAGGTAAGGCATGCTGCACATTTATCCTCATCCACCACAGAAACTACCCCACCTACTTCAAGCGATTCTTTTGAAAGGATGGTACCTGCTCTTCCGGCGGCGGCCAATGCCTGTGTAATATTTTCCTCGGTATTTTTCGGGGAATGTGCCAAACCGCACAGGAATATACCTTCATTGGCAAAATCTACAGGCCTTAGTTTCGTATGAGCCTCCATAAAATTGCCGTGTTCATCAAGAGGAAGCTTCATCAACTCTGACAAATGCTGATTGTTTTCCTGATTGGCCACAATACCGGCACTGAGAACTACCATATCCGTATCAAGGGTCAGATAATCATCAATTACCGTATCTTTTACTTTTACCTGGAACCGATCATTGCCTGCAGTGACTTCAGGATATTCCTCGTCCGGGAAATGAATAAACTTAACCCCCAATTTTCTGGCATTTCTGTAAAATATTTCCCGGTAGGTATATGTACGCAGGTCGCGATACAATATATACACTTCCGCATCCGGGTCCTTTTGCTTGATCTCAATGGCATTCTTTATGGCTTCACTGCAGCAAACCCTTGAACAATAAGCGTGATCTTCATCCCGGCTTCCCACACACTGAATCATGACCACAGTATTAAAATGTTCTCTTTTTTCGATTTCACTTTCCAGTTCCCGTTGTGTGATGACCTGATCATATCTGTCGTAAAGAAATTCACCGGGTTTGAACTCTTCTGCCCCCGTAGCCAATATGATCACCCCATGATCAATATCAACTTCATATTCACCCTGCAAACGACTGGTAAAATTTCCAACAGAACCGCTAACAGAATGCACAGTGGTGTGCATATACAAATCAATCAGCTCATGTTCTTTTACTTCTTTAATTTTCTGATTCATATAGGCAATCCAATCCTCATCATCCAGATTTTTTCGGAGGTAAATGAGGTTGCCTCCCAATTGATTCTCCTTTTCCACCAGACGAACCCTAAAACCCTGATTGGCCAGAGATAAGGAAGCATTCATACCGGATATACCACCTCCAATCACCAAAGCAGATCTATTCACTGAAATCTTGTTTAACACGATGGGTTCCTGGAGCCTGGATTTCCCTACACTCCCCCTTACCAGTGATTTGGCTTTTTGGGTAGCCTTTGCAGGTTCCTTTTGATGAACCCAGGAACACTGTTCCCGTATATCGGTCATCTCAAAAAGGTATTTATTCAGTCCCGCTTCGCGAAGCGTTTCCTGGAAAAGAGATTCATGGGTCCGTGGGGTACAGGAAGCAACCACCACCCTATTGAGCTCTTTCTCCTCAATGAGCTCTTTAATCCTTTTCTGGGTATCCTGGGAACAGGTATACAATGTATGTTCTGCGTGGACAACACCGGGTAAAGTCTCTATATACCGGCTCACTTTCTCTACATCCACCACAGAAGCAATATTCACTCCGCAGTGGCAAACAAAAACGCCTATCCTTGGCTCAGCATCTTCCGTTTTCTTTTCAACGGGATATTCCTTGGTTTGCACTTCCGTGTTGCGCACCGACTTAAGCATTTCACTGCATAAGGCCGCGGCAGCACTACCCTGCATAACTGTTTCCGGAATATCTTTCGGCCCATTCCCGACACCACATAAATAGATTCCTTCTCTGCTGGAAGTTAAAGGTTGAAGGGATTTCTCCTCAAAGAATCCGAATTGATTCCTTTTAACATCCATAATATTGCCTGTATGATCTATAGCCGGATTGGCAACCAAGCCAACAGAAAGGACAACCATATCAAACTCTTCTTCCACTATATGCTGTCCATCGGTTTGATCGACAAATCTAAGCAAAAGGTTGCGATTAACCGGATTCTCTTTAACAGCCGATATCTGGCTTCGTACAAACCGTACGCCTGTTTCATTCTTCGCACTTTCGTAGAAATTTTCAAAGTTTTTTCCAAAAGCGCGTATATCAATATAAAAAATAGTTGGCTCAATATCGGGATTGTGTTCTTTGGCTATGCTTGCTTCCTTAATTGCATACATACAACATACAGAAGAACAATAATCATTTCCGGTAGTAACATCTCTGGACCCCACGCACTGTATCCAGGCTATCTTTTTGGGTGTTTTCCCGTCATAAGGTCTTTGTATATGGCCTTCATATGGGCCGGAGGCGCTAAGTATCCTTTCAAACTGCATGCTGGTGATGACATTCGGATAGATTCCGTAACCATACTCCGGTTTTTCGCGGGCATCAAAAGGCAGAAAGCCGCCGCTCGCTATAATGCCTCCAACATTGATTTTTCGTATGGTATCCTGCTGATGGTGATCAACGGCATGGGCTTTACAGGTTCTCACGCATTCCATACACTCTGCACAACTACCGCACTGTAAACAACGTTTTGCCTCATTGATTGCTTCTTCCCGGGTGAAAGTTTTCTCTATTTCAGTGAATTCTCTGCTCCGTTGCCCGGGGTCAACCATACGGGGCCGCGTCCGCATTTTCCGGGTTTTATCTGCATATTCAGGCAATCCTTCGAAATTTTCCGGATAACTGACCGGCGTACGGTTGCGCCTAATATCTTCACCACTCAAATATCTGTCAATTGATTCCGCTGCCCGATGTCCTTGTGCTACACACTCCACCAGCGAAGAAGGTCCGAGAACCACATCGCCTCCTGCATAGATTCCATCCACAGAGGTTGCAAGTGTCAACGGATCTGTGGATATTAAATCCCTATCCGTCTCCAACATATCTTCCACTCCCGAAAGATCACATTCCTGACCGATGGCCAACATAAGGCTATCAGCGGGTACCACCTCTTTTTGATCCGGATCAACTTTCAGCGAACGATTGCCCTCTTCATCATACACCGTGTAACATTTTTCAGCTTCCAGACCTGTAACTTTTCCCTGATCACCAATAACTCTGGAGGGGCTCCAGGAATCCATAATGGTAATGCCTTCTTCTAAAGCCTCTTCGATCTCCCACTCGTGAGCCGGCATTTCTTCTTTGGTCCGCCGGTAAACAATTGTTACGTTGGAACCCATACGTAAAGCCGTACGTGCAGTATCTATGGCCACATTTCCGCCTCCGATCACCACCACATTTTTTCCCGGAGCGGTTTTTTCTCCCTCATTTACCCGTTTTAAAAAGGGGATGCCGTATTGTACACCTTCCAAATTACCTCCTTCAATGGGTATCTTTTTAGGGTTCTGCGCTCCAACAGCAAAAAATACCGACTGAAAACCTGCGTTCCGGAGATCATCCAATGTAAAATCCCGGCCGTATACCTGCCCGGTTTTAATCTCTATACCATCATTTATCAAAAGGTTGATCTCATAATCCAAATAGTCTTCCGGGAGCCTATAATCCGGTATTCCCGTGCGCATCATTCCGCCGGGCTTTTGGCCGGCTTCATATACAGTAACCTGATATCCTTTCTTCACCAGATCATGTGCACAGGTCAAACCTGCCGGGCCACCTCCTATAACGGCAACTTTCCCGCTTTTTTGCTGAGGGGGAGATTCCTGCATCTCACCGGCAGACCTTTCAACAGATTCGCCTTTTTCCAGCAATTCTTTCTCATAATCGGCTGCAAATCGTTTCAGGTTCCGTACCGACACCGGCTCATCTATTTCGGAGCGGTTACAATTGCCTTCGCAAGGATGATGGCAAATACGACCGCAAACCCCGGCAAAAGGCATCCTTTCCCGTATCAAGTCCAGGGCCTCCAGAAACTTCCCCTTGGCAATAAGTGCAATATATCCCTGAACGTTCACTCCGGCCGGACAGGTACCCCGGCATGGGGGGGGATCACCTGATTTATCTATGGTAAAGACATTGGGGATGGCCTGTGGATATAATCTATAAATGGCCTTTCTGTCGGACAGCTCGCCATTAAAACTATCGCGTCTTTCTACCGGACATTCCGGTTCACATTCTCCACAGCCGTTGCATTTTTCCTCATCCACATAACGGGCCTTTTTATTGACAGTAACCGTAAAATTGCCTGCTTCACCCTCGAGACCCACAAGATCGGCATAAGAAATCACTTCAATGTTCAGATGCCGCCCCGTTTCCACAAGCTTAGGCGAGATCATACACATGGCACAATCATTGGTGGGGAACGTCTTGTCCAGTTTGGCCATGTTACCACCAATAGCAGGCTCTTTTTCCACAAGATAAACTTTCAGACCCAGCTCAGCACTATCCAAAGCCGCCTGCATGCCTGCTATACCACCACCCAGCACTAAAACCGAACCGTTTTTTTCCTTATTCATAGTTGAAATGTGTAAAACTGATTTCCAATACAACTCTTTTTTATACCAATAGATATAATTAAATAAACACCTTTGCCATTGTTAAATCATGAGATATATTCAGGACGACAGCTCCAGTTTTTCAAAATTCTTATCTAATCCAACTTCCCTGGGCTTAAGCCCGAATGCCAATCCCATCAATTGTGTAATAAACGGGACGGGAATGGGCTCCTCAATAGAAAATTTCCTTCGTATTTTGCCCTGTTTGGTATCTAAATTGGTCTGACACATGGGACATGAAACCGTTATACAATCTGCTCCCCTTAAGCTTGCATCTTTCAGTATCTTTCCCACAAGGCCCTCCGAAACTGACTCCAATGTCAGGAACATACTTGCGCCACAACAATCCGTCTTATAAGACCAATCTATGGTCTCTGCACCCAGCGTTTTGACAATATTATCCATACTCATGGGATATTCCATAATATCAAAGGATTTCATTCCCGGTATACGGGTGTTTAAGCATCCATAATAGGAAGCTACCACCAAACCCGATAAAGGTTCGGTCACCTTTGAAGCGATCTGCTCCAGGCCGATTACATTAACAATGAAATCCAGAATATTACGGACTTTAACCTTCCCTTCATAATGGTAGCCACCTTCACGGATCAAATCTTCACGCAACTGGTGATCCTGCATCAACTCATACTCAGTACTGGCAAGCCTTTGAAAACAAGAGGCGCAGGGAACCACAAGTTCCTCATAACCCTGTTCCTCAGCCTCGGCCAGATTTCTCAGGTTGAACATCAGATTCAACCTCTGGTCAATCGTCTTGACTGAAGTGGCACCACAGCAATTCCAGTTGGCCATAATAGAATAATCAAAATCCAGAATGGAAAACACCTTTTCGATGCTTTTCAAATAATTGCCTGCGCTTGTTTCCAAACTGCACCCAGGGTATAAACCTATTTTTTTAACCATAATTTCTTTATTTGCAGAAAATCATCCTCTAATTGAGTATAAACCTTACAAAAGCTTATTCACTTTTCTCTTTCGGCGTCTTTTAGCCATCAAGTTACTCACCCAGCTCCGAAAACCCTTTACTGCTTTTGGTGGAAACAACTGAAGCTTATTCTTTAAAATCATCTTCGGAGCCAGCAATACATTCTTAAAGGGCTTACGAAGACGCAGATTGTATTCTCCCATAATAAAAAGTTCATGGGCTTTACCTCTGCGCAAAACATCCCGGGTAAAAACCTGGTGGAACTTATACACCTCCGGTATTTGAGGTTTCACGCCCCGATCAATGGCTTTCTGCTTCAACTCATTCATCACAGAAGTAATATTTATATCATTGGGGCATTTCACTGCACATGCATAACAATTGGCACAAACCCATATGGTCCGAGAATCCAGAACCTTCTCTTCCATACCCAGAGAAGCAAGATGTATAACCTGATGAGGCAAAACATCCATCTCTTCTCCAACAGGACAACCATTGGAGCATTTTGCACACTGGTAACACAAAGAAGTGTCTCCCAAAGTATCACTGAACGATTCTAACAAACTTGTTCCCATGATTTTACAATATCAATTGATTTATCCTAATAAATGCTCTATCTTTCCCTTCCCTTCTTATAAACTAATCTTCACCAATACCTTCCTGCTATAACCGAAAAATTATTCCTTATCGGGTATATGTGGGGAAAAGCTTTTATCAAACCTGCTTTTCACTTCTTTAAATTCTTTTGCCAGGTTGTCATACAGATCAATTGCCGCCCGTGACTTATTTAAGGTATAAAAATGAATGCCCGGAGCACCATTATTAAGTAAATCCCTACATTGATTAATGGCTACTTCCAAACCCATTTTATAAACCTCATTGGGGTCGTTTTCATAAGGTTCGATCTTTTTGGCTATTTCATCCGGAATTGTAGCACCTATTTTACCTGCAAATTTCTTAATGCTCTTATAATTGGTAATCGGAATAATTCCGGGGATTATCCGGCAGCGTATTCCCTTTTGTTCTGCTTTATTGACAAAATCCCAGTAGTATCTATTGTCAAAAAACATTTGAGTGGTAAGAAAATCGGCACCTGCATCCACTTTAATCCTCAGATTAATGAGATCCTCTTCCATGGAAGGAGCTTCCAGATGTTTCTCGGGATAAGCCCCTGCGCCGATACAAAAATCATAATTCTCATTGACAAATCTTACTAGATCACTGCCATAATTGAATCCATCCGTA
Organism: Bacteroidales bacterium; assembly: GCA_046545815.1. Lineage (GTDB taxonomy): Bacteria > Bacteroidota > Bacteroidia > Bacteroidales > UBA12077 > JAGXLC01. Next base: position 9,225 of record JBKGZA010000128.1, read on the forward strand.
TTTTCCGGGAACTTCGTTTCTCCTTTGGGCGGATCCCCCCTTAGCAACATAACATTCTGAATGCCCATATCCTGCAGAACCCGCATGTCATAGGCTATTTTTTCCTTTGTGGCATTGACACAGGTATAATGAGCCATGCACACAAATCCAAGATCATTATGGAAAAGATCAACCAGGTTAAAGGTATTTTCCTGTGTACTACCTCCTGCCCCATAAGTTACTGTCACAAATGAGGGATCAAGTTTAATAAGCTGCCCTGCATTGATACCGAACTTCACCGCACTTAAATAATTCTTTGGCGGGAAAAACTCGAATGAAAATGTTCTTTTCTGTTTCTTAAAAATTTCC
>JBKGZA010000129.1:0-9540 GCA_046545815.1 Bacteroidales bacterium
ATCTTTTGCCAATTAAATGCAATATTCCGGTAAAAAATCAAAGATTCCTTGCCTACAGCTCATTTTCCATAATGGATCTGAGTTTATTTTCTTTTTCAGCAGGCCAGTACTGGCAGCCCATTTCAATGAAAACCGAGGAATAGGGCATTGTCTGATCGGTTTTTAACACCAGTATCTGAAACATTTGTGATGCATCATTTTGTGTCTGAAAAATTAATGTATTTCTATGGGTTTTATTTTTTGGATTTTTTGAAACTGATTGACATACCGGAACCCTTTTCGAAAACTGTGGTTTCATAGTGGGGCAATGATTTCAAAAACTCAAGGTATTCGTCACTACCCCAATAACCTCCGTCTTCTGACACATTATGGGAGGTATAGCATCCGTCAACCTCTAACTTGGGATCTACGGCTTGAAAGTAGTTTTTGTACCAGTCTTTGTCAGCATCGCTGAAAACAAAATCAAACGGCCCTTCCAATTGGGGGACAAGCTCATGGGCATCGGCAAGGCGGGCATCTATGTACTCGGATACACCGGCTTCCTTAAAATTTTCCAATGCCTGTTTATGTCTTTCTTCGTTAATTTCAATGGTAATCAGTTTCCCTCCTGTTTTACTCAGGGCCCATGCAATCCATATTGATGAATGTCCTGTTGAAGTGCCAATTTCCAGAGCCCTGGTGTAGTTGTTTTCAACGATCAGATCATACAGCTTTTGACCATCGCTCTCGGGTACATTCATATTGTACCAGCTGCGACTGTTGAGGAAATTTCTGACTTTTTTGTCGAACTCGGAATCGGCCTCCGGGTTTTGAGCCTTAAGCAGCGAAGTAAAAGAGAAAAATAACATAAACATTAGCAATAGTCCGGTTAGTGTGTTGTATTTTATCATTTCTTTAGTGTTTTTATGATTATAAAATAAGCAAAAATAACTTTTCAAGAAGCATAAATCAAATTTTTATTGGGTAACATAAGTTGATAATTTTTTGCAATTTTGAACCAAACAATATTCAAAGATTTATGAGAAAAAAGAATTTGTCCGGATATTTTTATGGATTGTATATTTTGGCTCTTGCCCTTGTGGTTCTTTATCTGATCCATGAGGAGCTGAATATATCGGAAAATACCGCCGATGTGTTTTATTATCTGGCAATTGGTATTTTTGGATTCGGTGTAATCCGGGTCGTTTATCTGGCATTTAAGCGATAGTTTTTACCTCTTTTTCCAGAGCGAATCCACAAAATATTTTCTGTTATCATAAAAATTCTGTATTATTCTGAAACCTGCTTTTTCAGACAGGTTATTAATCATCTTCCGGTCATATTTCTGGGATATCTCCGTAAAGATGTATTCATTCTTACCGAATTCAAAGTAGGTGTTGAGCTTGCTGATGTATACACTTTGATCTTTATTACTCACCAGATAACTTTTGGCCTCACCGGTTAAGGGGTTGTATGTTGGGTGATGGCGGAAATTATCCGTAATAAATTCGCCCCCGAGTTCTCTGTTGATGCGATACAGGAGGTTGAGGTTAAAACGGGCAGTTATGCCTGAAGAATCATTGTAAGCGGGAAGGACAATTCCGGGATCCTTTTTAAGATCAAAGCCGATGAGGAGCATATCCTCCTTATTCATTCTGTTGTTCAGTGAACACAGAAAATTCAAAGCTTCCCCATACCTGAAATTTCCTATAGTTGATCCAAGAAAGAGGAGTATCTTTCCTCCTTCTTCTATCTGGTTCAGACGGTCAAGGGCCTGTAGATAATCGCCGGGATAAGTCCTGACGTCCAGTCCGGGGAAATTAACTGACAGGTTTGATTTCAGCAGATTTAAAACATTTGGAGAAATGTCAATAGGGAGATACCGGAAACGTACCGCCTCATTGAGAAAGTGGTTGAGCAGGACTTCCGTCTTCTTTCCGTCGCCAGCGCCAAGCTCTGTCAATAAAAAAGGAGTGTTGGAATCACAAAAAAAGGTCAGCAATTCATGCTTATGAAGGCCGAAGATATCGAGTTCGCAATCGGTGAGATAATATTCCTTCAGGGCCATAATTTTCTGGAAAAGTTTATCCCCTTCAGCATCATAAAAATATTTCGAATCAATGTATTTGGGTGTTGAAGAGAGGCCCCGGAAGATATCCTGAGCAAATTCCGAAGCGGTTTCTGTGTTGATTTTTTCTAAAGAAACGTGTTGGTTCATATTTAAAGTTTTTTAATATACTGTTGTTTATAATGAAGCCCAGCATGATACATTCAATTGTATATAACCACAACGCTGACTTTTTGTTTAATTCATCTTTCGGGTAATCTTTGAATCCCCGACTGGTGGGCAAAAAAAATCTTAATGCATAATAATCATAACTACTGGAGATTTATCACGTATAAGCCTATATCCATTGGAGTATGATGATATTCACTCGAATGATCCCATGAAAAACTGGGGATTTATATATATTTTTATAGTTTTGTAATAATGAAAAGGTAGAATAATGGGCAATGCATTTTTAAAAACCAGATTCCGCATATTTTCCGTTTTAGGACTTATCCCTGATTCAAATACCATTGAAAGAAGAGAAAAGGCCATTGAGGAAGCATACAATTATCTTTTGGAGTTGCAGCAATCGGATGAAGTAGCCAGGTATGAAGAGCTTAAAAATTATTTTCAGTCGGATGAATTCCGCAAAAAGAAAAAAGAGATCAATGCACAGAAGTATAAAAACAGTGAAGCCTGCCAAAAAGAACGGCGATTCAGGAAGATCAGGAATTCGGATCCGATAAAAACTTACCTTAAAGTAGCTGATTCGAAAACGCTTGAACATTATCTGAAGATGAAGAATTCTGACGCCTTGAAAAGGTATTACGAGCTGAGGGAATTCTTTGACTCGGAAAAGTTTGAGGAGTTAAAAAGGTCTCTGAATCAGAAACAAAAAACAAAAATGCAGCAATACAAAGATATCAGGGCCAAATATAAAAAGTCCGGGGATCAATCGTTATTGGATGAGATTCAAAGGATTTCGGAAGATCTCAGGGGCCTGGAATTTAAAAATACCGATGAATACCAGCAGTATAAAGAATACAAAAGGCTTAAAAAGGACTCTGATATCAAAAAAGCCATCCGGTTCAGGAACAGCAAGAAGTTTGCAATATATCAATCTGCTGTAGAATCAGAAAAGCTTAAGGAATATCAAGATCTTAAAGACTATATAGAGAGCGATGATTTTATAGAAACGAAGGGTTATCTGAAAACCAGAAATAAATTTAAGTTGAGCAGTCTTTATCAGAATCTTCAGGAATACCGCGCTTTGGAAAAATCCGATAAAATCCGCTGGTATTACAAACATGTGAATTCTAGAAAGTTTGAATATCAAAGAAAATATGAAAGGACTTTCCTGGACACATTTGAAGGCAACGAAATTGACAGGAACAAATGGCTTACCTCTTATTATTGGGGCAAAGCTTTGCTGAATGAAAGCTATGTTCAGGCAACTGATGCGCATTTTTATACGGATGGGCAAAACCTGCAGGTTGATAGGGGTGTGCTCAGAATCATTACCCGACAGGAGGAAGTGGAAGGGAAAGTATGGCATCCCAATTTTGGTTTTTATCCCAGAAAGTTTTCTTACACTTCAGGCATCATCAATACCGGCCAAAGCTTCAGGCAGAAATACGGTTTATTCAGGGCTAAGGTCAAGGTCAGCCATGCACCCAACCTGCGCCATTGTTTCTGGATGGTGCCGGACAAAATCCTTCCCGAGCTGGATGTTTTTTATTACTCAGGAGATAGCCCCAGAAAAATGGAGTTCGGAAGCTATAAAGGAAACCCAAAAGATAAAAATAATGTGAAGTTAAGAAGGGCATCGATCAAGGGGCCGAATTTCAGCAAAAAATTTTATATCTTTTCACTGGAGTGGAAACAAGGAAACCTTATCTGGAAAATAAACGGAATTACCGTAAACAAATTCAACTTTAACATTCCTGAGGAGTCCATGTATTTGATTCTCAGCTCAGGTCTTAACGAAGAAATCGAAGGAAACTGGCTTCCAAAAGAGATGCAGGTAGATTGGGTAGAAGCTTTTAAAGAAAAATAGTCCGGTTAGTCATGGCCGTTATCTTTTTCATCCTTTCCGGCGGGTGTTTCTTCCTGAAAATCTTTGATGTTTGAATGGATATAGATGTCCCTGGTTTCCCATTTCGATGAATCCCGGTTCCATCGCTTCTTGACCATCTGTTTTACTTCTCCCTCTTCGTCATAGCTGAAGATGCTCCGGATGGCATTGTTCCATTCGTTGTCTTTGTAATCCCATCTCTGCTCAATCTCACTGGTCAGTTGTCTGTTGTCATAATCCATGATAAATCTCAATCCGTTGATCCATTGGTTCATGTTTTCGTTCCAGGTAGAGCGCGTCTCTTTGACTTTATTGCCTCTTAGGTTGTAATGCATGTAATATTTTCCCCTGTTATCCCACGATTCTGTGAAACTGTTCCAGGATTCCACCAGTGTTTCATCCGGGGGTCCGATCCCATCATTGTATATAAAAGTATAGCGGGTAGCATTTGACCAGGTTTCGGTTGCCGGGGAGTAAACCTTAATCAATACCTTTTTTTGTTCTCCGAAGATGTTGTAATTGATCAAATATCTCACTGTGCTGAACCACTGGCCGGCGGCTTGCTGCCATTCATGATAAAGCACTTCACTTTTATTTCCGTATCGGTCATAAGAAAAGGTTTTAAGCTTCAGATTGATCCATTTGTCTTGAGCAGGGCTCCATTGTTGGTTCAGGTTTTCAATCAGATTGCCCTTGTCGTCGTAATTTTTAATGGTACGGTCATAGTTTTCCCAAATGCCTTTTTGTGCATTCCATCTTTCGTTTAGCGTACCTGCCAGTCGTTGATTTTTCTTGTATAATTTGATCTCCCTGTTGAACAATTCCCATTTGCCGGATTCCTCTCTCCATTTGTGGGTGTAATTTGTATCGATCTTCGTTATATTCATCTGCTTATATAACGGACTCGGTTTGGGGACTTCAGGATTTTGCTCTGATATTGGCTCCTCAGGCTCAGATTTTTTATGATTTTTATGGACAACAATATGCCGCCCAACCACCTCATAAACCAGAGTGGGGTCATTGAAAAGGGAATCCAGAATGGTTTTAAGAGGTGTATTTTTATATGAAAAAGAAATAAGTTTGTTTTCATCAACCAGTTCGGTATTGTAGGAAAATTTATAATCCGTTAGTTGATTAATGTCCGTCAATACTTTATGGAGAGGCTGCTGTTCCATTTCAAGATGAATCTTTCTTTCCAGGATATCTTCCTGAGCCTTTACCGGTAGGGAAGTAAGGCAGAGAACAAACCATCCACTCAGGAATAATATGGCAAAAACCCGTTTCATTTTTATACCGATTAAAATATGATGTCAAACACTTAGTCGCTATTATTCTTTATAACGTATTTATTCTCATTGATCGTGTTTATTTCCAAATTAAAAGTTGTGGCAATAACATTAAGCACACTATCAATGGGTTCCTCTGTAAAATTCGTTGTGATCCGGTAATTGCGTATTTCCGGATCACGGATATCTATTTGTACATTATAGGTTCTCATCAGGATTTCCGACACTTCCCCGAGTTTTTCCCCTCTGAAAATAAGTCTTTCGGTGGTCCAGGCGAGGTAATTCGCATCTTTGTTTTTTACCATTTCGAGTACCTTTTCACTTACGATACCTTTATAACCAGTTTCCACAACAATATGTTCATCCCGGTTGCTTTTTCTTGAGACTTTTACCTTTCCGGACTGAACCAGCACTTCTACCTTATTGTTGGGCAGATTGGTGTTCACGTTGAACTCCGTGCCCAGAACCTCTATTTGAGCGTTATTGGTATTGATAATGAAAGGTTTTGAAATATCGTTTTTTACATTAAAAAACACTTCTCCCTTGATGGTAACCTCACGGCGCTTCGTTTCAAATTGCCTGGGGTAGTTCAGTTCTGAATCGTAATTCAGATAGGCCACTGACCCATCGGGCAAAACCACTTCTTTGTTTTTTATATGTTCCGGAGTATCAATTGTTACGGTTGGCACGGATGGGTTGATTTGTTGGTAAGTAAAAAAAGCCCCTGTTCCAATTCCGATGACAACCAATATAACGGCAGCATAACGCAGCAATGTTTTGTTAAGGGATATTACAGATCGATCCTTAGCGAAAGATTTATCTTCTTCCGCATCAATTCGGCTTTTTACTCTGTTCCAGGCTTTATCTGTGTCAATTTCGGATATTTCAGATTTTCCAATTTGATTCCAGTACATTTTTATATCCTCAAATGCTTTAAGGTTATTTTTGTTTTTACTGATCCACCGGCTGATTTTAGCCTTCTCTTTTTCATCCGCCTCACCGGAGAGATACTTTGCCAGCGTTTTCCATCGTAACATATTGGTCTATGGATTTAATTAAATTAGATCACTCTCAAAAATTCATCCAGGTTTTTACGAAATATTTTAAGGGCCTTTCCCATATTGGCTTCAACTGTTTTAACCGATATGGATAGCTGATCGGCAATTTCCGTGTATTTCAAACCCTGAAAACGGTTCATTCTGAATACTTTTCCCATCCTCTCCGGCAATTGATTTAATGTTCGTTCGATCAAAAGGTTCAGCTCCTTTGCATTCAATTCATCCACAGGTGTAGTGACCTGTTCATGAGGAGCATTTTTTACATAATCCGAGTATTGGGCGGCCATGTTTTGGGAACGGATCGTTTTAAGGCATTTGTTCCGGGTTGCAATATACAGGTATGACTTCACCGATTGTTTAATTTGTAAGCTCTCCCTGTTCTTCCATATGCTGAAAAATATATCCTGCACAGCCTCCTCGGCCAGATCCAGATCTTTCAGATAACGGTTTGCATAATGACATAGCTCTTCATAATAATCCCTGAAAAGCATTTCAAAGGATTTAACATCTCCTTTTTTTATTTTTTTTAAGAGCTGTTTGTCAGCAGATTTCATCCTAAATGGCTGGCAGGCCTTTTTCCTTAGTATTTTCAGTAAAAGGGTTCCGGGAGTAATGGGCATTTCATACCCCCGGAACTCATTGCAAATTTACTGATTATTTTTCTGATTTTTGTTCCTCGGGTTTCTGTTGTACATCAATATCCCTTATATCTGAGTAAAGGAAAATGTTTTGGGTTTCCCAGCCGGACAAATCACGATTCCAGCGTTCCTCTACCATCTGTTTCATCTCTCCCTCATCATCATAACTGAAAAGATTACGGATGGCATTATTCCATTCACTTGCTCTGTAATCCCATCTTTGCTCGATCTCACTGGTCATATTTTTCTTGTCATAATCCATGAGATATCGTAATCCATAAATCCAGTCCTCCATGCTGTCATTCCATGTTGCCCGTGTTTCCTGAGTTTTGTTACCCCTGAAATCGTAGCGCATGAAATATTTTCCTCTGCTTTGCCAGGATTCTGTGAAATCGTTCCATGATTCCACCACTGCTTCGTCCGGCATACCGTAGCCATCGTCATAAATAAAGCTATATCTCGTCTCGTTTGACCAGATTTCGGTAGAGGGAGAATAAACCCTTATCAGCACATTACTCTGTTCGCCATACATGTTGTACTCGATCAGGTATCTTACGGTGCTGAACCACTCACCGGCCGCCTGCTGCCATTCATGGTACAGGATTTCACTCTTTTTCCCACGCCGGTCGTAAGTATAGGTTCTCAACTGAAGATTCACCCATTTGTTTTGATCGGCATCCCATTTTTGATGCAGGTTTTCTATGAGTTTTTCTTTGTCGTTATAGCTTTTCACCGTACGGTCATAGTTTTCCCACTCAAAGGTCTCATCGTTCCATCTTTCATTGAGTACTCCGATCAGAAGATGGTTTTTCCGGTAAAGGTCGATTTCCCGGTTGTAAAGTTCCCATCGGCTGGAATCCTGATCCCACTTATGGGTAAAGTTGGTATCGATCAGTGCCACCTCCATTTGTTTGAACAAGGTTTCGGTGTTTGATATCCTTTCCGGGAGATCCTGCGAAAATCCATTGAAGGAGAAGGCTAAGCTCAATGCCAACAGTTGTATCGCCAGGAGAATATTCCTGCGGTGCCCGTTTTTCTTCACTTTTGTTTTCATGGTATTTGATTTAATGTTAAAATTTACTTTTTGTTTTCAAAGATTTTTTTACTGTCTTTCATTAATAAGACCCACTATTCCCATTTCACCCTATCGATAAATGGAATTATTTTATAAAATAAAATTGTGATTTGATTAAAAGAGGATTATGTGAACACCATGCATTACAGTATGATTTGGCTAAGGAAGAAGATAAAGGGAAGTGTGATGATACTAAGCAGGGTGGAAACGGACATGTTTTGGGTGGCATAAAAATCGTCCTTATTGTATTGTCGGGCCAGAATCACCATAATGGTTCCGCAGGGCATTGCCGACTCAAGGATAATCACCCGAAGGGCAGTTTGGGCAATATCAAAGGGAATCCACATCATGATAAGTTTAATCAAAAAGATAATGGCAATGGGACCGATGAGGAGTTTTTGGATGGATAATACAAAAGTACTTGTTTGGTTACCAATGGATTTCAGGTTGATGTCGGCCAGAAGAGCACCTATATAAAGCATGGCCAGATAAATGGTTGTTTGTCCCAATCCCTGTAGCGAGCCGAACAGAAATTCCGGTATTTGGATTCCCGCAAGCAACATAGTCAAACCGATAAAAAAGGATATGGTATTGGGGTTTAACAATTTTTTTAAATGGCGGAGTTTGCTTTGTTGTTTTTCTCTTGTGAGAATAAAAATGCCCACAGTCCAGGTCAATGTATTTTGGGTAAGAAAATAGATGATCCCATACAACAGTCCTTCTTGGGGAAATAGGGCGTCTAGTATTGGGAAACCCAAAAATACGATATTGCCGAATCCCGAATGCAGGATATGAACGGTAGCTTTTTTGGGGGGGAGTTTGAGCAAACGGCTGGTAAGTCTTCCGATATTCAGGAATAGAATAATAGTAAAAGCGGTGATAATGATCATCATTCCCCAGCTAAGCAGGACATCCTTGTTGATATCCAGGGACGAAATACGGGTGATGATAAGAAAAGGTAGTGTAATGTTAAAAATGAGGCGGCTTATTCCGTTTTTGGTCTCCCGCTGTATGATGTTCACTTTGGTGGCAATCACCCCAATCAATGCCAGTATGATCAGTATAAATATTTGCTGCACGATGATGTTTACCTGCATGTTGTTTTCCGATGTTTTTCTTTGCGAACTGGGTGAATGGCCAATGTTTAACTGCAAACCAAAAAGTGAAGCAAATATTTAAAAAATTGTGTAAATATTTCTATTTTTGGGCTGCAATTTTGGAAAAGGTCGAATGTTGGACAAGAGAATCCGGCGAGCAATTGCTTTGAAGTGTTCTTTATAAGAGTGAAAGGAAGGAATTATTTACGGGGTGTAGCGCAGTCCGGTTAGCGCGCTACGTTCGGGACGTAGAGGTCGTGAGTTCGAATCTCACCACCCCGAC
>JBKGZA010000130.1:0-9523 GCA_046545815.1 Bacteroidales bacterium
CCCCGAAGCCATTACGCTCAGCGCATTTGATCCCATCAGAAGGGAAATAGCCCGCCTTTCACTCCATCAGCTTGTAACTGACGGGAGAATACATCCTGCAAGAATTGAAGAGATTGTTAAAAAAACAGAGAAACAAATAGAGCAGGAGATCAATGAGGTGGGTAAGAAGACAGCCATTGACCTCGGAATACACGGATTGCATCCTGAGTTGATCCGGCTTGTCGGGAAGATGAAGTACCGTTCTTCTTATGGTCAGAATCTGCTTCAGCATTCCCGCGAGGTGGCGAACTTATCTTCTATTATGGCTTCTGAGCTGAACCTGAATACCAAAACAGCCAAGAGGGCAGGGCTCCTTCATGACATCGGAAAGGTGCCGGATGACGAGCCAGCATTGCCACATGCCTTGCTGGGAATGAAGCTGGCCGAAAAGTATAAGGAAAAGCCTGAAGTAGCCAATGCCATCGGTTCTCACCACGAAGAGACCGAAATGAGTAGCCTTATAGCCCCCGTGGTGCAGGTTTGTGATGCCATTTCCGGGGCACGGCCGGGTGCCCGCCGTGAAGCCGTGGAATCCTATATTCAGAGACTTAGAGATCTGGAAGAACTGGCCTTGTCATTTGAAGGGGTAACAAAAACTTATGCCATACAGGCAGGTCGTGAGCTTCGGGTGATCGTAGGCAGCGATCAGGTGAACGATAACCAGGCCGATAAACTTTCTTATGAGATTTCTAAACATATTGAAAAACAGCTTACTTATCCGGGACAGGTTAAGGTTACCGTGATCCGGGAAAAACGGGCAGTCAATTATGCCAAGTAGCCTGATGGGCTTATCTCTCCTTTATAAATCTCTTTAAAGAGCCTGTAAACACTATGGGCTCTTTTATTTTATCGTAATGAACCGGTAATTGCACAATTTATTTATATTTGTGAAAGACAAAATCAAGGCCGGATAAAATAGATCAGCCGCTGATATAAGAGATATTGGCTTATCTGTCCGGACACAAAAGCCCATTTCTATGAAACAGATCAATATGGTGGACCTGAGAAACCAGTATTATGGGATAAAAGATGAAATAGACCAGGCCATTCAGGATGTTCTGGAGTCTGCTGCTTTTATTAAAGGCCCCCAGGTAAAATCTTTCTCTGAAAACCTAAGGGAATATCTTGATGTTGAGCATGTAATTCCATGTGGCAACGGGACCGATGCCCTTCAGATTGCCCTGATGGCCCTCGAGCTGGAACCTGGAGATGAGGTGATCACCCCTGATTTTACGTTCATCTCAACGGCGGAAGTCATTAAATTGCTGGGTCTAAAACCTGTATTTGTGGACGTAAACCGGGACGATTTTAATATATCGACAGATAAGCTCCGTGAAGCCATTACAGAAAGAACCCGGGTGGTGATCCCTGTTCATCTTTTTGGGCAGTGTGCCAACATGGATGAAATCAACAACCTGGCAAGGGAACAAGGGATTAAGGTGATTGAAGATGCGGCCCAGGCACTCGGAGCCGACTATTATCCTGAAGGAGCCAGCAGGAAGGCCGGAACACTGGGTGATATCGGATGCACTTCTTTTTTCCCCTCAAAGAACCTTGGATGTTATGGGGACGGTGGTGCCATTTTTACCAATAATCCGGATTATGCGGATAAGATCAGCACCATTGCCAATCATGGATCCCATGTAAAATATTATCACAGCAGGGTGGGCATTAATTCAAGACTGGATACCATTCAGGCTGCCATTCTGGATGTGAAGCTTCAGTATCTGGATCAGTACAATCAGGCAAGACAAAATGCGGCGGAATTTTACTACAGGAAACTAAAGGGAACAGATCAGATTACGCTGCCTGCTGTTACAGGGCAGTCCAGCCATATATATCATCAGTATACGCTGAAACTTGAAAAAGGTGTTGACAGGGAAGATCTTAAAGAATTTTTAAAGTCCAGAAGCATCCCATCCATGGTTTATTATCCTGTTCCCATGCATTTGCAGGAGGCATTCAATGAAGGAAAATATTCAGAAGGCGATTTTCCGGTTTCCGAAGAGCTATGCCGGTTAGTGCTGTCCATTCCCATGCATACGGAGATGGATGAGGAACAACTGAACCATATTACCGAAACCATTAAAAAATATTTTGCATCATGAACGAACAGTCCTACTTTGCACATGAAACCGCAGTTATTGATGAAGGCTGTGAAATAGGGAAAGGAACAAAAATATGGCATTTTTCTCATGTAATGCCCAGGGCCAAAATAGGGGAAAAATGTAATCTGGGCCAGAATGTAGTGGTCTCTCCCGATGTGGTGCTTGGCAAAAATGTTAAGGTCCAGAACAATGTGTCGATTTACACGGGAGTCATATGCGAAGACGATGTTTTTCTGGGTCCTTCCATGGTATTCACCAATATCAGCAATCCCAGGAGCGCAGTTGTGAGAAGAGATCAGTATGAAACCACCCGGGTCCGGAAAGGGGCCAGCATTGGAGCCAATGCCACCATCATTTGCGGCCAGGATATTGGAGAATATGCTTTTATCGGAGCAGGCGCTGTAGTAACCAGAGATGTGCAACCCTATTCACTGGTTGTGGGTAATCCCGCACGTCATGTGGGCTGGATGAGTGAGTACGGTCACCGGCTGCATTTTGACGATTCCGGAGTGGCTGTTTGTCCTGAAAGCAAGGAAAAATACAAGCTTGAAGAAGGCAGGGTATTTAAATTTTAAAATGAGTTGGTCAGAGAAATTTAGGGACAAGCTGCTTCCTTTTCTTTATGATTCCTCTAAAATATCATACAATTGATTCAACTCTTCGATTTTATCAGGATAACCCAGTTTGTCATAGGAATAGATCAAGTTGTCGATCAATTGTTTAATGATTTCTATATTGGAACAGGGAAGATAATACTCCTTTTTTGGCTTCAGGTCCTGCTGTTTGATGAAATAATCTATTTCTTTCCTTCCCAGTATGGCCCCTTTGTTGAATGGGTTGATGTAAAACAGCACCTGGTAGTAAGAGTCCTGGCTTGTTGTGTACTCATTTTTATAGGCCACGATGAAGTTTCGGGGGAGATTGACACCGTATATGGGTAAATTCAGTTTTTCTCCCAAAGAGGAATATAAAATAGACAGGGTTACGGGATTTCCTTTTCTGGTTTCCAGTACATGATTGATGTAATTGTTCTGAGGGGCATAGAAATTGGATGAATTGCTTGAAAACCCATATATCTTGAAAAATATGTGATTGATGATCCTTACCTTTTCCAGAGCCGTCAGGTTGTCGTTAATTTCCAGCCAGATGTCCTTCTTTATAGCTTCAAGCTTGTTTAGATAATGTTCATAATTTAATTCGGGGTATTGGTGCTTGGCTACTAAAAATGCTCCTTTGAACAAATCCCTGCCTCCGGTTTTGGTCCACTCTCTCAGGTTGTTTTTGGCTGAATTCAGCTGTATTTCCTGAATGAGGTTTTCCAGCCTGCTTTGGATCTTTTCATCAAAAGATTGTTCCCAGGCCTTCTCAAGCTGAGGGATTATGTCGCTTCCCTGATCGCGCAATTTTCCGGAAACCTGGTTGTATATCTCCTCATTCGGATCATCCAATAGTTTTATGATCGCTTTTATTTCATCTGCCGTTAGTTTATTCACCTGGATGTGGTTTTTTAAATGTTTTCCAATACAGTTTCTGTCAAATCCTGCATTATAGCAGTATAATCGCCAATGTGATCTTTCCTGCTCCTGTTGGCTATGATGGCGCAAATTGTTATGGCTTCATGTCCCAATGCCCCGGATAAAGCATAAATGGCTGAACTTTCCATTTCGTAATTTGTGATGCATAAATTTTTAAACCGGAAATTGCGGATCTTATTATTCAGCGTATCGTCAAAAAGGGGAAGCCTTAGTTTTCTTCCTTGTGGACCGTAAAATCCCGGAGCAGATATGGTCATCCCCTGAAAAAAAACTTTATCCTGAAATTTCTTTAGTAATTTTTCAGAGGCATCGGTGACATAGGGATAACTTAGATTTTGATTCCAGTTAAAATGCTGTTTAAGGTTGTGTTCTATCTTCCGGTTTTCCTCATTGCGGTCCAGTTTATAGAAATGGGGGAGGTTGTCTAATCCTATTGCCTTTCTGGTGACCACCATAGCGCCCGAAGGAATATCCTCCTGAAGGGAACCAGATGTACCGATTCTTATAAAATGGATCGGTCGAACCAAATCTTTAACTCTCCTCTTTTCAAGATCGATATTTTTTAAAGCATCCAGTTCATTGAGCACAATATCAATGTTGTCTGTTCCTATACCTGATGAGGTTACAGTAATCCTTTTGTTTTTATATATCCCAGTAATGGTACTGAATTCTCTGTTCTGCTTTTTTACTTCAATCCGGTCAAAATATTCTCCAATAAGAGCTACCCTTCCGGGATCCCCTACCAAAATAATGTTTTCTGCAACTTCAAAAGGAAACAGCTTCAGATGAAATATACTTCCGTCATTGTTGATTATCAGCTCCGATGCTTCCATTCGTATCGATCCCTGTTTTATTGTTCAAAGCTATTTATTTTTACATAATTCTACAATTTTTTTTTATCACGGCTCCAAAAGGGAAATTTTTTTATAATCTTTGCGGTTATTGGTAAATTAAAACATAAAGAACATATGAAACCCGCATGCAGGAACCTTCGCAACAAGTCAATGAAATTCATTAAAATTATTTCTGCAATTTTTCTGACAACTTTGTTGTTTAGTTTTTATAATGCCTTCGGTCAGGATGATAAAGATAAAAATGGTTACGAATTCACCATGATTAAAGAACTTGATGCCACTTCAGTGAAAAATCAGAATAAATCAGGTACTTGCTGGAGTTTTTCTGGTATTTCCCTGCTGGAATCGGAGATGATGAGAAAGGGAAAGGAACCGGCAGACCTTTCGGAGATGTATGTTGTAAGACAGACCTATTCTGAAAAGGCTGAGAAATATGTCCGGTTTCACGGAAATTTAAATTTCTCACCGGGTGGTGCTTTCCATGATGTCACCAATATGATGGAACAATACGGTATTGTTCCTGATTCGGTATACGCGGGGTTGGAATATGGCACTGAAAAACACAATCACGGGGAGATGGATGCTGTTTTGAAAGGTTATGTTGATCAGGTGATAGAAAATAAAAACGGAGAATTAACGCCTGTCTGGCATGAAGGATTTGTTGATTTGCTGAAGACTTATCTGGGCGAAAAGCCTGAAACTTTTACTTATGAGGGAAAAGAATACACTCCCGAATCATTTGCCCGGGATTTTGTTGGGCTGGACCCTGACAATTATGTAGAATTGAGTTCTTATACACATCATCCCTTTTATTCCCGGTTTATACTGGAGGTTCCTGATAACTGGTCCTACGACCGGGTATACAATTTGCCTTTGGATGATTTGATGGAAGTGATGTATAATGCCATTGAAGGGGGTTATACGATAGCATGGGCCGCAGATGTGAGCGATAAAGGTTTTTCGTGGAACAATGGTTTGGCTATCGTACCTGACAAAGATACGGAAGACATGACCGATACGGAAAGATCCCGATGGGAAGAACTGACTGAACAGGAAAAGCAGCAGAGTCTTTATAATTTTGACGAACCCGGAAAGGAGAAGGAGATAACCCAGGAAATGCGCCAGAAAGATTTCAATAATTATAATACCACCGACGACCATGGTATGCATATAACCGGCCTGGCAGAAGACCAGCACGGAACAAAGTATTTTTATGTGAAGAACAGCTGGTCGGACGAAAACCATATTTACGACGGCTATATGTATGCATCCGATGCTTATGTACGCTATAAGACCATGGATATTATGGTACATAAGGATGCCATACCCGAAGATATTGCTGAAAAACTGGGATTATAATATAAGCGCTTTCTAAGAGCGCTGACTGACTTCATAGGCGCTTACTTTTTATTTTCCTGCATTTTTTGGCAGAAAATGAAATTAGTATTCCCACTTTATCCGGGTTAGGAAGAGACTATTCAAAAAGTTTTTGATCAGTTAAAGTAGTTTAAGACCGTGGATGGTGTTCAATGATCGCAGTCCTCAGGTAATCTCTGTCGAGATGGGTGTAGGTTTCTGTAGTGGTGATGGACTCATGGCCCAGCATTTCCTGGATGGCTCTCAGATCTGCTCCTCCTTCAATAAGATGGGACGCAAATGAATGGCGGAAGGTATGTGGACTGATGTTTTTGTTGATGTTGGCTTTTTCAGCCAGCTTTTTGATTATCAGAAAAACCATCACACGGGTCAGCTGTTTACCTCTCCGGTTCAGAAACAGTATGTCTTCACATTGCCTGTCGATGTTCAGCTTTTTGCGGTCTTCCAGATAGAGGTTGATTTCCTTGATGGCTTTCTGACTCACCGGAGTTAACCTTTCCTTATTGCCCTTACCGATCACCCGGATAAATCCTTTATCAAAATACAGGTTGGAGATACGAAGATGGATCAGCTCGGAGACCCGAAGCCCACAGCTATACAGGGTTTCGAGGATGGCTTTGTTCCTCTGGCCTTCCGGCTGACTCAAATCAATGGCATTTATTATATGGTCTATTTCTTCAACCGTAAGTATTTCCGGTAATTTTCTACCGATTTTCGGAGATTCGAGCAATTCGGTGGGATTCTTTTCAATGTAGTTTTCTATCATTAAATATTTGAAAAAGGCTTTAATTCCTGATATTGTTCTGGACTGGCTGGTAGGACTCATTCCCAATTCATTGGCCCAGTGTAGAAAATCCTTTAGATGGTCCAGGTCTACCTGCGTGGGCATTAAATGCTCTTTCTTGGCATAAAGATATTCCCGCAGCTTCTTGATGTCATTCAGATATGCATTAATGGAGTTTGAGGAAAGAGACCTTTCCAGACTTAAAAAATTAATAAACCCTTTTATGGAAATTTCCCAGTTTATCATAGTTTATTTAAACGAATAAAATAAAGAAATTAATATGTGATATATTATTTTTGCTAAAATAAAAAATTATTCTTTTGTCATGAAAATTCATATTATCAACGGGCCGAATCTGAATTTACTGGGTGAACGTGAAAAAGAAATTTACGGTGAAATGGGGATGAACGAATATTTGAAAATTCTCCGGGAACATTTTGAAGGCTTTCATATTGATTATTTTCAGAGCAATATAGAGGGTGAGCTGGTCGATACGATTCAGGAAGCAGCGAAGCTTTCGGATGGAATTGTGTTAAACGCCGGAGGATACACCCATACCTCAGTAGCCATCAGAGATGCTGTGGCCTCGATTTCTTGTCCGGTGGTGGAAGTACACGTGTCGAACATATTCAACAGGGAGTCCTTCAGGCAAACCTCATTGATTGCCCCGAAATGCAAGGGATCTATAGCGGGTTTTGGGTTAGACGGATACCGTCTGGCAATTGAAAGCTTAAGATTCATTCATTCTAAAAAATCCTAAATTTTTGATAATTTAGCAGAAAAGTTTCAGATTATGCCGAAGACAAAGATTGTAGCCACCATATCGGATCAACACGCTGATGTGGATTTTATTAGTGCTCTTTACGACGAGGGGATGAGTGTTATCCGTTTGAACACCGCTCACCAACTTCCTGAGCAGACTAAAGTGATTATAGAGAATGCACGGCAGGTTTCAGAAAGGATAGCTATGTTATTGGATACCAAAGGTCCGGAGCTTCGGACAACTGCTTCACCAAATGAACTGTCGGTGAGTAAGGGGGCTACGCTGTATGTGGAAGGAGACCCTGAGAAGGCATCCGAAGGAGACAGATTATACGTCAATCATAAACACCTTGCGGAAGATGTTCCCGAGGGAAGTGAAATGCTTATCGATGATGGTGATATCAGTCTGACGGTGCAGGAAAAGTCGGAAAATGTTTTGGTGTGCCGGGTGAACAATACGGGTGTGATCAAGCCCAGGAAAAGCATCAATGTGCCTAAGGTCAGGCTGAATCTCCCCTGCATAACGGAGAAGGATCATCGTTACATACTTTTTGCCATTGAGCAGGAGCTTGATTTCATCGCCCATTCTTTTGTGAGGAGCAAGGAAGATGTACTGGCGGTTCAGCATATTCTGGACGAACATAAGAGCGACATTAAAATTATTGCCAAAATAGAGAACCAGGATGGTGTGGATAATATTGATGAGATCCTTGATTACGCCTATGGCATTATGGTGGCCAGGGGCGATCTCGGCATAGAAATTCCCTATGAAAAAATTCCGGGCATTCAGAAATGCCTGGTGAATAAGTGCATTGAACGCAGGCGCCCGGTGATCATTGCCACGCAGATGCTTCACTCAATGATAGAAAATCCCCGGCCTACGAGGGCTGAGGTTACCGATATTGCAAGTGCGATTTATGGTCAGGCTGATGCAGTCATGCTCAGCGGCGAGACAGCATTCGGAAAGTATCCTGTGGAATCCGTTCGGACGATGGCGCGGGTAGCCCAGGAAGTGGAAAATTCCAAAGAGCCGTTTTATGATACGCCCCCCTTTGTCATCAATAATAAGGTCACGGCCTATTTATGTAAATCGGCTGTAAAAGCTTCCATCAGGCTCGATGCACAAGCTGTGATTGCTGATACCACATCGGGAAGAACTATCCGGAGTCTTTCGGCATACAGGGGTAAAACATTTATCTATGCGCAATGCTATTCCAAAAGGACCATGAGAGAGCTGCAATTGTCCTATGGGGTTTGCACCGATTATATGAAACCCCGCGAAACGTCCCACGAATTTTTAAAGTTTGCCATTACCAACCTTAAGAAATACCATCATTTTTGTGATAATGATTTGTTAGTGGTTATTGCAGGCAATTTTGGCAGAAGCGCAGGAGCTACTTATATTGAAATAGGAAGCCTTGAGAATCTGCTGGGGGGCTCTAATGTTTAATAAAGAAAGAGGTGATTTAGGAATCAGTTTGTGGGTTGATATAAATTTCCCTGTTTTACATGGTTTATACAAATTTTGCCATTGGCCGATGATGGCGCCATCCACTTTTCTTCTGACCGGTTAAAAGCCGTATACAGTGAAACCGCCGTCCACGCTGACGCACTGCCCGGTAATAAATTTTGCAGCCGGCATGCATAAAAAGGTGGCCAGCGAAGCTACATCCTCCGGATCCCCTATTCTTCTCAAGGGCGTTCTGTTTATTACCTCTTCATAATAGGTTTTATCTTTCAACACTTCATTGGCCAACGGGGTCTTGATATACCACGGAGCAATGGCATTGACCCGGATATTGTCTCCGGCCCATTCGCAGGCCAGATTTTTGGTTAGCTGAATCATGGCAGCTTTGGTCATTCCGTACACGGACCCTGTCTTTATATGCTTTTGCCCGGCCACTGATGAAACATTCACAATCGAAGCCGATCCCGCTTTTCTGAGCAAAGGTAAGGCATGGCGGCTCATTTCAAATGCTGAAGTCAGGTTGGCCTGAAGTATCTGTTCATATTCTTCCCGTTTGTATGCTTCCGTTTTTTTTCTGATGTTCATTCCAACATTGT
>JBKGZA010000131.1:0-9435 GCA_046545815.1 Bacteroidales bacterium
CAACCGGATCAACTCGGTGTTGTACCGAAACATTCAGATCAGGCTGGCCAACCGGCGGAATCTTACTCTGGCCCTGCTTCAATATCAAAACGGTACTTTCCATATAACCGGTCAGCATGAGTTCATCCTGCTTCTCAGAAAAGACAGCGATACCATTGAAAAAATAGATACTATGGATCTGGGTATGTATATTGGTTTTATAGAAGATATATCGAAATTCATTAACGAAACCACGGTATCATTCAATCCGGGAGATCTCATGATGCTGTATACGGATGGAATTACGGAAACCGAGAGTCCGGATAAAGAGTTTTACGGCCTTGACCATCTGATGGAAAGATTTAAGGCCAACCGGGAACTTAATCCTCAAATGATCGTAGAAAATGTAATAAAAGATGTAGAAAAGTTCAGAGGATACCGTGAATTGCTTGATGATATTTCACTGTTAGTAATTAAACGAGTTTAAAAGAAGAAATTGCATGAAAGAAAAAGTCTTAGGTGATTATGACCTCACACCGGATTATCTTCCCGCTGAAGGTAATCTAAAACTTACCGTCAAACCTATTGATTTGATCACTCATTGGCGTCGTTGCGGCATAATTGCCAATTTCGTGGCCGAATTTCACGAAACGGGAGAAACTGACATTGACAAAAACATTGTATCCACTGTTTTTAATGAATTAATTGAAAATGCCTCAAAGTATTCCAACAAACGCGACTCGGAGATCAATATCGAAGTAAAGCGATATAACAGAATACTTAAGATGCAGGTAACCAATACAAGCAATCAATCCTATTTTGAATCATTGATGAACAGACTTTCACTGATTATCAACTGCCAAAATCTTGATGAGTTTTTTTATGATGAAATGATGAAAAAACAAAGTGGAGACAAACACTCAGAAATAGGTTTGCTTCTGATGTTTAAAGATTATCAGATAAAACTTGGAGCAAAACTGGTGGAGAAAGAAGAAGACTTGTTTGACATAACAGTTCAGGCCTACTATTTCATAGATAATCAAGAATGATTCATCTTAAAAATTGCTTCATAATTAAAACAATTTAAAAAAAATAACGCTATAAAGGATATGGAACTAGAAGTTGGGGATTCAAAACTAACATATGACCGAAATCAACATAAGGTTGTCATAGAAGGCTCTATGCGCCTTGCCAACCTTACCGAATACGAAGTGGTAAGTGATTTTCTCAATAAAGTCTCTGAGCAAGCTAATGACGGTTTAACAATAGATTTACGGAATCTTGAGTTTTTAAATAGCTCGGGTATCACTACCTTCAGCATGTTTATACTTTCATGCAAAAAACAAGGGAAACCGAAATTGAAGGTACTTGGATCCAATGACATTTCCTGGCAGGAAAAATCACTGAGAAACTTTAAAAAGCTGTGGGAAGATGTCGACGTATTAGTTAATTAGACCTGCTAAAAAAAGACAGCAAACTCAGCCCCATGGAGGATTACAATGAACTGTACCGAAAATATCATCAATTGCTGAGAGATCATGAAAACCTGAAAAATGATTATCAAGACCTGCAAGTCCTTTATAACAATTTAATTGAACACAGTACATTTGTAGAAAATGAGCTGGACGAAAAGCTTAAGATCATTGAAGAGGCAAACAAAAAGATAAACCATAGCATTAATTATGCCCGGCGTATCCAGTCTGCTGTATTTCCCGATAAATCTCAGTTACACAAACTACTCCCCCGTTCATTTATACTTCATAGAAGCAGGGATGTTGTCAGCGGAGATTTCTACTGGTTCAAAAAAGTGGATCACCGAATTTTTATAGCTGCTGCCGACTGCACGGGACATGGAATACCGGGAGCATTCATGAGCATGCTGGGCATCGCTTTCTTAAACGAGGTAACCCAGCATTCAGAGAGGGCTGCGGATCAAATACTGGAGGATCTCCGCGACCGGATGAAATCCTCTCTTCATCAGCAAGGCTATACAAAAGAAACTAAAGACGGGATGGATATGGCTTTCTGCGCGGTCGACACCTATAATCATATACTGGAATTTTCAGGCGCTTACCGTCCCCTGTATCATTTTCGCAACAATACACTGAATGTATATAAAGGTACAAGGGTCCCCATTGGCATTTCCTTCCGGGAAAAGCCCTTCAACAAACTCCAGATCAAACTGCAGCCCCACGACACCTTTTATATGTTTTCCGATGGATATACAGACCAGATATCTCCTGAAAGAGAAAAATATAAAATCAAACGCTTTAAAGACCTTTTACAGAAGATTCACCATCTTGATTTTCAAGAACAAAAATCCATTCTGGAAAGAGAGCTTGATAGCTGGCAAAAAGAGGAAGAGCAGGTGGATGATATCCTGGTGATGGGATTCAGTGTAGAAGGACTGTGACAGTGTGGAAACAGGCTGGATTTATATTTGGCATTCAATATTTTGCCTGACTAAAATTAACAGCAGGACGATGGATTAGCTATTTTATTTCATGAATAAATTACTTTGAGATACAATAAACATATGTTAGCTTTGGCGGTGTATAATAAACTTTAATAAAAAACTGGAAAAACAGAAAGTCAACCTATGAAAATACTTGTCCTAGGTGCCGGAAACATGGGGGCATGGTTTGTTGAATCCCTGTGCCTGGAACATGAAGTCGGCGTTTTTGACATCAATAAGAAAAAACTCAGATATTTCTTTCATGCGCACCGCTTCATCACCTGCGAAGAAATCCGGGAATTCGATCCCGACCTGTTGATCAATGCGGTAAGTTTACAGCATACAGAAGAAGCTTTTGAAGAGGTGATCCCTTACTTGTCAAAGGAATGTATCCTCGCAGATGTTACCTCCGTTAAAAACGGGCTGGATGAATATTACAGGAAAAAAGGGATGCGATTCGTCTCGACACATCCAATGTTTGGTCCTACTTTTGCCAATGTGCGGGAGCTTAGCAATCAAAATGCCGTTATCATAAAAGAATCCGACGAAAAAGGGAAGGCCTTTTTCAGGGATTTCTACCTCTCTTTCCGGCTGAAGATCTTTGAATACACCTTTCAGGAACACGACAAAACCACTGCCTATTCCCTGGCCATCCCATTCTCTTCAACTTTGGTCTTTGCTGCTACCATGAAAACACAGGAGGCACCAGGCACCACCTTTAAAAGACATCTGGATATTGCCCGCGGTCTGCTGTCTGAGGATGATTACCTGCTTGCCGAAATTTTGTTCAACCCCTACGCACTGGAACAGATAGAAAACATCCATTCCAAGCTTTCGTATCTGATAGAACTGATCAAACAACGGGATACCGATAAGATGATCTCCTTTTTTGATGAGTTAAGGAACAATATTGCGGGGATGGAGCATCATTGAGGCTAAGGCTGAGAATAGGAGACGGGAAGACGAAAAAATGTGAATAGTATTGAGTAATGAGCATTTAGGCAGTTGTCCTTATTTTGTTTCGTTTCGTGGCACTGTCGCTCCGCTCCATCCTTCTAACGGTATTGCCATTTTACTAACTTCTTGCCATGTTTTTCTCTGGTATCTCCGGATTATTCGAAGTCAAACCAAACAATCCCTAAGCTTTGCGCTCTGTGCTCTTAGCTTACATTTCAACAATGCGACAATATAACAATTTGACAATTTATTATATATTCGCAGCCGTTTAAACTTTATCAGGCATGGTAGAACTCTTCAGCAACTTTTTCGGGTTGCTTCAATCGTTTGATCTGGATCCCGCGGAATGGGGGCTGGTCTTTCTGTGCGGTATACTTATCGGGGCTACCAAAACGGGACTATCCGGAGCAGCATTCCTTGTGGTTCCTATCATGGCCATGATATTCGGTGGCAAGCCTTCCACCGGTCTATTGCTTCCGATGCTTATTATGGGCGACATTTTCGGCGTTTCTTACTACAACCGACATGCCAACTGGAGATATGTATTGAAACCCATTCCCTGGGCCTTAGCTGGGGTAGTGATCGGTGTGCTGGTAGGAAACCGGGTGAGCGGTGATTTCTTTAACACCCTAATTGCCATGACCATATTAATGGGTGTTATTCTTATGATATGGCAAGATAACCGGAAAAACCAGATCACTGTTCCCGATTATTGGTGGTTTTCTGCCATCATCGGAATGATTGGAGGCTTTTCAACGATGATCGGCAACTCTGCCGGACCGATCATGTCCATCTACCTGTTGACCATGTATCTTCCCAAAAATATGTTCATCGGAACAAAGGCCTGGTTCTTTTTGATCATCAATGTTTCGAAAGTCCCGTTTCATGTGTTTTCATGGAATACCATCAATATGCGTACTTTTGCATTCGACCTCTCCATGCTGCCTGCCATCGTAATAGGAGCCTTCATCGGTGTAAGGGTTGTAAAGCTTATACCGGAAAAAGGCTACCGGATATTGGTAATCGTTACCACGGTAATTGCATGTATCATTATGCTCACCAGGTAAGGATATCTGCTTGTGGTGTTTAGGTATAAGTTTGGGGATAATGCAGCATAATGGCAAATCGGATATGCTTATACTGTAAAAGTATAGTAAGTGATATTTTCCCGGTGGAAATTTTTATTTTTACTGCCCATAGGTATATTTGAAGAAAGTATAAAGAACAAAAATCTTAATAATAAAACTCATGAAAACAATACATATTCAAGCCACTGTCGTTTTATTTGCAGGCCTGATTTTGTTTACCGGATGTAAACAGGAACAAACATGTTCAGAAAACACACAGGCCCGTTATATTGACACCACCAATCTGGTTCTGCCCCATCAAAGGCAGGTCAATTGGCAACAAATGAAATTTACCGCTTTTGTGCATTTCAACATGAATACGTTCACAAACGTGGAATGGGGTGAGGGAGATGCCGATCCCTCGCGCTTCATTCCCTCCGATTTCGATGCGGAACAATGGGTAGAAGCCTTCAAGGAAGCGGGTATGAAAATGGTTATATTGACTGCCAAGCACCACGACGGTTTTTGTTTGTGGCCTTCAGAATATACCAATTATACCATTGAAAATTCACCTTACAAAAACGGTAACGGAGATATTGTGAAAGAAGTCTCCGATGCCTGCAGGAAGTACGGTCTGAAATTCGGTTTTTACCTTTCTCCATGGGATCGCCATGAAACCAAATATGGTACGGATGAATACAATGAATTTTACAAGAATCAATTAAGGGAGTTGTTAACCGGCTATGGCAAGGTGCATGAAGTATGGTTCGACGGAGCTAAAGGACCTGATGCAAAGGATATGGAGTACGACTTTCAGGGATACTGGTCTATGGTGAGGAAACATCAGCCCCAGGCTGTGATATTTTCTGACAAAGGCCCTGATGTACGCTGGATTGGCAACGAAAACGGAATTGCAGGAGCAACCAACTGGTCGTTGATGGATACCAGTAAAGTGGATGTCGGAAAGGCCGACCAGGACTATCTTAATACAGGAGATCCGAACGGTTCACGTTGGGTGGTGGGAGAATGCGATGTGTCCATCAGCTCCGACTGGTTCTATCATGATGACAGCCGGCTGAAAACCGTTGAGGAGCTGCTGAACATCTATGAAAAATCGGTGGGAAGGAACAGCCTGCTTCTTTTGAATGTTCCGCCAGATCAACGGGGGCTCCTCCCTGAAGCGTATGTGGAGCGGCTGCATGCATTTTCCGATACGGTAGAGGCAATATATGACAACGATCTTGCGCTGGATGCCAAAGTAAAGCCCTCTGAAGTGCGAAGTCCTGAACATTGTTTTTCAGGATCACATCTCACTGATACCAGCTTCTCTTCTGTATGGGCTCCGAAGAAAGGCACGGTGAAGTCATCGGTGGAACTGGCTTTTTCAGATGCTATTTCGCCAAAAAGAATGCTTATACAGGAAAATATTAACTATGGGCAGCGTGTCAAAAAATTTACTGTGGATATAGAAACCAACGGCAAGTGGGAAACCGTTCAAAACGGAACCACAATTGGGTATAAACGGATACTGAAACTGCCCGGGAAAAATATTGAAGGAATCCGGGTGCGCATTGAGGACGCCAAGGCATCACCAATTCTATCCAGGGTTGCGCTTTACTAAGTTTTTTTCAGGTATTTGTTCATGATGGCGAGGAGAGCTTTTGGGTCTATCGGTTTTGAAATGTAATCCGTGCATCCTGCCTCAATCGATTTGACCTTGTCTTCATGCATTGCATAAGCCGTTTGAGCAACTATGGGTATATCCGGTGCTTCTTTCCTTATTTCCCTGGCCACTTGGTATCCGCTCTTATCGGGCAGTTTGATGTCCATAAGCACCATGCAAAAATCCCCGGAGCGCGAGAACATTCTAAAAGCATCAGTACCGCTGCCGGCGATGACAATTTCAGCTCCCGTATCATCCAGTATTTCCTTTAAATAACGCTGGCTAACCGGATCATCTTCCACCACAAGGATTTTTATATTTTTCCAGTTATAATTTTGTTTTTCCTGTTTCCATGGGCGTTCAGAAGGTTGTTGCTCACCTTTCTCCAGTGGAATGGTAAAATAAAAAGCAGAGCCTTTGCCTTCTTCCGACTCCACCCACATATTGCCGTTTAATAAACGCACCAGATTTCTGGAAATAGACAATCCCAAACCAGTTCCATCATAGCTTTTTGAAGAAGATCCCTCCTCGGCTTGTCTGAAACGGTCAAATACATCTTTTTGCTTTTCTTTGGGGATTCCTATACCAGTGTCTTTTACAAAAAACTGAAGGGTGTCTGAATCCTTTTGCTCATATCCAAATTTAATGCTGCCTTTTTTAGTAAATTTTAAGGCATTGGAAATCAGATTGGAAAGGATTTGATGCAGCCTGGTCTTGTCCGAATAAATAAAGCTGCTTTCTCTGGAAAAATCAATGAAAAGTTCGAAATGAATGTCCTTCTTTTTATTGCTTTCCAGCTCCGCTTTATAGGTATGGTATAAATCATTCAGCAAATCATTCAGACAGAACTGTTTTTTTTCTATTTTTAACTGATTGGCTTCGATCTTTGAGATGTCAATGATGTCATCAATGATTTGGAGCAGGTAATTTCCACGCTCGTATATGATGTCCAGATAATCCTTCAGTTCATCATCTTCAGAGGTTCTGCTTAATAATAGCTGGGTAAAACCCAGAATACCGTTCATGGGACTTCTTATCTCGTGCGACATGTTGGCCAGAAAGGCTGATTTCAGCCGGTCGCTTTCTTCAGCCCGCTCTTTGGCTACCAATAAATTTTGTTTGCTGCTCTTTAATGCCAGCTCTGTTTCCTTTTGGTCTGTAATATCAGTTATGGCGGTACGGATTATTTCGGGTCTTTCGGAAGTATGTGTTTCTTTTACCGGTGTACTTTCAAGGTTTACATAGATAATCTCACCATTCCTCCTTTTTAGCTTAATTTCGCAGTATTTCCCTTCTCCGGTTTTTAAGAGGTCTTTCAGATGGAAATAGAAAGTATCCTGAGAATCGGAATCAATATAGGTGGTAAATGCTTTGTTTTTCAATTTGTTTTTCTGTAGGTCAAGCATTTTGGCACCTGTATTATTAACATCCAGGATGCGGTAGTCTTTTCTTATGATGAAATATCCAACAGGAGCATTGTTAAAAAGATCGGAATACCGGTCCCGGGACCGTTCAAGTTCGTACTGTGTATTTTTTAGCTCTTCGTTCTGCTGTTCCAGTTCAATCTGATGGATGCTCAGCTCCTGTACCAGCGATTCAATATCTTTTTTATACAACTCCTGATTTTGTACGCCCCTTTGCTCAAGAATTTCTTCTGCCTTTTTTCTTAGTCTTGAACTTTTGTCGTTATCAAAGGTCATAATCAATAAGATTTGCAGATTAACATTGTTCAAATGGGTTAATGCTTCTATTTTTTGCTTGTGTTCTTCATTGACGCTTTGCAGCTACTCATTGGATGATTGCAGTTCTTCATTGGGAGTTTCCAGCTCTTCTACAGTAGCAGTAGATTTTTCATTGCCCATAGCCTGGCCATCAGGAGTATTTTTGCTGTTTTCGTTATCTGTATTACTCATGACCCTGCATTAGGTTTAGGAACAAAAATAGTTAAAAATAAATCTTAGTATTTGAATTGTCAATGAAAATGTATTGTTTTTTGTAGTGAAATTCTTATAATAGTGGGATATGGTTTGATTTTTGATCGTAAACCGATATATTTACAAATGAAGAAAGTGGCCTGAAATGCCCTTGAAGTGAGTAGGGGTGAAAGCCGAAAAACCCTAATTTGGACAAGCCAAAACCAAACAGGATGCTTTCAAGGAATTTAATGTGTTTCCGTTTTGGCTTGTCCAAATTAGCAAGCATCATAAAAAAACCTTTCAAAAATGAAAAAAGTTGTTTATTTGGTTTTATTCTTGATTATGGCCGGAACTACTGTTCATGCCCAATATTTTGCAGGAGGCAGCTTTAATTTCAGCACTACCGGCGGAAAAATCAAGTCAGGAGACATTTCAACGGATAAGGGAACCAGTACGTCATTTAGTCTGAATCCGAAAGGAGGCATCTTCCTTTCCGAAGATTTTGCCGTAGGGTTGGGTATCGGGATCAATACCTCCAGGGAAAAGAGCCCGGGTGAAACGGAGGTAATTGATAAATCCATGGGTTTTGGCATACAGCCATTTGCCCGGTACTATGTGGTGAGCATGAATAAGTTTACCCTGTTTGGAGAGGGACAGTTGGGCTTTTCATCGGCCTGGTCGAAAGTGGAGTCGGGCGGAACAACTACAGACGGCCCTGTTACCAATACAATTGAGTTTTCTGTTTATCCAGGAATTTCCTATGATTTAAACGAGAAAATTGACCTTGAGGCTTTTATTAATGGTTTTAATATGAGTTACAGCCATGCTACGGAAAAAACCGATGCAGGAGGAACTGAGGTCAGGGACAGAACCTCCAGTTTCAATCTGGGCGCCAATATGGATAACATCCTGACTTCGGGAGCCGTTACTGTTGGAGTGATAGTGAAACTATGACAAGTTCCCAAGGGCAAATATTTAATCATTCAATCACAAAAATCGCAGTGCCCCCCTTAACATACAAAGGGCACCTGGCGTAAACTTAATACGGTTTCCGGGCAACCCATTCAATTGCGCTGGAGAGGAGGCGCTGGTAATTCTCATCCTGGTAGGCCTTATGGTCATGACCGAATAAAAGATAGACGATCCTTGAATTATTGTATTTGTTTGTCCATGCTACTTTGTTGGCACATTGGGGATGATCTGTGGTAAGCAGGGTATTCACAAAGGATCTCACTCTTAGATTGGAATACCCTTCATCTGAAATGATGAAATCATTCATGTTTTTTGTTACCGGGTGATCAGGATCCAAAACCGAGACTTTTATTTTGATATCATGTTTGAAATCTGATGCCAGGGCCGGATCATCTACATAACCCTTTTCAAGATAACGCCCTCCGA
>JBKGZA010000132.1:0-9387 GCA_046545815.1 Bacteroidales bacterium
AAAAAAGAGAAGCAGAAAAATCTTATAACTGCTTCTCTTTTATCATTAATTAAACCAATCTTTGTTATTCCTGAGCCAGCTTTTTGTATTTGTTGTATCTCCATCTGGCATCTTCTTCCGCTTGTTTAAAGAGAATCTCTGCCTGTTGCGGGAAGGATTTCTTCAGAGCAGAATATCTTACCTCACCCATCAGGAAATCCTGGAAACCACTAAAGTCAGGCTCTTTGGAATCAAGTATGAATGGATTCTTCCCTTCTTTTTCCAGTAAAGGATTGTATCGGTAATTTTGCCAGAATCCTACCTTTACTGCCTGTTTTTCTTCTTCCATAATTTGATCCATACCCCTTCTCAACCCATGATTGATACATGGAGAATAGGCAATTATAACCGAGGGGCCGGGAAAAGCTTCAGCTTCTTTTAATGCTTTAAAGTATTGATTCTGATTGGCCCCCATAGAAACCTGGGCTACATAAACATTGCCATAATTTACAGCCATCAGGCCCAGGTCCTTTTTACGGTTTTTCATGCCCGAAGCCGCAAATTTAGCTACCGCCCCGGCAGGAGTTGATTTAGATGCCTGTCCACCGGTATTGGAATATACCTCTGTATCAAGCACCATGACATTCACATCTTCACCGGAAGCAATGACATGGTCCAATCCGCCATAGCCAATGTCATATGCCCATCCGTCACCACCAACAAGCCAAACGGAACGTTTCCTGAGATAATCCTTAAGTTTCAGAAGGTCATCGGCAATCTTATGATCTTCCTTCTGCAGGGCTTCTATTACTTTATCGGATGCCTCTTTTGATTTTTCGGCATTCTCCTTATTGTCTATCCATTCCTGAAATGCGGCCCTGGTATCATCCGATACTCCGTCATTCATGGCCTCATTCATTTTCTGAGCAATTCTTTTCCTTAGCTTATTGACTCCAACTGCCATTCCATAGCCATATTCCGCGTTATCTTCAAACAATGAATTTGCCCAGGCAGGTCCTCTTCCGTCTCTTCCCGGTTTATAGGGAGTTGAAGGAGCTGAGCCGCCGTAAATGGAGGAACATCCAGTTGCATTGGCGATCATCATTCTGTCGCCAAACAGTTGGGTAGCCACTTTCAGATAGGGTGTTTCACCGCAACCAGGGCAGGCACCATGGAATTCAAACAGTGGCTCGGCAAACTGACTGTTTTTAAGGTTCTTTTCTTTTGATACCACGGTATCTTTATAACCGACCTGTTTATCCATATACTCCCATTTCTCAACCTGATCCATCTGATCTTCCAGAGGCTTCATAACAAGTGCCTTCTCTTTGGACGGACATACATCAACACATACTCCGCAACCTGTACAATCGAGCACACTTGTCTGAATCCTGTAGTTGTACTCTTTAATGGGGCCTTTTCCTTTTAAGGTCGCAGTGCCCTCAGGAGCATTCTCTGTTTCTTCACCGGTAAGCAGGAACGGTCTGATAACTGCATGTGGACATACATAAGCACATTGGTTACACTGTATACAGTTTTCAGGTATCCATTCAGGAACATTAACGGCGACACCCCGTTTTTCATATTGAGTGGTTCCCGGCGGGAATGTTCCGTCTTCGCGCCCTAAAAATGCGCTTACAGGAAGCTGATCACCTTTTTGTGCATGAATGGGCATGGCAACATTTTTAATGAATTCAGGAAGACCGTTGGTAGCTTCCTCTTTTTCCTTTTCTTCCAGATTCGCCCACTCAGCGGGTATTTCTATCTTCTCCACCTCACCGCCTCTGTCAACAGCCTGGCGGTTCATATTTACAATATCTTCGCCTTTCTTGCCAAAGGTTTTCACAATGGCCTTCTTCATCTCGTCAACAGCCTGTTCATAAGGTATAACATTGGCTACTTTAAAGAAAGCAGACTGCATGATTGTGTTGGTGCGTCCTCCAAGGCCAATCTCACCTGCAACCTTGGTTGCATTAATGATATAGAAGTTAATATTCTTTTCAGCCAGTTGCTTCTTAACTTTATTGGGAAGCTTATTCTTAGTTTCTTCAGCATCCCAGATACTATTGAGCAGGAAGGTTCCCCCCTCTTTTATGCCATCAAGCATATCGTATTTTTCAAGATAAGCCGGAACGTGGCATGCTACAAAATCGGGATGACTTACCAGATAGGAAGAATGAATCGGATGGTCGCCGAATCTCAGGTGTGAAACGGTAATTCCTCCGGATTTTTTGGAGTCGTAAGCAAAATAACCCTGAGCATATTTATCGGTGGATTCTCCGATAATCTTGATTGAATTCTTGTTGGCTCCAACGGTACCATCTCCTCCGATACCATAAAATCTTCCTTCGAAAGTTCCTTCAGGTACAACACTTACTTCAGGCTGCAAGGGAAGTGATTTATAGGTAACATCGTCTACTATACCAATTGTAAACTGATTTTTAGGTTCCTTTTGTTTCAGATTCTCAAATACCGAAACGATATCAGAAGGTTTGGTATCTTTGGAGCTCAGTCCATACCGACCGCCAACTATCAATGGAGCATTCTCCTTTTCATAGAAAAGATTTCTGACATCCAGATAAAGCGGTTCTCCCATAGCTCCTGGTTCTTTGGTTCTGTCAAGAACAGCCATTCGTTTTACCGTATTGGGAAGCACCTTAAAGAAATACTTCTCGGAGAAAGGCCGGTAAAGATGAACATTGAGCAGTCCAACCTTTTCGCCCTTATTATTCAGGTGATCAACCACTTCCCTGATCGTTTGAGTGGTAGAACCCATTGCGACAATCACACGTTCAGCATCTTCAGCGCCGTAGTAGGTAAATGGATGATACTCCCTGCCGGTCAACTTGGTAATCTCTTGCATATACTGATCTACCACGTCGGCCACCGGCTCATAAAATTTATTGCAGGATTCACGAGCCTGGAAGAAGATATCGGGGTTTTGAGCTGTTCCCCGGGTTACCGGATGTTCCGGGCTTAAAGCATTGTCCCTGTATTTTTGAAGTGCTTCATAATCAACTAAGTGTGCCAGATGCTCTTCATTCAGGGCTTCAACTTTCTGTATTTCATGAGAATTCCTGAAGCCATCAAAGAAATGGGTAAAAGGGATTCTGGTTTTAATGGCTGCAAGATGAGCCACAGCAGCTAAATCCATAATTTCCTGAATGCTGCCGCTGGCGATAAAGGCAAATCCTGTCTGCCTGGCAGCCATAACATCACTGTGATCACCAAAAATGGACAGTGCTTGAGTGGCTACGGTCCTTGCACTCACATGAAATACCCCAGGCAATAATTCTCCTGCTATTTTATACATATTTGGTATCATCAACAGGAGACCCTGTGAGGCAGTAAACGTTGAGGTTAGGGTTCCGGCCTGAAGAGATCCGTGTACTGCACCAGAAGCGCCACCCTCTGACTGTAATTCCGTTACATGTACTTCGTCCCCAAAAATGTTCTTCCTTCCGTGTGCTGCCCATTCATCAATAAACTCAGCCATTGGAGAGGAAGGGGTAATGGGATAAATTGCAGCTACTTCACTGAACATATAGGCTATATGTGCCGCTGCATAATTTCCGTCGCAGGTTATAAAACTTTTGTTTTGTGCCATTTTTGCTCCTTAATTTTAAAACTTATATTAAAATACCACAAAAATATAATAAAAATTGTGTCGATCTTTATAAAGTGACGAAAATCATCATTAATGGATTATTTATTTTAGCCATTCAAAATAAATACAAATAATTGAAAAATTTATGAGCCCGTACACCAACAAAAAATGCGAACCCTATTGATCGGGTTCGCATTTTAAGAACAAATTCCTTCATCTGCATCATCCGATGTTATTCACTATTCATGGAAATCAGAAATTCCTGGTTGGATTTTGTCTTCGCGATCTTATCCCTCAAAAATTCCATCGCTTCAACTGAGGTCATATCCGTAAGATAATTTCTCAATATCCATACCTTGTTGAGCACTTCTTCGTCAAGCAGCAACTCTTCTCTTCGGGTACTCGACATGGTAATATCGATGGAAGGGAATATCCTTCTGTTGGACAATCTTCTGTCGAGCTGTAGCTCCATATTGCCGGTTCCTTTAAATTCTTCGAATATCACATCATCCATTTTGGAGCCGGTTTCTGTAAGAGCAGTTGCCAGGATGGTTAATGAACCGCCTTCTTCGATATTTCTAGCTGCACCGAAGAATCTTTTCGGTTTATGCAGTGCATTGGCATCCACACCACCGGAAAGGATTTTCCCTGATGCCGGAGAAACTGTATTAAAAGCCCTGGCCAATCTGGTGATTGAATCAAGCAATATAACCACGTCATGGCCGCATTCTACCATCTTTTTAGCCTTTTCAAGTACGATATTGGCTACTCGGACGTGACGTTCAGCTGACTCATCAAATGTGGATGATATGACTTCGCCCTTAACATTTCGGGCCATATCCGTAACCTCTTCAGGCCTTTCATCTATCAGTAGGACAATCATATACACCTCAGGATGATTGTGGCCTATGGCATTGGCAATATCTCTCAGCAGAAGTGTTTTCCCCGTTTTAGGCTGAGCCACTATAAGGCCTCTCTGCCCTTTGCCTATAGGAGCAAACATATCTACCATCCGGCATGATATTGTATCCCGCTCAGTATTTGTGGTCAACTTAAACTTTTCTTCCGGGAAAAGAGGCGTAAGGTAATCAAAAGGCACCCGATCCCGGATAAAATCAGGATTTCTTCCGTTGATCTTTTGTACCTTAATTAAAGGAAAATATTTTTCACCTTCCTTAGGCGGGCGTATGGTTCCTTCCACCGTATCCCCCGTTTTAAGTCCGAAAAGCTTTATCTGTGACTGTGAAACATAGATATCGTCAGGGCTGTTTAAATAATTGTATTCAGCGGAACGTAAAAACCCGTAACCATCCGGCATAACTTCCAGTACTCCTGAATTGGAAATAATGCCTTCAAATTCATATTGGCTGCGATCCTGTGTACGCTTACGTTTCTGCTGAGCACCTGCGGATTTTTTCTTATCCTGCACCTCTTTCTTTTCCTTTGACTCCTCACTGACCTCTCCGGATCCCACAGATTCCTCAGGTTCTAAAGTATCGGTTTGCACATCGTTTTGTTTTTGTGAAGTATTTTTCCCGGATAAACCGGATGAATTTCCGGCCTGCTGTTGTACGTGCTGGGCTGAAGTTTCTGTCTCCTGTGACGTGCTGGCTGCTCGTGAACCCTTCGTTTCCGCAGATTCTTTAGATTGCTTGGATTGCCTCGAGCTTTTCTTACTTGTGGATTTTTTCTCTGATTTTGATTCCTCTGTCGCGTTTATGGCCTGTTGATCCAGGATTTTATAAATCAGATCCTGCTTTCTAAGTGAATCCGCCTTTTTAATATTCAACTCTTTAGCAATCTGTCTTAGTTCAGATACCAATTTTTTATTCAATTCAAGAATGTCGTACATAATTATTAATATTGGAAATTAGATTATAAATTTGATTATCAGTAAAACAGTAAATTATTTGATTCGGGAAAAGGAGAAAATGCTAGATTACCTAGTTTGGAAATCTGCTGCAATATTATAGGATTTCATAGAATTTACCAAAATAAAACAAAAAATTATTTTAAATATTGTTCAATACAAAAATAAATTTTTTGTCTTTACAAATGATTATTATCACCCAACACTTTTTTACAATTTTGAAAGAGGCTTTTTCGTTTAAACAAAGCCAAATATTAATAGATGAGACAGCTCAAAATAATCAAACAAGTTACTCATCGTGAAGATCTTTCAGTCGATAAATATCTTCAGGATATCAGCAAGGAAGATTTATTAACGGCTGAAGAAGAAGTTGAATTGGTGAGAAGAATAAAAAACAATGATGAGGAGGCCCTGAAAAAACTGATCAAAGGAAATCTGAGGTTTGTTGTTTCCGTGGCCAAGCAATATCAAAACCAGGGGCTCAGCTTGTCCGACTTGATCAATGAAGGGAATCTGGGGCTGATTAAAGCAGCTAAAAGATTTGACGAAACACGGGGATTTAAATTCATCTCTTATGCAGTTTGGTGGATCAGACAATCTATCCTCCAAGCCCTGGCCGAACAGGCAAGAATTGTCAGATTGCCTGTAAATAAAATCGGTTCCATCAGTAAAATCAACAAAGCACTTACCGAACTGGAACAGGAACATGAAAGAGAGCCTTCTTTACTAGAAATATCCCGGGTTATAAAACTGGCTCCTGAAGAGATCAAAGAAACCCTTAAACATACCAATAAACCGTTGTCAATGGATGCACCGCTTAATCAGGAAGAGGAAAACAATATGTACGAGGTAATGGAAAGCGACGAAAATCCTCCACCTGACGAAAACCTTATGCATGAATCGCTTAACCGCGAAATTGAATGGGCCCTTACTTCTCTTACCGAAAGAGAGGCAAAAATTATTAAATTATATTTTGGTTTGGGAAACAAACACCCTTTTACACTGGAAGAAATAGGTGAACAAATTAACCTTACCCGGGAAAGAGTAAGGCAGATTAAAGAAAAAGCCATTAAAAGACTCAAACACACCACCAGAAAAAAAATTCTTAAATCCTATCTCGGATAATATTGTCGCCTAATTGATTCTACTCCTGAGAAATTACATATCTTTAAACCTTTTAACACGCTGCTTAAAATATAATTGTAAATGATCCATGCTCTATGAACCCCAATGATTTCAGTCTTCCTTATATCACAGAGGAAATAAAAGGTATCGGGGGAAATATAAAAGAAACTCCGGAAGATTTTGTTGTGGAAGAAATTCCTGTTTATCAGCCTATTGGTGAAGGGGAACACCTTTTTATTCATCTTACAAAGAAAGGGATTACCAGCAGGGACGTACAAAAGGCCCTGGCCGGAATATACCAGGTCAGCTCCAAAGATGTCAATTTTGCCGGGATAAAGGACAAACAGGCCGTTGCTTCGCAATATTTCAGCGTTTGGTTGAAAGATAAAGAAAATAAAGATCTGGCCTATAAACTGGAAGACGAACTGCCTTTAAAAATAAATGATTTGACCTGGCACCAAAAAAAAATAAAACAAGGGCATCTTCTGGCCAACGCTTTTTCTATCAAAATAACCAATCTTAAATACAAGGCCGAAAAAGCTCTGGAGCAAATACAACCCATCATTGACATCATCCACAGTAAAGGTTTGCCCAATTATTATGGCCCCCAGCGCTTTGGCATAGAAGGTGATAATGCCCAAAAGGGATATGAAATAGTGACTGGCAAAAGAAATGAAAAAAACAAATGGTTCAAAAGATTTCTCCTTTCAGCATATCAAAGCCATCTCTTCAACCATTATATGGTGTATCGCTTATTTGAAGGCCTTTACGACAAAATGCTGGAGGGAGATGTTGCCAAGAAGCACGATACCGGGGGAATTTTTATGGTTGAAGATGCAGCAGCAGAACAAAAGAGGCTCGAAAACAAAGAAATATGTTATACCGGACCCATATTCGGCAAAAAAATGAAATCCCCCAAAGGGCATTCAGCTCAACTTGAAGAGAAAGTCATATCAAACGAACACATTACATGGAAAAACCTGTTTGAAGCCCGATTGAGCGGAACAAGGAGACAGGGAATAATAATACCTGTCATTCAGGCAGAAAAAGAAGAGCATGGACTCAGGCTTCGTTTTACATTGCCCAAAGGGGCTTATGCAACAGTGGTATTAAGAGAGTTCATGAAACAAGCGGAAAAGGAATAATTGATATTTTATATTATTTTTGTGGTAAAAATTTATACAAAATGAAACACTTGGTAGCCCCTTCAATATTATCGGCAGATTTTGGCAATCTTCAGAGAGACATTGAAATGCTTAACGAAAGTGCAGCAGACTGGATTCATTTTGATGTCATGGACGGTGTTTTTGTTCCGAATATATCTTTCGGTTTGCCTGTTCTGAAAGCAATAAAACAACATGCCCGAAAGCCGCTGGACGTTCACCTGATGATGTCCCAACCCTCCCAGTTCATTGAAGATTTTGCCAAAGCCGGAGCTTATAACCTCACCATTCACATGGAAACCTGCCCTCATCTGCATAAAGACATTCAGCAAATTCATGCCAGTAACATGAAGGCCGGGGTATGCCTGAATCCCCATACCCCTGTTAACACGCTGGAGGAGATCATACAGGATGTGGATCTGGTCCTGATTATGACAGTAAACCCAGGATTCGGCGGACAAAAATTCATTCCGCATTCCTATGAAAAGATCAGAAAACTGAAAAAACTTATTGAAGATACCGGTTCAAATGCGCTCATTGAGGTTGACGGAGGCATTTCTACTGAAAATGCTCCGCGTTTGGTTGAATCCGGCGTTGACGTATTGGTGGCAGGAAGTTTTGTGTTTAGATCCGATGATCCCAGGTCTACCATAAAGAAGTTAAAGGTTTTCGGATAGAGAATAATAACTAAATGATTGGATATCTATCCGTTGGTAGTTTGGAGTGGAAGCAAGAATTGTTAAATTTTTACATAGTTAGAATATATTGAAAAAATGTGCAGGCCAAACTTATAACTTCTTAATCAACAGGCATTTGAGCCTCTCTGTATTTCTCCGTTTCTGTTAATTGTTGCCCTGCGTTCGGGAAGCTTTTTTATTTCGCGCGTAAAATAACAACCCAAATCTTATGGTTCATACCTTACGTTTATTGGTTAGGAAGGGTAAATGAATATTTGTTTTCTTTAAAAATGTAAGGATATATAATAATAATTTATACCTTTGCGTTAAAATAATATGCGGGGCTGACGAGGCATTGACGGTAAGATGAATCGAAATGGAAGCATGCCGAGCGTTGGGAATTTAGCTCGTAAATCTCAATTCTCAGATCAAATAAGTGATAACGAAAATTACGCGCTCGCTGCGTAATCCTGAAATCCAGGATTAACACTTAACCCCGCAGGCAAAAGCCGTGGGGCGAGCCGCCTCTCCGGAAGCGCTGACCAGCCGCGGCCGGGTTCAGAGGTGTAACCGTAAAGTTGGTATAGCTCAGGCATGCCTTGGTGTCTGGGTGAAACTTTCAGAGGCTAGGAAACAGTGAAGGTTTTGCTTTTGACCATGCTGTTTCCGAAATACCGAACAAGAGCTAAGCATGTAGAAACCATTTCGGTTTCTTGTCCGGACCCGGGTTCGACTCCCGGCAGCTCCACCTTAGCTCACCGAAGCTTTAGCGTAGGTGAGCTTCGCTCATTAAAAACAGGGGGGTACCCTTATAGTTTGCTGTTAGAATGTGTTTTTCGGTGAACTTCGGTGAGCAAGCGCCCTCTCAGGAGTTTGGAGAGGGGGTGTTTTGCTTTTTAATATTGGTTGTTTCCTAAAATCGGTAAAATTTAATAACGATGGATTTCATTTGGATCGATTTTGAAT